>PLFE01000181.1 GCA_003136675.1 Bryobacterales bacterium
TGCGGTGGCACGTGACTCGAGGGATTATACGGTGTTCCGGTTTCCCCGCGACATCTCTCACTTGCGGAACGCCTATCGCGAGGCAGCACCGCAAGGGCGGCCAAATGGCCCGCCAGCGACGGACCTGGATTTCTCGCTCAAGGACAGCGATGTTGCGGAGGATAGCATTCCGACTTTTTCCAAGGCGCAAACGGCGCTCAGCCAGAACGGCGTCATCAACGAAATTACGGGGGCGATCCAAAGAAAGCGGATCAGGATCATCCGGATCGATGCGACCAATGTGCTTGATCTGTTGTTTCTTGCGCGAGTTCTGAGACAGCAGTGTCCCGACACGCGACTTATGGTTCCGTATTCAGACCTCTTGTTTGTCCAGGCCGCCCACACTGATGCCCTGACCGGAACTTTGGCACTGTCGCCATACCCGCTCTTTGTAGATGGCAACGACTTCAGACCCTCCACATTTCCAGGGTCTAACGCTGAAGGTGTCTACGAGGCGTCCGTGCTCCTCCTGAGAGGCGGTTCCGCGTCCGCCCCGCCAGACCCATTCGTTGATCCGCGACAATGGCTCCTGACGCTTGACCGGGAGGGCTTTGTCCCTGTCCAGTTCTGGTCGGCCGGAAACGATGTTAAGCTGAAACCGCAAAAAGTGCTGCCGGCGCGATGGATTGTTATTAGTGACCTGGCGGCTTTGCTTGCCGTAGCATTGTGTGTCTGGATGGTATGTCTCTGGCGGAAGAAAACCATTTTCGCAAACGCAGCCTTCACGCTGGATGTGGTCGATTCGGAACCAGACGCGAGGCGCCTGTTTTACCTGTTTCTAGTTGCGTTCATCCTCACGGCGATACAGGTAACGCTTTGTACGCCGTTCTGGCTGAATCGCCCTGCGCCCGTGAATTTCTCGACCGATGCTTTGCTGTGTGTCGGCATCCTCTGTTCCTGGGCATGCGCCGCGTTTGCCCTGTGGTACACGAAGCCATGGTACAAGATTCCGGGCGGTTTCGTTTTCGCCATTTTCTGCGGATCTCTCTATCTCTGGTTCCAGTCCTGTCGGACGGACAACGGGGGATCGGGTTTCTTTTTCTCTTTCCGGGCCATTGAGCTGAGGGTTGGAAGCTCGCCAATGTGGCCGGTGATCGCTTCTTTGACTGTTCTGTTACTTTTCTCCGTGGTTCACCTCACTCGGCTTTATCTCGCCGTGTACGAGAAACCGGAGGTAAAGGTCGAGGAAATGGGCACGATTTTGCAGCCGCGATTGAAATATTTCTACGACCGAATCAATACGTGTGCCGAATCGGCGGTGGGGATCTGGACAACCCGGCAAATAACAGGCGCGGCGGCCGTGGTCATGGCTCTGGCGATTCCGTTTTTCCTGGCTCGGATGTACCTGCACTTAGGGTCGATCGATCCGGGGAAGTACGATGAGCTGTCAATCTGCCTTGTGGTGGCAAGTACGGCTACAATTCTTCTGGTTTGCTGGCACGCCGCGACAATGTGGCACTCGCTGCAAGGTCTTCTCAAGTGCCTGCAGATGCTGCCTCTAGCCCGCGCGTTTATCCCTCAAGACGCGTCGGGGAACAGCCGTCCCCTTTGGGTGAGGCGGCTCAATCTGCAATCGATCGACACCCTCGCGGACGCGCTCATCGTCCTGCACGATATGAGCCGCCTTGACTCATCCTGGCATTTTTTGTTCGATTGCTACCGGGCGCAAGTCAGAAAGTTTGTCGAAGAAGATTCAAAGCGGGAAAGGCTGACAGCGCACGGGATAAGGCTAACGACGCGGGCGTTCAGCATGGCGATCTCCGTCGAGGCGTTTCGGGTAGCGCAGGAAGGGTGGGCGTCTTCCGCTCTGGTGGAAAAGTACGCCCCCCATACAACCGACGAAGAGGACGGACAGTGCCGGAGGCGGCATGCGCCTCTGGAAATTGATGCAGAGCCCGATCTCGGCCGGCTCGCCGAAACGTTCGTGGCGCTTCACTATTCATCGTTTCTCCTTTACGGTGTTAGCCAAGTCCGAAACCTGCTCTTGTTCCTGTCGTCTGGTTTCGTGCTTCTGGTAATTTCGGTGAACTCCTACAGCCCTCAGTCACCGCGGCTGATCGGCAGACTTCTTCTCGCGCTATTCGTTCTTGTCGGCGCAGTGATTTGGAAGTGTCTGACGGGCATGGAACGCGACCCTATTCTGAGTCGAATCGCCGGCACGGCGCCCGGCAAATTGACTCTCGAATCCTATGTCAAGATTTTTGGATATGGCGCGCTGCCAGTGCTGGGGCTTCTTGCGTCTCAGTTCCCATCAATTTCGAATTTCCTCTACTCCTGGATCGCCCCGTCACTGCAATCTGCCCATTAGATTAAACAGAGGGCGGCTTAAAGAGCGGTCAGGATATCCGTTTTGGAAAAGTCTTCGCCTTGAAACAGAAGCGTGTCGCCCGACGCTTTGGCCAGCCCGTCGGAAAAGCAATCTCCGAAGTTGAGTCCAGCTGGGTGGCGGCCATTGCTGACGCGGCGAAATCCCTCACGGGCGGCGCGCTACCGCCGCGGGTCCCCCGGCGGGGGACGATGAGGCGGGGTTTCGGGCAGGGACGTGCGAGTGAAGGCGCATCGTTGAGCGCGTGGCTGAAGCGCTCCGCTCCAGGTTGGCCGAGTAGAATCGCGATGAGACGAGGTATCAATCACCATTACGCGGGAGGGTCCTCTTTGTCGTAGCCCAGGATCTCGTCCGGGGTGCGGGGATCCAGAACGGGAAGCCGAGCGAACTCCGCAGCCATGTCGGCCAACTCGTCGCCGACCAAGCGCCTTCGTTGCTCGCCGGTGGCGGCGGCAGGTTGGCGCGCCAAGGGATCAGCCTCTGGATTTTTGATCACTTATCTAGAATTCTAACACTCACCATACTTGACAACAACACACTAAAGTTCGATACTAATGAAGGACGCGCCTCCTGCTAGAAGCGGCGAGGCTCTCTCAACTGCTGAGGAGGCATTTCAATCATCATGGGCAAGATTATAGGCATCGACCTGGGTACCACCAATTCGGTGGTGGCGGTCATGGAGGCCGGCCAACCCACCGTGATCGCGAACCAGGAAGGCGCTCGTACGACGCCATCCGTTGTGGGATTCACGAAGAGCGGGGAGCGGCTGGTGGGGCAGGTTGCCAAGCGGCAATCGATCACAAACCCCGAGAATACGATTTTTTCGATCAAGCGTTTCATGGGACGGCGCTATGACGAAGTGAGTGAAGAAATGAAGATGGTCCCTTACAAAGTCGTGGCTGGCGAGAACGGCGATGTCCGTGTGGATATCAGCGGCAAAAAGCTGTCGCCGCCGGAGATTTCGGCCATGATCCTGACCAAGCTCAAGGAAGCGGCCGAGTCTTATCTGGGTGAGAAGGTGACCGAAGCCGTGATTACGGTTCCGGCTTATTTCAACGACGCGCAGAGGCAGGCTACTAAGGACGCGGGCAAGATCGCGGGCCTGGATGTAAAACGAATCATCAACGAGCCGACGGCGGCCGCGCTGGCCTACGGACTTGATAAGAAAAAGAACGAAACCATTGCGGTTTACGACTTCGGCGGCGGCACATTCGACGTTTCAATTCTTGAGGTTGGCGAAGGCGTGGTGGAGGTGAAGTCGACCAATGGCGATACGCACCTCGGCGGCGACAATATCGACCAGCGCATCATGGATTGGATCATCTCCGAGTTCAAGAAGGAACAGGGGATCGACGTTTCGAAAGACCAGATGGCGCTGCAGCGGCTGAAGGAAGCGTCGGAGAAGGCCAAGATGGAGCTTTCGACGCTGCTTGAAACCGAGATCAACCTGCCGTTCATCACGGCGGACGCAACCGGTCCCAAGCACCTGACCATGAAGCTGACGCGCGCGCGATTTGAACAGATGTGCGCGGATATCTTCGAGCGGTCCATGGGTCCGTGCAAACAGGCCATGACGGATGCTCAAGTAACCCCGCAGAACATCGATGAAGTGGTTCTGGTGGGTGGTTCGACGCGTATCCCGAAGATCCAGCAGATGGTGAAGGACCTGTTCGGCAAGGAGCCGAACAAGACTGTGAATCCGGACGAAGTGGTGGCGGTTGGAGCCGCGGTGCAAGGCGGCGTGCTGGGCGGCGAAGTGAAGGATGTTCTGCTGCTCGATGTGACGCCTCTCTCGCTGGGCATCGAGACGCTGGGCGGTGTATTCACGAAGCTGATCGACCGGAACACGACCATTCCAACGCGCAAGAGCGAGACCTTCTCCACGGCGGCGGATAATCAGACTTCGGTGGAGATCAAGGTATTCCAAGGCGAGCGCGCCATGGCACGGGATAACCGGATGCTCGGTGTATTCCAACTGGTGGGTCTGCCGCCTGCGCCGCGCGGAATTCCGCAGGTGGAGGTGACGTTCGACATCGACGCGAACGGCATTCTGAACGTGACGGCCAAGGATCGAGCGACCAACAACGAGCAGAAAATCACCATTACCTCTTCCTCGGGCCTGGCGAAGGACGAAGTGGAGAAGATGGCCAAGGACGCCGAATCGCATGCGGCCGACGACCGGAAGCAGCGCGACCAGATTGAAGCCCGCAACCGGGCTGACGCCATGGTCTACAACGTAGAGAAAACGTTGAAGGAGCATCGCGACAAAATCTCCGATGAGGAGGCGAAGAACATCGAGGCGGCCATCGAAGACACCAAGAAGGCGATGGGCGAGAACGATCCGGAGAAGCTGAACGCCGCGACCGACAAGCTGACGGCGGCCAGTCATAAGCTGGCGGAAGCGATGTACAAAGCGACATCCAGCGCACCGGGGGCCGGAGCTCCTCCGCAGGGTGAGCCATCCGGCAACGGGGCTTCGGGGAAACCGAAGACCGACGATGTGGTGGACGCCGAGTTCGTCGATGTGGATGATAAGAAGTAAGTAGTGCGGCACGGCGGCCGGGTCCGTTTTGGACCCGGCCGTAATTTTGGATCACTCAAACCATGGCCAGTTCCCCGAAACACGATTACTACCAGACGCTGGGTGTCGGTCGCGACGCCGGGCAGGAAGAAATCCGCAAATCCTACCGGAAGCTGGCTCGCAAGCATCACCCCGATCTGAACCCCGGCGACAAGTCCTCCGAGAACCGCTTTAAGGATGTGCAGGAAGCCTACGACATTCTGGGCGACGAAGAGAAACGGAAGATGTACGACCAGGTGGGTTACTACAGCGAGAACGGTATTCCGCCGCCAGGGGCAGCCCCGAACGGCCGGGCGCAGCAGCCTCCCAACATGGATTTTGGGGGGTTCGATTTCAGCGACTTTGCGCGCCAGAATGCCGGACAGCAACAGACGGCGCAGGACCGGTCGGGATCTTTCAAAGACATTTTCAGTCAGTTCTTTAAGGGCGGCGCGGAGGATGAGCAGCCGGAGAAGGGCGCGGACCTGGAGTACGCTTTCAGCATCGATTTCTGGCAGGCGATCCGCGGAACGCAGGCCAAGATCGAGATTACCCGTCATGAAGTATGCAGTACCTGCCATGGCAGCGGGCAAGGCGGGGACGCTTCGGTGGCGTGCCCGCAGTGCGGGGGCACGGGCCAGGTCACCCAGATGGCGGGCGCTATGAAGTTCAGCCTGACATGCCCGCGCTGTAACGGGAAGGGCCGGCTGCGCAACGCCTGCCCGACTTGCCATGGCGACGGACGCATCGCGCACAAGGAAACGGTGGAGGTCCGGATTCCTCCGGGCGCCCAGAACGGCTCGCGATTGCGGGTACCCGGAAAAGGGAACGCCGGAACGCTGGGCGCACCGGCGGGGGACCTCTACATTACGACGCGCGTGGAGCCGCACCCGTTTTTCCGCAGGGAAGGCGACAATATCGATATCAAGGTCCCGGTGACGGTGACGGAGGCGGCACTGGGCGCGAAGATCGAAGTTCCGACCATTGATGGCCGCACGCTGTTGAAGGTACCGCCGGGCACCACCAACGGACAGAAGTTCCGGCTTCGGGAGAAGGGTGTGTTCAATTCGCGGAAGAGCGCGCGCGGGGACCAAATTGTGGAAGTCTCGCTGCAGGCTCCGAAGGCCAATGACGAGCGCACGAGAGAGATTCTGCGGGAATTGGCGCAATTGCATCCCGAAGACCCGCGCGAAGAGCTCTGGAAGGAGGTCTAAGATATGGCGCCCCGAGCCAAGTCGAAAGCCGCGTACATGATTTCCTCTGTCGCGGAACAGTACGAAATTCATCCCCAGACGCTGCGTCTTTATGAGCGTGAAGGGTTGCTGAAGCCGTCCCGCAGCGACGGCAACACGCGCATGTATACCGAGGCGGATCTGCAGCGTCTGGAAGTGATTCTGCACTTGACGCGCGATTTGGGAGTGAATCTTGCCGGCGTCGAGATCATTCTCAACATGCGCGAAAAGATGCGGCAGATGCAGGAACAGATCGAGCACTTTGTGGAGACGCTGAATCAGGAGCTGGCGGCTCATGCGGCTCCCCTCCGGGAACCCAAGAGTTCCGAGCGAACGCTGATTCCGTTTGTTGAGATGAAGCGCCGCTAGAATGGTAAGGTGCGAAGCCTTACTGCAATTCTATTTATCTCCTGTCTTTTTGCCGCCGACACCACAAGCCAGGCGCCCCCGGACGTAGAACGCCAATTACGGGCGCGGGTGGACGCGTTCGACAAACTCCTTGTCGGCGAGAAGTACCGCGAAGTGGAACAGTTTATTCTTCCAGATTCTCGAGACGCTTATTACACCAGTGAGAAGCCGCGCATTTTGGACTACGAGGTGAAGAAGATCGACTGGGCCGACCACTTCCAAACGGCTACAGTTGAAATGTCCAGCAATGTGATGATCCGCAGAGCCACCATCGGATCCTTCGAGGTGAAGACGGCTTATCTCGACCATTGGAAGTTCGATAAAGGCGAGTGGTGGTTTTATTACCCGCAGGTGAGCAGCAGGCAAACGCCGTTCGGGGTGATGAAGGTGAACCCGACACTCGCGCGTGAGAGTGGATTAAACCTCGATCAGGAGATCGCCAAGGGCCGGGCGCAGCTTGCGGCGGCGCGCACCAAGTCTTTCTCCGCCGATCGCCTGAACGTGGCTCTGCCGGCTTCCAACAGTTCCGAGACGATTGTCCTTTCAAATCTCTTGCCTGGCACCCTATTCCTGGCATTTCAGCGCACTTCCGGTGCCGGGTTCGATATTAGTCTGACGCCGAACCAACTCGCCGCGAAAGGTACGGCGGACCTTCGGTTTTATCGGTCACAGCGAAACAGAGACGCATTCAAGCCGGGCGTTGTCATCGTTCGGGCGAGCCCCACGGGCCAGACGATGATTATCACGGTGAACTAGCCGGCTATTCAACCGCTATGGTGGCGGTTTGCGCGCTGGTATCGACTCCACCGATTGAGAGGACGACCGGCACCGCGGAACCGGAGGTGTTTCCGGTTGGCAGTGTAGCGTTAATCTGTATCAGACCCGCAAAGCCCGGCGCGAGTCCCGCAAAAGAGACCGTTGCCGGCTGGCCCGCAACCGTTAACGTCGTGTTCGCCAAATTGATGAGAGTGGTGGGAAGTTCCCCGTCAGTCACCGGGGCCGACAGAACACCTCCGCCTGTGGCATAAATCACGATCACACTGCCTGGCTGAGCGGGGTTGGATGGTCCGTTCACGGAGAGGTCCTGATTGAGAGCAGCTGCCTGCTGCGGGGAACTCGCGCCCCCGATGATAAAGATGCCTGGCGCCGCTTGCGCTACCGGAACGCCCACCGCCAACGATGTCTGGCTGTTCGAAGTCACAGTGACGGCGGTGTTTTGCCCCGGTGTGACTTCAAACGGAACCACCACGTTTATCTGCGTCGAACTCGCGTAAAGGATTGGCGCCGCATAGGTTCCAAACAGAACCTGAGTACCCCCGGCGGTGGTGGAAACCGTTCCGGTCCCCGTGAGCGTCCCGCCGACGCCCACAACCGGGCCTAACCCACTCCCGAAGATCGCAACGATCTCGCCGGGCGCGACCGACCCCACCGAGAAGGCCGCGGCATTCGCGATGCCAGCCGCCGTAATTGTCGGCAGAACAGGGACCGTAATCGTAAATGGAACCGGTGTCCCGCTGGCATCTACAACGGAGAACCCAACGGGCTGACTGCCCGCCAGTGCGAAGGTCCCACTGAGCACGCCGGCCGGACTGAGGTTGAGCGTCGTAGAGGGCGGGCTGCTGGTGAGGGTGAAGGCGTAAGGCGGCACACCGCCTACTATCGAGATCTGCTGACTGAAGGCGACCCCGGCCTGTTCCGTGGGGAATGTTGAACCCGGTGCGAGCAGTCCACCCGACAGTTCAACATTCAGCTTTGCCATCCCAGTGAGCCCCAGCGAATCCGTGACTGAAACATTCACTGAATAAATGCCGGGTGCGTCTGTACTGGCGGGCGTCCCGTAGATGAGGCCCAGGTCGTTGATCGATAACCCGGTGGGTAGGCCGGCGGCTGTGACCGTGTAGGGCGGCAGACCTCCGCTAATGGGAACCTGGAACTGAAACGCCGCTGACACGGTGGCAAGTGGAGGGTTCGTTTGCGACACCGAGAGGGGCAGCACCGTTTGGAAAGCACCTAGCGGCAATACCGCCTGGTTACCAAGGGCATCGTTCACCTTAATCGCCACGGCAACATTACTTGCGGCTGTCGGAGTTCCGCTGATCTCGAAGGACAAAGCTGAGGCGTTGGCGGCTCCGGAAAGGCCCGGGGCAAGCGTTCCCACGAGGGAAAATGTATAGGGCGGAACGCCTCCGGTGACGGAAATCGATTGCGCGTAGGCTAAGCCCACCACGGCGTCCGGGATGGTTGTGGGCGAATAGGCGAAAGCGCCTTCCGAGACGGCGATTGAGAACGTTTGCGACTTCAGGGTGGCCCCCGTGTGATCGGTCAGAACAACCGTGAACGGGAACAAGCCGGGCGTGTTGGAAGAGCCCGAGATCTGCCCGTTCGGCTCAAGTTGCAGGCCGCCCGGTAGCAGTCCCGAGGTGGGGGCAAGAGTGAACGTATAGGGCTGTACCCCGCCTGAACCGGTCACCTGAGCGGTAGAGGCCTCGCCTTCGGTCAAGATAAAGTCTGTCGGGCCGGTGATGGTGAGCGGCGCCGGCGAAATATTGTATGCGAAAGGGCCGAAGGAGCTCTCATCCCCCACCTCGATCTTGAACGTCTCGGTGTCGTACGTGAGGTTCAAAGCGGCGTTCGGAAGAGCGAAGATAGGCGTGCAAACCGCGACGCCGGACGAATTCGTAAAAACATTTCCTTCAGGGTTTGACCCGGCCTCCAGACAAGTTGCGGTCTCGAGGACCGTTCCGGCGGGGGCGATGTTGTTTGTGCGAATGGGAATGAGACGCACTGCGACGTTGGCCAGTTCCCCAGGTTCCCCTTCCGCGGTAAGGTCGTTCACGTTGACTTTTATCTGAGGTCCGGGCTGCGTCGCTTTGGCAGTGAGGGGACCGAGCATGCCGGCGCTGGGAGCCGTTAGAAGGAATTCAACCGGAGGAATTTCAGCCGATGTCTCGTAGAACTGAATAGGCGCCTGCGAGCCGAAGTGAGCCTGAAGAGTGAAGGTCTCATAATCGTAGCCGTTAATATATGCCGGGTAAAAAAGCACGGAGATTGTTCCGTCCGCTCCAGTGGTGGCGACGTCGGGGATAATAGATGTCGCCTTCGATCCGTCGGGGTTCGTGAACGTGATCGTCTGGTTCGCGACCGGCGTCGAGCCGTTCATGACTGCGAAAACGACGGGTTCGCTGCCTTGGCCAGAATTGTATCGAATCATTTGGCCGGCACCCGAGACAAGGGCAAGAGTTTGGGCGGTTGCCAGGGCGGCAAACACAACAAGAGCGGAAGAAATTCGAAGCAGCATATTTGTGAAGAAGTTAACTTACCCCTGATTGTAGTGCTTTTTCTGGAGAGATATCTCCAAGAAAAGTAAAGGGAGGGCCGAAGCCCTCCCTTTAGTGACACACTAGCTCGAAAATCGCAGGCTGTTTAGTGGCCCAGGACTTCCGGTGAGTAGGACGCGCCGTTGCGATCGTTGATCACGAGCGCTACGTAGCCCTCTGAGAGGCCGCGACCGCCGCCCATGAAGCCATCCGAGATGAAGGCATAGCCGTGAGCGTAGGTGAAGTTGCAAACCGCGATTCCGTAGCCCTGGAAGTTCGGGGCGATGGCGGAGATCGTTGCATGACCTTCACCGGAGGTGGGAATCGTCAGAGTCGGAGCAGTTGCCGGCACGTTGGCGCCGTCAGCGGCGTACAGGTAGATGGTGCAGGTTCCACCAGCGAAGTTGGTACCGAACGGATCGGTTCCACTCGCGTCGATGGAGAAGCCGGTGTCGAAGCCAGCCTGGTTAGTGAGGAACGGGAAGAGCAGGGAGGTCTGGCAACCCGCAGCCGCACTCGTGGTGAGACTGGCGGTGCTACCACCACCGAAGAAGGTGGGAACCAAGCCCGTGGTCGGAATCGGCGGGTCAGCGGCCGTGGCAACGGGCGCCAGGCTGACGCTAACTGTCGTCGCGAAGCTGCTGCTCAGGGTGATGCTGGTGTTGTAGAACGGAATTGCGAACGATTCCGAGACGCTCGGGTTCGTGGCAGTCACGTTGTAATAGTAGGTCGTGCCGGACGTCGCGGGATAGTACGCGAAGTTCGTGCCGCCAGTCGGGTCAACCAAGCCGGAAACGATCGGAATGGTGCTTCCGGGCGTACCAACCAGAACTGCCGTGCCGCCCGCAGTGCTGGTGATGGTCGCCGGCAGGTAGAACGAAACGCCAGTCGGAATGTTCGCGAAGGTCACCCCAAGCTGAGTTCCCGAAGAAGCGATGAACCCGGTTGGATTCGTTGGACCAGACTCCGAATCGGCAACGCCGTTGGGACCCTGGATCTTGAACACGGTCGGGAAGAGCTCCGGAACGTTCACTGTGAAGTTCACACCAGCACCGAGGCTCACTGAGCCGGCGCCGCACGAACTCACCGTGACGGAGTTAACCGTAACCGCCCCGAGACCGGGGAGCACGATACCAACGAAGAAACCATTGTTTACCTGGTTAATCGGCAACGTGCCGTTGCTGACCGAGACAACTGCGAGGACCTGACCAAAGCCACCGCTGTTTAGCGGTACATAGGTCGGGTTCACATTGGCGCGGATACCAGAGATCGTGATGGTGACCGTGCCTGCCGGAATTGCAACGCCATTGAAGGCCACCGCGTTGGCAAAACCGTTTGAGGTCAGAGAAATCTCTGATCCCGCAACCGGAGTGTTGGCATTCACCTGGACGACCGCTTCACCCGCCGGGCTGGTGATCGGTACAGTGCCGTTGTTAAGAGTCACGTCAAAGTTGACCGTGCTCGCTGTTAAGTTGGTGCAATTCAAAACGATCGCACCCGTTAGTTCCGTTTGCCCTTCAGAGCGCAACGACGGAGGCGCGCCAACAGTGCCGGCGCAAGCGGGAGCTGATTGCGCGCTGGCTGTGCCGACGATTCCGACGAGGGCCACGGCCGCGAGCAAGAGACTCTTGCGAAAATCTGCCATTTGTTTCTCCTTAAATGTCTTCATTGTTAAAAATATGAATCGGTTGAAGTTTCTTCTCGAACCCTAGCCTCAGCTTCTACTACAAATACCTTCTTGTACGAACTGCGTCCCCCACCCGGAAACGGACCGGAGTGGTGGGGCCGGATAGCCGTGAGTGGCCAAATCCGGCATGTACAAAACTTGCTCTGCGGAGAACTTCGACCGCCAATCTGTCCCGCTTCCCCCAACATCCGGCACCGGCAGCAGAGCAAAATCCATGCTCGCGCGTGTTGCGCGGACGTAACGCGGCAAGCTCATTGATACCGCACAGCCCCATGAAGTGTCAAGCAAATTTTTTCAGATTCAGGTTCGATCGTACACTTTTTCCGAGGCTGTAAATATTAGGAAACACAGGGAATGACCCAAAACCTTGGCTCCGGGCTTGCGGCGCGTCCGCAGACGTAAGTGATCTAACTGAAAATGAAATTTTCTCCATCTTCTCACGTGCGTCCCACGCGCTTTGAGGTTCCGCAAACCGCTGTACGAATCGCATACGCAATAGTGAAACGAAACCATCGCCGCGTTTGGGAAGTCTATTTAACTGAACTCACCCCGCTTCGTTGTAATCTATAATTTAACAAGGAGTCTCTTCCCGCCCATGGCTCAAACACGGCATTCCTTTGTCCTCATTCCGCTTTTCGTAGTTGTTTGTTCGGTAATCGGCGGGCGCTTCGGCTCGCAACTCATGACGGCGTCCGCCGCCACGTCGGAAGACGATGTCAAGAACAGCGTCCGGAGCTTCACAAAGGTATACGGTGTCGTGGAGGAGAACTTCGCCGATACGGTGACGCCGGATCGCGGCATCTATAAGGGCGCGATTCCTGGAATGCTGCGCACGCTCGATCCCCACTCGAACTTTTTCGATTCGCACGATTTGCAATCGATGCGAGAAGAGCAGCGGGGCCATTACTACGGCGTCGGGATGCAGGTGAGCCCGCGCTACGGGAAGACGATCGTCATCAAACCGTTTTCCGGATCTCCCGCGGCGAAAGCCGGCATTCGTCCCGGCGATACCATCAACGCCGTGGATGGCAAGCTGACGGACAACCTGACGACCACGGAAGTCGCCGATATGCTCAAGGGGCCGAGAGGCACGTCGGTAAAGATTACGATCGCGCGCGAAGGAACACCGAAGCCCATGGATTTCGATGTCGTCCGCGACGACATTAACCGCCCCAGCGTCGATGAAGCGTTCTGGGTGCGACCCGGCTTTGCCTACATGCACATCGAGCTGTTCAATGAGACCACCGGGCATGAAGTAGAGGACGCGCTCAAGAAGTTCGGCGAGGACAACATCAAGGGGCTGGTGCTCGATTTGCGGGGCAACCCCGGCGGTTTGTTGAGCGAAGCCGTGTCGGTGGGCGATAAATTCCTCAACAAGGGTGACGTGATCGTTTCTCACCATGGCCGTGCGTCTCAGGAGCATGTCTATCGCGCCCAAAACGGAAATCATGGCCATTTGTATCCGATTGTGGTGCTGGTAAACCGGAATTCCGCTTCGGCTTCGGAGATTGTTTCCGGGGCGCTGCAGGATCACGACCGCGGCTGGATCATGGGCGACAATACATTCGGAAAAGGCCTGGTTCAGACGGTTTATCCCTTGAACGAAGGGACTGGCCTGGCGCTCACTACCGCGAAATACTACACGCCGAGCGGGCGGTTAATCCAGCGGGATTATACGAACACCTCGTTCCTCGACTACTACTACAAGACGAACACCGAAGCGCGCAACAACAACGATGTGAAGACCACCGACGGCGGGCGTACAGTCTACGGCGGTGGGGGCATTTCGCCGGACGAGAAAATCGCGCCGGAGAAACTGGATGCTCTCGAGTCGTACTTGTGGGCTCAGGGCAGTCTGAACTTTACCCGCTACTATTTTTCAGACCATTCGATCAAGCTGCCCGAAGGTTGGGCGCCTACCGAGGCAACGCTGACCGATCTGCACGACTGGCTGCTGAAACAAGACGTCAAATTCACCGAGGCTGACTTCACGAAAGATCATGACTGGATGGTGCGCAACCTGGGAACCGATATGATTTTGACCGCGTTCGGTTCGACTGAGAGCGACAAATTCAACAAGCTCACCGATCCGCTGGTGCTAAAGGCGATCGAATCCATGCCCAAGGCTCAGGCGTTGCTGGATGGCGCGAAGAAGATGATGGTGCAGAGGATGGAACACTAAGACAAGTTGCGGCCACGCTCACCCCAGATTTTCGTCCTCGACACGGGCGGTCAATACTGTCATTTGATTGCGCGGCGCATCCGCGAACTGGGGGTTTACGCCGAAGTACGGCGGAGCGACGTTCCCGCTTCAGAATTGGAAGGCGCCCGGGGGATTATCATCTCAGGCGGCCCCGCCAGCGTTTACGACGAAAATAGTCCGCGAATCGACGCGGAAATCCTGGATGGCAAAGCCGCTGTGCTGGGCATCTGCTACGGATTGCAGTTGATGGCGCAGGCACTGGGAGCGTCGGTGACGCCCGGAGTCAAAGGCGAGTACGGGCTTGCGACACTCCACCTTGAGGACGGCGCCGCTTCGAGTGCGCTTCTCGCCGGCCTTACCGACGCGCAGCAAATCTGGATGAGCCACAAGGACGTAGTGGCAACGGTGCCGTCCGGTTTTTCGCGGACGGGCTCAACGTCAACTTGCGCGATCGCGGTTATCGAGAGGCCCGAACGCGCGCTCTATGGCGTCCAGTTTCATCCTGAAGTGGTGCACACGGCGCAGGGGCAGGTGCTGCTGTCCAATTTTGTCTTTGGAATCGCCGGATGCTCACGGGATTGGGACCCGGCACACCAACCCGGCGAGATCGAACGGCAGATACGCGACGCGGTGGGCGATCGCAGTGTATTTTTCTTCGTCAGCGGCGGCGTGGACTCCACGGTGGCATATACTCTCTGCGTGCGGGCGCTGGGGCCCGACCGCGTGCGCGGCGTCTACGTCGATACCGGGTTGATGCGCGACGGTGAAACGCCGGCGGTAGAGCAGATGTTCGCCCGACTGGGAGGCGAGGTTGTGGTGGAACAGGCATCCGCCGAGTTCCTGGGAGCGCTCGCGGCGGCGCGCGACCCCGAAGCGAAGCGGTCCATCATTGGCGAGGCGTTTGTCGCCGTGCAGGAGCGCATCATCGATTCCAGACACCTGATGGACGGCCACTGGATTCTTGGCCAGGGCACCATCTACCCGGACACGATTGAATCCGGCGGTACGTCCCAGGCGGCCGTCATCAAGACCCATCACAACCGCGTGGAAGGCATCCAGAAGCTGATTGCGGAGGGTCGCATTGTTGAGCCCTTGTCCTCTTATTACAAAGACGAGGTTCGCGCGATCGGCATGCAGCTTGGCTTGCCGGCCGAGTATCTGGAACGTCATCCGTTTCCAGGCCCCGGTCTCGCGATCCGTTGCCTGTGTTCGGAGATGGACGTGGACCTCGCCTCCCGCGGCGAGGCTTTTCTGGTCCCGGTGCGATCGGTTGGCGTTCAGGGGGATTTCCGGACTTACGCGCCCGTGCTGGCCACGACCGAGTATCCCTCCAAAACGGCCGATTTGCAAAGCTCGGCGACGGAACTGGTCAATGGAAGCGGTGAGATTAACCGCGTGATCGCACTGGTGGATTCCACTGCCCCGCTGGCGGCCATGCGGGTTTGGAAATCCGCAGTCACTCCACAACGCATCGTGCGCTTGCGCGAAGCGGACCGCATCGTGAGAGAGATGTCGCACGCCAGCGGGTTCGATCGCGAAATCTGGCAGTTTCCCGTTGTGTTGATTCCTTTGGGAACCGCGGCCCGGCCGGATTCCATTGTGCTGCGCCCGGTGGATTCGATTGATGGCATGACGGCCCAATCGGTTTCCATGGACGAGGAGGCGCTGGCGGCCATGGCCGACCGGCTGCTCAAAGTTGAAGGCGTCGCGGCGGTGTTCTACGATTTGACCCACAAGCCACCGGCCACGATTGAGTGGGAATAGCAGCCTCCGGTAGCGCGCGGTTAACCCATCACGCTCATCCCGCAATCGACAAACAAAAGGTTCCCCGTCACCCCGCGCGCCAGATCACTGGCCAGGAAAACCGCCGCATCGGCCACTTCATTCGGGTCCGTATTGCGTCGCAAGGGAGCACGCTGCTGCATCACTTCCAGGATGGTGCTGAAGTCCTTCACTCCGCGCGCCGAAACGGTTTTGATGGGCCCGGCCGAAATGGCATTCACCCGAATGCCCTGAGGCCCCAGATCGGATGCCAGGTAGCGCGTGGTCGCTTCCAGAGAAGCCTTGGCGACACCCATTACGTTATAGTTCGGCACCACCCGCGTGGAGCCGATGTAGGTGAGGGTGATGATGGAACCACCCTGTGCCATCAGCGGAACCAGCGCCCGCGCCACCGCGACCAGCGAGTATGCGCTTACGTTCTGCGCCAGCAAAAAGCCGTCGCGGCTGGTCTGGACAAATGGATTCCCCAGCTCTTCATGCTTCGCGAAAGCCAGGCTGTGCATCACCGTGTGGACGGGCCGGTTCAGCGCCTTTACCTGGTCGTGCAGAACCACCAGATCTTCGTCCTTGGTAACATCGCATTGAAACATCGCGGCGACGTTCCAATCGGCGGCAAAAACCTCAACCTGTTTCTTTTCGCGGTCGCTCAGGTAAGTGAGGGCAAGTTCCGCGCCCTCGCGTGAAAAAGCATTGGCAATGGCGTACGCGATACTCCACTTATTAGCCACGCCCAGAATAACGGCCAAACGGCCTTTTAACAAATCGCTCACAGACGCATCGTACACTACGGACAACATTTGCCTCTCGATTCCGCGACAGAGTTGACCTATCTGAAGGGCGTCGGACCGGCGCGGGCGGCAATGCTCGAAGCAAAAGGCCTGCGCACGGCCGAAGACCTGCTGGGGTATGTTCCCTTTCGCTACGAGGATCGCAGCAACCTGAAGACGATCAAGCAACTGGCCCCCGGCGAGATGGCCACGGTGATCGCTGAAGTCCGTTCGGCACAGCTGGCCGGGTTCCGCAAGCGCAATCTCGGATTGTTCGAAGCCGAATTTACCGATGGTTCCGGCGGCGTGCTGATGGCCAAGTGGTTCCACGGACAGCACATGGCCGCCCGCATCACTCCGGGGCAGCGCCTCGCACTCTTCGGGAAGGTCGAGTTCGATCCCTACAAAGGCGATCTCAACATGCTGCATCCCGAGGTGGAGTTGCTCTCCGCCGACGATGAAGATGCCGCGGAACGCGCCCTGCATGTAGGCCGCATCGTGCCGGTTTACGAAGCGGCGGGGAAAGTGAATGCCCGCGCCCTGCGCGTGCTGGTACACCGCCTGCTGGAATCCATGGAGCCGCTGGAAGATCATCTGCCGGTCGATCTGCGGCAGCGCTTGAAGCTTCCGGACCGCTGGACCGCGCTGCGCGAGGTGCATTTCCCCGCCCCCGGAAGCGATCTGCGGCTTCTCAATGGGTTTCGATCGCCCGCNNGGCATCTCTTTCGGGCTCACGCCCAGCGTGCGGGATCAGATCAAGAATATGCTGCCCTTCCGTCCCACGCCCGCGCAGAAGCGCGTGCTGGGCGAGATTGCGAAGGACATGGAAAACGGCGCGCCCATGAACCGGTTAATGCAGGGCGATGTGGGCAGCGGCAAAACCATCGTCGCGGCGGAGGCCGCTGTAATCGCGGTGGAAAATGGATATCAGGTCGCGGTGCTGGCCCCCACGGAAATTCTGGCGACGCAGCACTACCTTTCCCTCAAACCTTTGTTCGCCAAGCTGAATTACGTCACGTGCCTGCTGACTGGGTCATTCACCGCGCGCGAGAAGCTACAAGTGAAGAAGCTGATCGCCGCTGGATTGATTCACGTCGCCGTGGGCACCCACGCACTCATCGAAGGGGACGTCGAATTCAGCCGCCTGGGCCTCGTCGTAATCGATGAACAGCATCGCTTCGGCGTTATGCAGCGGCTGAAACTGGCAAAGAAAGGCGTGCATCCAGACGTGCTGGTGATGACGGCCACGCCAATTCCCCGCACGCTGGCGATGACGATCTACGGCGATCTGGATGTGTCGACGATCGACGAACTTCCACCGGGACGCGTGCCCATCGTCACGCGGCACGTGAATCAGGATCAGATCGAGCGCGTCTGGAGTTTCGTTCGCAAGCAGGTGGACGCGGGGCGCCAGGCGTACGTGGTGTATCCGGTGGTGGAAGAGTCGGAATCGTCCGCGGTGAAGGCCGCGCAGGAGATGCATCAGCATCTGGGGGCGGACGTCTTCCCGGATCTGAAAGTCGGGCTGTTGCACGGCCGGCTGAGTTCCGCTGAAAAGGAAGCGGCGATGGCGGAGTTCAAAGACGGGCGCACGCACATTCTGGTGGCGACTACGGTGATCGAGGTGGGGGTCGATGTACCGAACGCCACGGTGATGGTGATTGAACATGCGGAGCGCTTTGGACTGGCCCAGTTGCATCAACTGCGCGGCCGCGTGGGCCGGGGCAGCGAACAATCGTATTGCATCCTGGTGACCGGCAAAATGAATGATGCCGCCCGCGAGCGCATCCGAACCCTGGTGGATTCGAACGATGGTTTTGTCATCGCCGATATGGATCTGAAGCTCCGCGGCCCGGGCGAATTCTTCGGAACCAAACAATCCGGGCTGCCTTCTTTGCGGATTGCCAACATTCTGCGCGACCAGGAGATTCTGGAACTCGCGCGCCGGGAAGCCCAGAGCTTCGTCGATAGGCCGCCCAGCGTGGAAGCCTTGCGCGAGGCGGTGGGATATATTCGCGATCACTGGCAGCGGAAATATGGTTTGGTGATGGTGGGCTAATGCGCGTTATCGCAGGCGAGTTTCGCTCACGTCCGTTGAAGAGCCTGGAAGGGCTGGAAGTGCGGCCGACTCCGGACCGACTCCGCCAAACGCTGTTTGATGTGACCGCCCTGGAGGTGGAAGGCGCGGTTTTTCTGGATGCGTATGCGGGAACCGGCGCGGTGGGAATCGAGGCGCTCAGCCGCGGCGCGGAGCGAGCCATCTTTATCGAGAAAAACAAGAATGCCGTGGCCGTGATCGAACAGAATTTGTCGAGCTTGAAGATCGCCTCGCGGGCGCGCGTGATTCCCGGTTCCGCTAAGATTTACCTGGCCGCCCAAAAAGCGGATATCGCGTTTGTCGACCCGCCGTACGAACTGGAAGGCGAGTACCGAATGGCTCTCGAAGCGCTGGCGCAGAATGGAACCGGCCTGGTGATCGCGCAACATGACCGGCGAACGCTGCTGGAAGCGGCGTATGGGGAATTGAACCGCACACGCGAAATCCGCCAGGGTGATAACGTGCTCAGCTTTTTTCGTCGAGCGTAATCAAGTCGCCCACACGGCACCCGATCCGAGCCGCCGCCGACGCTTCCCGTTCGGATATTTCCACGTAACCACCGCTGCCCATGATCAGGAAAAGCTTCCCCGCGGGAGCGGCCGAGTAGCTTGGCGCATACAGATCGATGCGTTCCCCGCAGACCTGCAAGGACGCCGGAGCGCGCAGCGACGTGATCACGTTCCCGAAGCGATCAATATGCAGCACCCGGTGACCCAATGACGGCCATTTAACCCAGTCGTCCAACCAGTCGTCCACCAAGGGGCCCACTGTTTCGAACGGGACGCCGGCCGCCAGGTGAGCGGCCACCGGAGCGAAAATATCGCGACCGTGGAACGTCCGGCTGATCGGATGCAGCATTAGCGCTTCGTTGCGGATCTCGCGAACCACCGGCCGGTCCACACCGGCCAGCGAGAGGAGGCCATTGTCCGGAAGCACAAAGCGATGCCCTTGCGCTTCCGCTGCGATGGCGCGCCGCTCACCGCCCACGCCGGGGTCCACCACGGCGACGTGAACGGTCCCTTCCGGGAAATAGCGCCAGGCTTGCGAGAGCAAATAACCGCCCTGCGCAATCTGGAATGGTTCCACCTCGTGACTGATATCCACAACGCCCGCGTGCGGCGCGATCCGCGCAATCACACCTTTCATAGCGCCCACATAGTGGTCGCGCAACCCGAAATCCGTCAGCAGCGTAATGATCGCCATCTCTCTAAAGTCAAAAACGGTAAAATACAGGGAAACGTGCCTGCTTACTTCGACCATAACGCCACCACTCCGGTCGATCCGCGCGTCCTCGAAACGTTCACGGAAACCGCGCGTGAGGTGTACGGTAACGCGTCCAGTATCCACCATTTCGGGCAAGCCGCGAAACAGCGACTGGAAGGGGCGCGCCGCGGGGTGGCCAAAAAGCTGGGGGCGTCGCCACGCGAAATCGTGTTCACATCCGGTGGCACCGAGTCGGATAATCTCGCTATTTTGGGTTCTGTGCGCGCGGGCAGCGCGCGGCGGAAGCACGTAATCACCACCCAGATTGAACACCCGGCGGTATTGAACGCCTGCCAGGAACTGCATCGCGAAGGGGTCGAGATCACGTTTCTCGGCGTCGGCGAGGCATGCGTCATCGATCCCGACGATCTGAAGCGCGAATTGCGCCCCCACACGGTTTTGATTTCCGTGATGCATGCAAACAACGAAACCGGCGCGATTCAGCCCATTGGGGACGTAGCCGCGACCGCGCGCGAGGCCGGCATCACCTTCCATTCCGATGGCGTGCAGGCGGGGGCTCGAGTCGATTTCGACGTGAACCGGTTTGGCGTGGATCTCTATTCGATTTCGGCCCACAAGATGAATGGCCTCAAGGGCGCGGGCGCATTGTTCGTGCGCGAGACCGCGCAGATTCATCCGGTCTTGTTCGGGGGGCATCAGGAGCGGGATCGCAGGCCGGGTACCGAGAACGTTCCGGCCATCGCCGCGTTCGGATTTGCAGCGGGGCTTCCGCCGATTGACGTGGGCGAACTGCGGGACCGTCTGGAGCAGGGCATTCTGGCGTCAGTTCGGCAGGCACGCGTGAACGCCAAGGGGAGCCCGCGCCTGCGCAACACGACGAACCTCTGTTTTCGCGGGGTTTCCGGAGAAGCGATGATCATCGCGCTCGATCTTGCCGGGTTTGCGGTGTCGAGCGGCGCGGCCTGTTCCAGCGGGTCCATCGAACCCTCTCATGTGCTGCTCGCGATGGGGCAGAGCGAGACAGAGGCTAAGTCGTCGATTCGTTTTTCGCTGGGCGCGGGAAACACTGTCGAGCAGGTGGACGCTCTCATCGAGGCGGTCTCCAGGATCTGCCACGTTCATCGCCGGGAGAAGGTTTATGCCTGAGGCGAATCGCATTGCTGTCGCCATGTCGGGCGGCCTCGATAGCTCCGTGGTGGCGGCGAAGCTGAAGCACGAAGGCTTCGATGTGGTCGGGATGACGATGCAGTTGTGGAACCAGCGCCGGCTTCCGGAGGTGGCATCGGATAAGGCGACGGGCCGCTGCTGCTCTCTGGATGACGTCTATGACGCGCGGCACGTGGCAAGCCAGATCGGCATCCCCTTCTACGTCGTGAACTACGAGAAGCAGTTTGAGGAGCGCGTGGTGCAGCCTTTCGTTCAGGATTACCTCGAAGGCCGCACGCCCATCCCCTGCACGCTCTGCAATAACTTCATCAAGTTCGATCAGTTCTTCGACATTGCCGATGCGGCCGGCGCGGAGAAGGTGGCCACCGGCCATTACGCGCGCGTGACGCAGAACGCGGAAACCGGCCGGCAGGAATTGCGAACCGCCGCCGACCTGACCAAAGATCAGACGTACTTTCTGTTCGGGCTCACGCAGCAGCAGTTGGCGCGCACCCTGTTTCCGCTGGGTGAAACGCGCAAATCGGAAACACGCGAGATGGCGCGGGCATTCGGGCTGGCTGTCGCTGAAAAGGGCGAGAGCTACGAGATCTGCTTCGTTCCCAATGGCGATTACGCGCAGTTCATCGATGCCTATCTGCGCGAGAAGGGAACGCCGCGGGAGGCGCAGACTGGTCCGTTGCTAGCGAGCGACGGTCGCAAACTCGGCAGCCATCAAGGCGTGCATCATTTCACGGTGGGACAGCGCAAGGGACTCGGGGTTTCTTCCGCGGAGCCCCTCTACGTGATCGCAACCGATTCGCAATCGCAGACCGTAACCGTGGGGTCGAATCGGGACTTGCTGCGCGGGTCTCTGACCGCCCGCGACATGCATTGGGTTTCGATCGATGGGCTCAAGGCCCCGGCGCGCGCGCAGGTGAAGATTCGCAATCGCCACATGGCCGCGTGGGCGAAGGTGGAACCTTTGGAAGGCAACCGCATTCGCGCTCTCTTCGATGAACCGCAGCGCGCCATCACCCCGGGGCAGGCAGCGGTTCTCTACGACGGCGACCTGGTGTTAGGCGGCGGCTGGATCGAGTGAGTGCGGCGCGCCGCTCCGCATTCCGCGACTGGATCGAGTACGTTGCCTTCCGTACCGCCCTGCGGAGTTTAGAGTTCGGATCGCGCGAGCAGGCTTTTCGAACGGCGCGCAGCTACCTTGCGCTTCTCGACCGGGCCGTGCCGCGGCTGAGACGCGTGGCGAACGAGAACCTCCGTTTCGCGCTGCCGGACCAGAACTCCAAAGCGGTAGTCGACGGCGTGTTTGATTCCATCGCCCGCGTGTTGGTGACGTTCGCGCGCTTCCCCCGTATCGACCGCGGCAACGTCAATGAATGGCTGCGCGTCGAAGGATTGGATCACGTTGAGACGGCGCTGGCGCGCGGCCACGGTGTGATCTTCGCGACCGGCCATCTGGGAAACTGGGAGCTGAGCGCGTTTGCGTTTGCTCTGCTGAACCGCCCCATCTCGATTGTGGTGCGTCCGCTGGATAACCTCCGCATCGACGCTTTCGTGGAAAAATACCGGGGGCTTTCCGGCAACAGATCCATCGGCAAACGCGACTACGTTCGCGGGATTCTGCAGGCCCTCTCAAACAATGAAATGATCGGTGTGCTGGTGGATCAGCACGACCAGGACGGCATTCCGATCGAATTCTTCGGGCGACCCGCAAAGACGTCGACCGGGATCGCGCGCTTCGCGGCGAAGACGGGCGCAGCGGTGGTTCCTGGGTTTGCGCTGTGGTCGGCTCCGGAGCAAATGTTCGTCCTCCGCTTTTTTCCCGAGGTGCCGATTTCCGGTTCCCCTGAGCAGGACACGCAAGACATTCACCGGCGGATCGAAGGCGTCATTCGGGAATATCCGGACCAGTGGATGTGGATACACCGGCGCTGGAAGGGTTAGGCTTAAACGATCCGCCCGTCGCGCATATGCACGATCCGGTGTCCATACGCCGCAGCTTCCGGATTATGCGTGATCATGAGGATCGTTTGCCCAAGCCGTTCATTCAAGTCCTTCAAAATCCCCAGCACAGCTTCTGAATTGGCGGAATCAAGGTTGCCCGTGGGCTCATCCGCCAGCAGAATGGCCGGGTGATTCACGATGGCGCGCGCAATGGCCACGCGCTGCTGCTCGCCGCCTGAGAGCGCCGCGGGCCGGTGGTCCAGGCGCCCTTCGATGCCCAGCAATCCCAGAACACGTTTGAACTCCTCGTCGTCGGCGCGCCTGTGGTTCTTGTTGCCGCCCAGGTAGCGGGCCAACTCGATATTGTTACGCGCGGTCAGGTTGGGCAGCAGGTTGAACTTCTGAAAAACGAAGCTGACCGTGCTCTTGCGCAAGCGCGTGCGGCCGGCATCATCCAAAGCGGCCAGATCTTTTCCGCCCACGCGCACGGTACCCGACGTGGGAGGCGTCAGAGCCCCAATGATGTGAAACAGAGTGCTCTTGCCCGACCCGGAAGGCCCCACGATGGAGACAAATTCCCCCGGTTCAATGTCGAGATCCACGCCTCGAAGGGCCTCCACATCCACCTTTCCCACGTGGTAGACCTTACGCAGATCGCGGATGGAGATGATCGGCTCCGGCTTGGCCAGATCACTACTCATAAGCCAGGGCCTCAATCGGATCCTGGCGAACCGCGATCGTTCCAGGATAGATCGCCCCCAGAATGGCCGCGCCCAGCACAATCCCGCCCGCGATGGGCCACCATTCCGGCACAATGGCCTGCGGAAGAGAAGCGGGGACCAGACGCATAATCGCGTAGCGCGTTGCAAAGCTAAACGAGATTCCCAGCACGGTGCCGCCCACCGCCATCAGCAGCGCTTCGGCCAAAATCAATTCGAGAATGAACCACCGCGTGCCGCCGAGTGATTTCAGGATTCCGATCTCGCGCGTGCGCTGCAGGATGGCCATATACATCGACAGCGCCACCACCGCGAAGGCGATCAGAATCCCGATGCCGATTACGACGTTCACGAATGGCTTGAGGAACGGAATGTTGTCCACCGACATCTGCGAGAGAAAAACTTCCATCGGCCAGATGGGATAGCCGGGAAGCTTGTCCTTCAGTTCGTCCACCACCACGGTCACGTTCCGCTTCGGGTCGTCCACTTTGACGTAGATGTTGCTGAATTTTTCCTTGTTCGCGGTTAGTTCCTGCAGCACTGGCGCCTGCACGAAGATATGCGAAAGTTTGCCGGGTTCCACGATGCCGCAAACGTGCCAGTCATGGTTCAAGAGGTGAAGCGCTTCGCCCAGCCGCGCATGCGATTGATTGGCCCAGTAGCTGTCGATGATCACGTCGTCCGGGTTTTGAAAGCCGTGGCCGCTCAGGAAAATGAACCCGCCGCTCATGGCGTAGAACTGATCGGGCTGGATGCCGGTGATCTGATTCCAGCCACCGAAAGCGACATTGATCACGCCGGTCGCCAAAGTCACGTGCGGCTGCGCGGCGAGGAAGTTGATGAACTTCTGAGTCAGCGTGGCGTTGGTGAACTGCATCAGGGAAGAGCCTTGCGGCTGCACGAGAATATCCGCCCCCACCCCGCGCGCGCGCCGCTGCGAATCCGCCATGAAACCATGGCTGAGGCCCACCAGCGTGAGAATCAGGGTTACCGGAACCGCGATCAGCAGGATACTCAGCAGCGTGCGTAAAGGCCGGTGGCGCACATTTTCGAGGACCAGGAGGAACATCATTTGGGTGATCCGAGTACCTGAAGCTGGCTGCCATCCGGCTGCTGGAGCACGAATTTCTCGTTCGGGATGTCTTTGTTCATTTCCATTGTGCGGACGTTGATCACCACCCCATAGCCATCCTTGGGTCGATTGATTTCGATGGTCTTCGGGAAAGAGATGCCGTTAAAGACATCAAAGTCATGGTAGTAGGTGTCGCCGACGATATCGCCGTTTTCGCTATAGCGCTTCTGTCGCACCACCATCAGATTGGTGCGGTCGAAGAAGATGGAACGCAGCGGGATCACCTTCCGGTTCTCGGTGACTCTCACCAGACTAAGAATGTAGACAGCTTCATGGGTGTCTGTATTGTCGACCAGCAAGGGCGTCTCGTCACTGAGATCCGGGGGCCGGATCACGACGGCTTCCAGAAAAGCCTCTGGACGAAGGTTTTCGATGCTGTTCTCCGAGACCGGCGGAGCGTCGTTACGGCCTTCGATGAACCGATTCTTTGACGGAATCGAGATGCGAAAGTCCATGCCGGTCGAGACCATATCGAAAAGCTTGGTGCGCACCACCGGCGCGAGTCCAATGATGCGGATATCCGAGGGGCGCCGGTAGAGAACGTAGCCGCTGATGTCCTGGTATTCGGTGATCTTCCCTTTGTAGACGCTGCCAACGGCTGGCGTGAGATCCACGGAGGCATCGAAGGACCTGATGGCTTCATAGCGCTGCGTCAGGCGGCGGATGAGTTCTTCCTGCGAGGCGACGAGCAGCGGTTTGGGAGGCCCCGGATGATTCCCGCGTGTGATGACCTTGGTGCGCGCGACGCAGCCGGTGGCGAGGAGGATTACCGGCAAGCACACGAGGGTTGCCGCCGAGCGAACGTGGATCATTCCTTCCCATTCTAGGGTGATAGACTAAGGGAGTTGTTCTGGACGGGCCTGTGGCGCAGTTGGGAGCGCGCTTCCATGGCATGGAAGAGGTCNNCCCTTCAGGTCCACCAAAACAAACCTCGACAAAGTATAGACTTGCGAAGATACGGGCGCGCTTCCACATCGCGGAAGAGGTCGCGCGGAGTCCATTTGGAGTCCAAACTCGCCAGAATTTGGACTCCAGCCAGCGGCTCTTGCCCGAAGATGTGGCAAACTGGTCGCAGGAGTTGTTGTGCCAACCTCGATGAGCCCCGCAGCCAGACAAATCGTATCTAACCTGACAGGCGTGCTGGTCCAGGCTGCCCATCCCAAACGCATCATCCTCTTCGGTTCTCAGGCCAGGGGCGATGCNNTGAATCGCCTCATTCGCTCGTTCGATATCGCGGTCGATCTCCTGGTTGTCAGCGACGAGAAGTTTCAGTACTGGCGGGAGACTCCCGGCAACGTTTATCACGAGGCCGCCACAGCGGGGCAGGTACTCTATCAAGCGGCGTGAACAAGCTTTGCTTTTTCTGCGTAAGGCTGCTCAGGATGAAGCCTTGCTCGACGCAGTCATGGAGTCCGACACGGTGAGCGATGAGGTGATCGGTTTCCA
>PLFE01000088.1 GCA_003136675.1 Bryobacterales bacterium
CGAGAACTGCGCCTGCGCGCATCCGCTTGTCATAAACCCCGCTTGTGATAAACATAATTCCACATGCGCTACGTCGCTCTCCTCTTCCTCACCCTGCCTCTCGCCGCCCAACCCCTCGGCATCTTTGAAAACCACCAGGACATCGGCATCAACCCCAGACCCGGTTCAGCCCAATTCGACGCTGCAACCGGCGAATACCGCATCACCGGCGGCGGCGCCAACATCTGGGCCACCACCGACGCGTTCCAATATGTATGGAAAAAGGTCTCGGGCGATGTCACCTTCTCGGCCGACGTCACATGGATCGGCAAAGGCGCAGTCGAACACCGCAAAGCCACCCTCATGCTCCGTCAAAGCCTCGATGCCGATTCGCCCTACGTCGATGTCGCCCTGCACGGCAGCGGGATGACCTCGCTGCAATACCGCCAGACGAAGCAGGGGCTCACCCGCGAAATCCAGTCCACCTTCAATGGCCCGTTGCACATCCGCATCGAGCGTCGGGACGACCAGTTCACCCTCTTCGCCGGCGCGCCCGACGGTAAAATGCAAGCCACCGGCCCCATCACCCTCTCGCTGAAGGACCCGCTTTATGCCGGGCTCGCCGTCTGCTCGCACGACGCCAATGTTCTCGAAACCGCCGTCTTCTCCAACGTCAAAATCGAAACCAAACCGAAAGAGCCGGTCACCAGCGTCATCTCCATCTTCGACCTGCAGAACCGCTTCGCGCGCGTCCTGCTGCGTGTCCCCCACCGCGTCGAAGCGCCCAACTGGTCTCCCGACGGCAGGTTCCTCCTCGTCAACTACGGCGGCGATCTCTATCGCATCGCCCTCGACAGGCCGCAACTGGAACGGATCGACCTGGGCGACGTTCAGAACGTCAATAACGACCACGGCATCTCACCGGATTCCAGCACCTATGCCGTATCGGCCCGCGGGCCCGCCGGCGCCTCCCAGGTTTACCTCGTCCCTACCAGCCCCGGCGGCAAGGCGCGCCTGATGACGCCCGATGCCCCCAGTTACTTCCATGCCTTCGCGCCCGATGGCAAGTCCTTCGCCTTCGTCGGTCAGCGCGCCGGAAACTTCGATCTCTACAGCATGCCCGTTTCCGGAGGCCCCGAAACCAGGCTCACCTCCAACCCCGCCTATGACGACGGCCCGGATGATTCTCCCGACGGAAACTGGACCTACTTCAACTCCAACCGTTCCGGCAGTTGGGATATCTGGCGCATGCCTCCCGCCGGCGCCGGCCCCGATGACTCCCAGGCCCAGCGCGTCACCAGCGATGCAATGGAGGATTGGTTCCCGCACCCGTCTCCCGACGGAAAGTGGATCGTTTTCCTCTCATTTCCCAAAGGCACCGAGGGGCATCCGGCCAATCAACACGTGCAGATCCGCATGATTCCGGCGGACAATATCGCCGCGAAACCGGAGTTCCTCATGCGCCTCCTCGGCGGGCAGGGAACCATGAACGTCAATTCCTGGTCGCCCGATTCCACCCGCTTCGCGTTCGTCCGCTACGAAATCCCCTAAAGATTCCAGCAAAGACCGCCGATGAGTTATGTCATGGACCCAAGAACATTTGTGGACACCGCCGCCCCCACTCCGTACGGATGGGTGATCACCACGCAAAGCCAGTTTGATCTCGACACCATCCTCGCCTTCCGCGGCCAGCTCGCCTCGTTGTCGAAGTTCTTCGAAAGCCGGAAGCCCACCTCGCCAGCCGCCGCTCCAGAGGAAGTGCAAACCGAAGCCGACGCCCTGCAGCCCGTTCACGTGCGAACCGCTTCCTGAACGGCCTCCTAGTGTGCCGGATTGGCATGGTACCCGCGGCTTCAGCCGCGCGTGCCCTAATTTCTGTATAGTTATTTCGCGGACCCTGCACTAAGCCGCTTTGGTCTTGAGGGGACGCACCAGCACGGTCAGGATAAATCCGGCCACCAGCAGCACGGCCAGAACCCGCAGCGGCGCGTCATAGATGTGGATGCGGCTCGCGCCCGGCGCCAGCGCCGCCTTGGCGTTGTCGGAAAGCCTCGTGATAATCACCGGCCCCGCAATCGCCGCCGCGCTCCAGGCCGTCAATATCGCCCCGTGAATCGCGCCCACATTCTCCGGTCCGAAGATGTCCGCCAGAAACGCCGGAATGGTCGCAAACCCTCCCCCATACATCGTGAAGATCACGAAGAGCGTGGTTTCAAACAGCGCCCATTCCCCGCGCCCCGCCAGCACCGGCACCGCCAGGAACAAAAAGACCTGAACGCCAAAGAACGTCAGGTATGTATTCCGCCTCCCAATGTAGTCCGACACCGACGCCCAAAAAAAACGTCCGCCCGCGTTGAACAGGCTGATGATTGAGATGATCAGGCCCGCTTCCAGCGGCGTCTTGCGGAACATATCCTGCATCATCGGCGAAGCCTGCGCAAGAATCCCGATACCCGCCGTCACGTTCACGAACAGAATCCCCCACAGCAGGAAAAATTGCGGCGTCCGCAGCGCCTGGTTCCGGTTCACGCTGGTTCGCGCAATCATGGGGTTGCTCCGCGAGCCGATCACGGTCGAGGGCGTCCAGCCCGCTGGCGCGTAGCCGGTCGGTGGACGCCGGATAATCTGCGCCCCAATCGTCATGACTGCGCAATAAACAGCCCCCAATATCATCACCGTCAACGCCACGTCGACGCGCTTGATTAGCCAGGGGTTCACGTACCCGCCGATAAAAGCGCCGCCGCCGAAGCCCATGATGGCCATGCCGGTGGCCATCCCGCGCCGGTCCGGAAACCATTTCACCAGCGTGCTCACCGGCGCGATGTAGCCGAGTCCCGCTCCAATTCCGGCGATCACCCCCATTCCCAGAAACACCAGAACCGATTGCTTGATGTAGAGACCGAACCCGCCGGTCAACAGGCCGATTCCGAAAAAGATCGCCGCCGCCGTAGCCGCCACCCGAGGTCCGCGCCTCTCCACCCACGGCCCTCCAAATGCCGCGCTGAGGCCCAGTAGCACCAGCGCCGTCGAGAAGGTCGTATAGGGCGGACTGAACCACGATGGCGCGTTGGGAAACACCTTCTTGATGGGCAGGTTGAAGGTGCTCCACGCATAGATGGATCCGATGCAGATGTGAATCAGGACCGCCGCCACCGGAATCAGCCACCGGTTGAAAGGCGCGCCCTCTGTCTTAACCTCTGCCTCCACTATTTCTCCCATTCTGCCGAGATCATATCATCGGCGCTTACACTATAGCTTTGCAAGCTTCGCTGCGAGCGGCGGTGAGTAGCTCTCGTGGAAAATCACAGAAAACGCAAAGCTGCCGATAGTGACTCCAGTGGAGGTCCGAATGCCGACATCGGTGGCTCGCGCGAATCTGGACGAACAATGGCCTTCGTTGCCTGTCGAGGTGGGTCAACTCCGGGATGCGATTGCGGTTGGCGATCTTAAGCGGCGTCTCATCCCTGAGCACCACGGTGAAGAGGGGGCTTCCGTCTGCCGGGCCGTCAATCAGATCCTCGACACCGTCATCCAGACCTTTGAGAGCGCCGTTGCGTCGGTCGATTCGATGTGCGTCGGTCAAATCCCTGAGCCGTTCCAGGACGGGTTCCCTGGCGACTTCTCCCGCGCCAAAGATGTCTGTAACGGCTTCATTGATGTCATCAACCGCCGCAACGCACAGATCGCGCTCCTCACCGCGGCGGCCGCAAGCGGTGACCTGCGCGTTCGCACCGACGCCGAACAGTTCACGGGCGCAAACCGCCGCATCTTTGAACGCTTTAACTCGATGTTTGACGCCTGGCTGGCGCCGGTCGAGGAGATTGAACGGGTGCTCACCGCGCTGGGAAGCCTGGATTTGACGACGCGCGTGGAGGGCTGCTACGCGGGTGACTACGCGCGCATCGCGACGCTGTTGAATACCGTTTGCGAGAAGCTTTCGCGGGAAGTCGGGCACATCGGCGAACACACCATGGTTCTAGGCTCCGCTTCCGAGGAATTGACGGCGACCACGGAGGAAATGGCCCACTCGGCTGCGGAGTCGAGTCTCCGGGCTGCGTCGGCCGCGAAGTCCAGCGAGCGCGTCTCCACCAGCCTCACCATCGCCGCGGCCGGGTCTCGCGAGATGCTCACTTCTATTCGCGAACTCTCCCTCAGCGCCGGCAAAGCATCCTCCGTGGTCGAGACGGCCGTCCAGGTGACCGACGGCACCACCACGAAGATCAGCCTTCTGGGGCAGTCTACTGTGGAGATCGGCAAAGTCATCAAGGTGATCACCGCCATTGCCCAGCAAACCAACCTCCTGGCGCTGAACGCCGCCATCGAGGCGGCGCGCGCCGGTGACGCGGGCAGAGGCTTCGCCGTGGTTGCCAACGAAGTGAAGGAACTGGCCAAGGCCACGGCGAAAGCCACCGAAGAGGTCAGCGGTCGCATTGAGGCCATCCAGCGCGGCACTGGCGAAAGCGTCGCCGCCATCGCCGAGATTGCCGCCGTCACCGACGAGATCAATCGAATCTCCCGCTCCATCGCCTCCGCGGTCGAGCGGCAAAACGCGACCACCAACGATGTGGGGCGCAACGTTGCGGAGGCCGCCGAGACGGCAGCGGTCATCGCCAGGGAAATGGGCGGCCTGGCGGAAGCGGCGCGCATCGCCAGCACCGGTGCGGCGCAAACCGGCTCCGCCATCGCCGACCTCAACGAGACCGTCGGCCGACTGCGGAGCTTCCTCGCCCTGTTCAAAGTCTGAGAAGATCTGGTGAGCGGTCAGGGATTCGAACCCCGGACCCCTTCCGTGTAAAGGAAGTGCTCTAACCAACTGAGCTAACCGCCCGCCTAACCTCCCGATTATACTTGCAATCGGTGCTACACTGAATCAGGACTAAACAGGTCCTATTGGTTTTCGGCCCCTGGGTGCCACAGCCGTTTCATGATTTCAAAGTGCAAGTTGTCAGATTTGCCGGCAGGTGCGGAAGCCATCCTCGAAGCCATCGAGTTACCCGAAGAGGAAGCGCGGCACTTGATGATTCTTGGGTTCCTGCCTGGGCATCGGATTGAGGTCGGATTGAGCGCCCCTGGGGGCGATCCACGGGTCTATCGAGTGGATGGTTCCGAGGTCGCTCTGCGGCGGGAAACGGCCAAACACCTGGAGACCATGCCGCTCGTCGGGAGGGTGCTTGAAACTGAGTAGCGCCGAGTGTCACACGCCTGCGGGACCGCCCAGGGCCTTCTCGCCTCGCACCCGTCTGGTGGCCATCGTAGGTCCGCCCAACGCCGGAAAATCGACCCTTTTCAACCGTCTCACGGGCTTGCACCAGAAAGTCGCCAACTATCCCGGCGTCACCGTGGAACACCGCATGGGCCGCCTCAAGGCGCGTTATATCGATACCGGCATCGTCCACCACGTCGAATTAGTGGATTTACCCGGCATCTACTCGCTGAACGCGCGCTCCGAAGATGAGCGCGTCACCCGCGATGTGCTGGCTGGTTTGATGCCTGGGGTTCCGCGGCCGGACGCCGTGTTGCTCATCCTCGATTCCACCAATCTGGGCCGTCAGCTCATGCTGGCCGCGCCGGTGCTCGCCACCGAGCTGCCCACCATGGTGCTGCTGAATATGTCGGACGATCTGGCGCGGCGCGGCGGCGTGCTGAACGTTCCGGAACTCTCGAAGAAGTTGGGCGCGCCCGTGGCCCTGGTCACCGCCAGCACCGGGAAAGGCTTCGACGAGATTTATGATTTCCTGAACGCGCAGCTTGCCCCGCCGCGCCCCATCCAGTTGCCGATTCTGCAGGATGTTCCCAAAACGCGCAAATGGGCCGCCCAGATGAGCCTGGCTTCCGGCTACGTAGCGCCCGCGCCCACCAAATGGACCCGCCGTCTCGATAAGATCTTCCTGCACCCCGTTGCCGGCCCCGTCATTTTCCTCACCGTCGTGCTCGCTTTGTTCCAGAGTATTTTCACTCTCGCCAAGCCCTTAATGGATGGCATCGCCGCCCTGGTGAGCGGGTCTGGCGATCTGTTGAAAGCCGTCTTGCCCGAATCCGTATTTCGCGACCTGCTCGTGGAGGGCGTGTGGGGCGGGGTGGGCACCGTCATCACCTTTTTGCCGCAGATCCTGCTTCTGTTCCTCTTTATCGGCTTCCTGGAAGACTCCGGCTACCTGGCCCGCGCGGCGCTCATTGCCGACCGCATGGCCACCATCCTGATCGCCCCGCTGATGACGTGCTCCGCCCGCTTGCCGATTTACGTCCTCATCATCGCGGCGTTCATTCCAGACAAGCATGTGATCGGTCCGCTTCTCGGCATGCGTGCGATCGCCATGCTCTCGCTCTATATCCTCGGGTTTCTCGCGGCCGTGGCCACCGCGCGCCTTTTGAAATCCTCCATCCTTCGCAGCGAGCGCACGCCGTTCGTGCTCGAGATGCCGCCTTATCGCTGGCCCAAGCCCTCGCAACTGGCCATGCGGCTGATCGATCGCGGGAAGGTATTTCTGCATCGCGCCGGCACCCTGATTCTCACCGTCGCCGTCGTACTCTGGATTCTTCTGCACGTGCCCACGCATAACGGCAAAGCGCCCGAAATCGAGCACAGCATCGCCGGACAGGTGGGACACTTCATTGAGCCCGCCATCAAACCCATTGGACTGGACTGGAAATTCGGCATCGGCCTGATCAGCTCGCTCGCCGCGCGCGAGACGATTGTTGGTACGCTCGGCACCATCTACGGCACCGAAGGGAAAGAAACCAATGGGAAGCTTCAGGAAGCGGTGCGCAAAGATCTATCGCCAGCCGGCGCCGCGGCACTGCTCATTTTCTTCGCCTTCGCGCTGCAATGCATGTCGACCATCGCCGTAGTGCGGCGCGAGACCGGCGGATGGAAGTGGCCGGCCATCCAGTTCAGCTACATGCTGGTATTGGCGTATGTGGGGGCCTTCGCGGCGTACCACGTAGTCACATGGCTTTCCTAAGTGGTCTTCTTTCGTTTCAGGTGCGCGAGGAAGGACTTGACGGTTCCCCTCGGGTTCCCCCCCCAAATGAAACTGACTACCCTTGGTGCAATACCCCTTAGCGAGGCCCAACGAAGTCGCGGGTCCTTCTCTACGGTCGGAAGGGGCAGGATGGTTATCAAGTGGCCATAGGCCGCCACGGTGTCCTTGATCTGCGCGATGCTGTCGAACTCCGCGAAGACTGACGGTTTTCTTTTGATCTCGATTAGAAAGGGGTCGACGGATTTGTCTCTCACGCCGTAACCCTTCTCCAGCATCACGATGCGAAGCTCCGAGGAGTCCAGCGCGGCCAACCCCCAACCGTGGTCTTTTCCATCCGCGATGCCGAGCTTCCGGGCGGCTTCGTTGGAAGCGGCGAGAACCATGGCTTCTTTATCCCAGATTTGCCGACTCAGTCTGGAGCCTCTCGGAAGGTCATATGTGATGATCCCGAGGTCTACGCTCCCGTTCTCAACCAATGTGACAATCTCGTCACTATGACCGGCCCGGGTAACATTTTGGTCGAGAATCGCCTGATCGGAAGCTCTCATGAAGGCTTCGCGATGGTAATCCCAAACGGAGGTGATGCTCGCCAAAGTCAATGTCTCCGGGTTGGCTTTCAGTCCGTTGAGAGTTTTTAGGAAGATCGGCATGATCTTCATGGGTCTAATCCCAGTCGTGATCGCGGGCTGCTTTGTGAACGGCCTTCAGCTTCTGCTTGCTCTTGATCCGCTGGGCGATATCGAACTCTTCCACCGCCCGCGCGGCTTCCCTTTGCAGCTTCTGAAAATTGCTCAACCGCTCCGGATCAACCGTGCCTGTCACCGCGCATCCGGGCTCGCCCTGATGGCGGCAGTCGCGAAAGCGGCAGCGCGCAGCTAAGTCCGCGATGTCTCCGAACGCGTCGGTAACGGCTTGCTCATCGGCCAGAATCTGGATCTCGCGCAGACCGGGCTGATCCATCAGCCAGCCGCTTTCGGGAATGCGGAACATCTGGCGATGCGTGGTGGTGTGCCGCCCACGGCCCCCGCTGGCACTCACGTCGCCTACCGTCTGCCGGGCGTCGCGGAGCAGCAGGTTGATCAGCGTCGATTTGCCCGCGCCCGAAGATCCGATCAGCGCTCCGGTCTTGTCCGGCGCCAGTAAGCGGCGGATCGTCTCCGCCCCATCCGAATTGAGCGAACTGCTCACGATGACGGGGGAATCCGGCGCCAGTTGCTGCACCTCGGCGGCGCGTTCAGGAGAAGCCTCACAAAGATCCGACTTCGTGAGTACCAGAACCGGCAGCGCTCCGCTCTGGTTGGCCATCACCAGATACCGTTCAATGCGCCGTAGATTGAAATCGCTGTCGAGCCCGGTGACGATAAAGAGCAGATCGATATTGGCCGCCAACACTTGCTTCTCGGTCGCGGAACCGGGCGCTTTCCGCTCCACCACGGACCGGCGCGGCTCGATGCCCTTGATCCATTCGCCCTCGATAATGACGGTGTCGCCCGTGACCGGGTAGAAGGGCATGCGCGGCACTGCGGGAATGAAGCACTCCCCGGCATCGGTGAGCACCAGAAACTTATGCCCATGCACAGCCAGCACGCGGCCCGCTATTCCAGGCGGCATTTCAGACAACGTTCGCGAAACTCGCAGCCGCGTCCTTTTCGGAAGTGTAGACCGGGAACAAGCGCGTCAGGCGAGTCATTTCGAGAGCGTCCTGAACGCGCGGCGGCGCCTCCGCCAGTTTGAGCAGGCCTCCGGCCTTCTTCAGAAGGGTGAAGCCCAGGGCCAAAGCGCCCAACCCGGCGCTGTCGATGAAAGGAACGCCCGCCAGGTTGAGAACCACTTGCTGGCACCCTTCACCGGCCAGTTTCTCGACCACGGCGCGCAGAGATTCCGAAGCCTCGCCCAGCGTCACTTTTCCGTGCAGCGCGACGATCGCCACCGGTCCCTCTTTACGGATCACCGACTCCAAAGGCAAAATTGTTCTCCGCTGTCAGTTGTAGCATGATTGGGGCCACTACGGGGTGACCGGGGTCGCTTTGAATTGCGTCACGGCCGCTGCCAGGCTGGTGACAACAGTGCTATTGGTGGTTTCCTGGAGAGCGAGAAGGGTGCGGGAAGAGGTTGTGGGGTAGCACCACAGACCGATCACCAGAGGGATCTGCGGAAGGGCTTCGCGGATCTGCTCGGCCATGCGGCGCGCGTGCGTGAGCGCCAGCGGCGGGATGGAGGAGATGCAGACCAGGTCGCCCGGCTGAGGCGCCAGCCCTTCGATCAGTTCGGCCGGCGACTCAACGAAGGGGAAGGCGAGCGCAGGGAACCCGGCCCGCTCGGCAACCTGGGCGATCATCGATGCGGCGATTTCATCGGCCGCGTCGTGCGCCGTGAAACAGAACACCCGGATTTCCTGGCGCTGCGCCGGTTCAGGTTCGAGCAGCACCCGCCCCCGATTCGATTTCCTGGCGTCCGGATCGGTTTCAGCGAGTTCGGTAACAATCTCGCGAATGCTCTGGAGCACGAACTCCTCGCGGCGGGGTTCCATTTGTCCCGCATGGCGGTCCTGTTCCGCCATGGCTAGCGCACCAAGAATCACCTGGTCGTATAGGCTGGTCAGCGAGTTCTCCTTCAGAAAGTTTTCGGCCACCAGCAGAGCCTCATGGTGATCGAGCGCCAGCAATCGCTGGTAGAAGAGCGCATCCATCGAGAGCACCGGCTCATCCCCCAGCAGCACGTCGAGAAATTGAAGGTGCGGCGAGTAGCGTCCCAGCACACTCAGACAAACGGTAAGTGGGGTAGACAGGATCAACCCGGCCGGTCCCCAAATGGCCGTCCAGAAGACCACTGCCGCCAGAATGGCGAGCGAGGAAAGTCCGGTATGCGCGCCGTAGACCATCGGCTCGACGAAGTTACCCGTCACCAGTTCGAGCACCAGAAACAGGACCAGAACCAGCACCGGGCTGCGCCATCCCTCCGTGGTCGCGAGCGCCAGCACCAACGGCAACAGACCGGCGACGGTGACCCCGACATACGGCAGGAATCGGAGGAAAAGCGCCATCACGCCCCACAGGATGAAGCTCTGCACCCCGATCAGATACAAGCCCAGCGCCACCAGCGTTCCGAAGCCCGTGTTTACCAGAAATTGCATCAACAGGAACCGGCTGACGCGCTGTGCCGCGTCGTCCAGCGCCTTCGTCGTTCGGTGCAATTGCCGCTGGCCGATCAGACTTAACAGCCGGTTCCGCAGATCCTCGCGATCGATCAGCATGAAGAGCGTGAATACGATGACGATGCCGGCGGTTTCAAGAGGGCCGAGCAGTGGCCCCACAAAGTTGCGCAAGGATTGAAGCGCATTCGGCTGAGGCTCGATCACCTCTACTTTCAAGGGACCGTTTGCATCCAGCGGCACGGGTGTCGCGGCGCGCGCGCTGCGAGCCGGCTTGCGCGGCGTGGCCACTGGCGGCTGGCTCGGAGGCGACGTCGTGAGTTCCTTCCCCAGATCCTGCACATTCTTTGCCAGTTTGGTGAGGCTGCCGGGTGCGCGGATTGCGGCCATCTTGTGGTCGATGTTCTCTCGGTATTCGGGCAGGTCGTTGATGATCTGCACCAACTGGTCGGTAACCACCCAACCCAGCCCGCCCAGTGCGCCGCACGCCGCGATCATCACCAGAACAATGGCGGCGATGCGCGGAATATACCAGCTTTCAAGCCGCTTGACAGCGGGGCTCAGCAGGAAGGCGCACAAGAGAGCCAGGGCGAAAGGAATCAGAATCTGGCGTGCGAAATAGAGCACGGCCACCGCGATGACGAAGGCCGCCATCGGTATCATGTTCGAACCTGCGGCGATCGCGGGCTTACGTGCCATTTTGGAGGATTCCCGGAATGGATTTGGTCTGGAAATGGCCGCGGCGGATTTGCAGGTAATCGTTCACATCCACCAGCGAGGCGAACAGGCCGGCGAAACGAACATCTTCGCGGGGCGGCGCTTTTCGGCGCGGAACAAAGTCGCGGGGCATGAACAGATCGGTGATGGCCACCACGGCGACGCCCATGGGCCTGTATTCATGCGTGCCCTCTGCCCACGCCAGTTCCCGATCGACCCATACCGCGAACGCCATGTACCTATGTGAACACGCTGGAAGTCATGACTAGCGCGAGTTCCATGCTAGAGTCGAAAGCACGGGCCCTTAGCACAGCGGTTAGTGCAGCGGACTCATAATCCGTTGGTCGATGGTTCGAATCCATCAGGGCCCACCAGCAACTGCTCGAAGTGCGCCACGCTTCTTCCATCGTCCACGAGTAGCTGGTAGGCATTCGATCGAGCCGGGTCACTTCTTCAGAAGGGCGTCAAGGGCGAACTGTCCGATGGCCTCGTCGATCTCGGAAGCTGCGCCGCTGACGGCGATCGCGCCGATGGTTTCGCCATCCACCTGGATGGGCAGGCCGCCCTGGTTCGGGAAGAATTCCGGAAACGCGAGCACCTCCAGATTTCCCTTCTTCAGAGCGTCCGCCCCGTTCCTGGAAGGGCTTTTGTAAAAGGCCGAGTGCCGGGCTTTCTTCTGGGCGAACTGGATGGTGTTGAGCGCGGCTCCGTCTCCTCTTTCGAGGAACAACAGGTTCCCGCTTTCATCGACCACGCAGATCGTGACGTGAACGTTTCTCCTTCCGGCTTCGGCTTCGGCCGCCGCCGCCATGGTTTTGATCGCCGCGAGGTTCAGCATCTTCCGGCTCGGAAGATCGATTGAACCCGCGAAAGCCGGAAGCGTCACCAACGCGAGCAACGAAATTACGATTGTCGACATGCCGCACATCCTATCACCGGCGGCAGAGACTATCACGTTGCCCCGGCAATAAATACTAGTATCGGCATCCCGAGACTTGCCCCTCTGCTCCTAGTTCCGTCACCTTTTGCAACTTTCTCTACTGCGATTCACTTACCTCCAACGGTAGAACAGTGTCTAGGATTACAACGCTACAAATACATGCGGGTCTTAGTTCCATTGTCAGAAGGTATGGCCGTCACTTACCGTTGGATTCAGGAACAGGCGCCAGCAGTTACCCGCCCCGAAAGTTCTTAGTAAAAGGATACGAAAAATCATGAAAGCAATCTTAATGGGAGCGGTAGCAGTTGCCGCCCTCGCTACGCAGCTGTCGGCAGGAAGCGTCAATGTGACTTTCACAGGCGCCAATGGCCAAAAAGACAGCTCAGGTTATCTAATCAGCCCTTACACGGCTTCTATCAACGGTGTCAGCACTACAATCTATTGCGACGACTTCGCGAATACGGTCGCGAATGGACAGACTTATGCCGCGAACGAGACGAACCTCGGTAGCGGCAACTTATCACTTACGCGCTACGGCGCCATCTCAAATACGCTACAAACGCAAAGTGGTACGCAAACGTACGACGGGCAACAGCTTTACGAGATGGCGGCGTGGTTAACTACGCAGTTCGCTGGACAAAACTCAGCAAACGGGGATATACAGGACACGATGTGGGATTTGTTCAATCCCGCGGGGAATCCGAACAGCCATCCACCGACCCCCAGTTCCACCTCCTGGTTGTTCGCCGCCGAGAGTAATTACTCTTCCATCAACGCATCGAGCTTCGACATTTTGACGAATGTAAGCGCGACCCTCTCCGGCCGTAACCAGACTCAGGAGTTCCTGCTCACCGTTCCCGTGGCACAGGCGCCGGAGCCGGCTTCCATGGGTCTCCTGGGACTCGGAATGATATTGCTTTCCATCCTGGGACGGCGCAAGTTGTTTCCCGCAGCCGTGGCGACACGCAAAGAAGAGGGAGTGTAACGAAGATGCTGCAACCCTCCTCCACACCTGTTACGTTCGCTGAAAACGTTGTCATCGAGCCGGGACTGCTGAACCGTCTCGAAGTATGGCGTCAAACGAACCAGTTCGGCAGCCGCGACGCGGTGATCAAATTCCTGATCGGATGGGGTCTCGATCAACAGCAGCCGAAGCCTGTGCAGTAGGGTTCGCGGGGCCTGCTACCGAGTGGGCCCACTACCTCACCAGTTCAATATCGACCTTGCGAAACGTTCTGGACCGCGTGCCTTCACCGCACTTCGTCAACTCCTCGTCGGTGCATTCCCGCTTGAGAACCTCCACCGGGTTCTCCAGACCCGCCGCGAGAATCTTTCCATCTGTTAAGTCAACCGAGATCTTCACGTCGAAGGTCTCCTTGCCCACTTCCGCGATGTACTTTCCGTCTTGCTTCGCTACCTCGACCCAGTTATTCGGCGTGTCAGCCACCGGCTTCCGCATCCATTCCGCGGGAAGCTTGATTTCCGGGTTCTGCGGTGGAACGTGCCGAACGTTGAGATCCGCGATTTTGTTAGCAGCGTCCACTTTCGTCAGAGTGACATCGAAGTCGATCGAATCCTGGCCGAGCACATAGTAAGCTCCATCCGCCCAGGAGTTCGGCGCGCCGTGTTTGAAATAATAATGGTCTCCGGCTTTGCTCAACTGGCCGTGTTGAGCAACCTGCATGTCCGCGTAGAAAGTGAGCAGATCGGTAATTGGCCCAATCATTTGAGGCTGCACTTTACTGAGGTCGGGTACGGTCAGAGTGAAATTCGGCGATAGAGAAAGCTTCTGGCGGAAAGCCAGGCTGGCCGCACTGAGATCGATTCCCGTCATCCCTGTCCATCCGTATTCCTCAAAAAGCTTCCCGCCGGATTCCATTACGACGCCATTAGCCTGAATCTCGTACTTCCAGTTATTGTTCAGACCATGCATTTTGTAAGTCAGCTTCTCGCCGTCTTTGTACCGGCGTTCCAGTAACGACTCCGCGGCGAACAAGGTGACGGTCGATACGGCGGTCACTAACAAAAGGCCCAACCACACGTTATACTTCATAAGCCTCCCCGGCCTTTAGTCCTTCGCTAAATAGCTTCATCTGCAACCGCAGGACTCTTTCCGTCTGCGCGAACGGCGGACCTTCCATCGCCCACAAGCCGGTCAGTCCGAGATGCACCGTCTTGAATGCCAAAATCAACTCTGGCGTATCCAGGTCCTGCCGGATCAGCCCGCGATCCCCCAACGTTTGAAAAAGAAAGTCGATCGGTGGATCGATTGACTTCTGCATTTCCACTAAGTAGGGCAATAACTGGTCTGAGTGGCCGAACATACGCGCCAGAAACACCCGCACAAACTGGTAATGTGGCGCTTTGAGTTGGAATTGGAAGAGAATGAAGTCGCTGAGAATGTCGTCAACATCTCCATCAAAGGCGTCAAAGCCGCGTAACTTCTCCTGAACCTGGCGCTCGATATCCGCAATAAACGCCACGATGATTTCTTCCTTGGACTGGAAGTAGTTGTAGACGGTGCCTTTGCCGATGTCGGCGGCATTCGCGATCTGTTCGATGGTGGTGGCTTCGATGCCGCGCTGGGCGAATAGCTCAATGCCTTTGGAAATGATCTGTTCGCGAGCGGCGTTTTTTTTGCGTTCGCGTCGGGCGACCGGGGTCATGAATGACTATAGTCACAAAAACCGTCCGCGAATGTCAAGCACTCACCCGAAAAGCCGCCCGATACTTCTCGGGCAGGCGGATTGGCCGGAAACCGTCCTTACTCAGATAAAGGTGCGTCGTGTCCCCCGTGGCAATCTTCCGATCGTCCGACGCACGGCGCATCTCATACTCAAATTTGAGCAGCTTCACGGATGTTTCGATGGTGTGGACGGCGATGATGATTTCGTCGCCAAACCGGGCGGGATACACATAGCGGACGTGCGCATCCACTACCGCGATCACGCAGCCGTCTTCCTGCTCCATCACCCGGTAATCGACGCCGATGTGGGAACAGAAATCGGTCCGCGCCACCTCCATCCAGATGAGGTAATTGGCGTGGTAAACCACCCCCATCTGATCCGTTTCCGCATACCTTACCCGCACCGTCGTTTCGAAATCGGCCATCAAAAAAGTGTAACGCGATGAGTAGCTTAGCCCGTCTGGTAGACTTGGGATCGTTTATGAAAATCCGGGTATTGTTCTTTGGAATGTTAAAGGACGTAACCGGTCTGGCGGCGGATCAATTTGACTTCTCCGGCACGCTGACGCCGGGCCGCGTTTGGGAGCTTTATGCGGAACGGTTCCCGCGGCTGACGGCTTTGAAACCGCATGTTCGCCCCGCCTTGAATCATGAATTTTCCAACTGGGATGCGGCCGTTTCCGTGGGCGACGAACTGGCGTTTCTGCCGCCGGTGAGCGGGGGAAGCGGCCTCGTTTCGCTCGTACGCGATCCGATCGATGTGAACGCGCTGGTGGCAAGGGTGCTGGCGGCTTCGAATGGGGCGGTGGTCACATTTGAAGGTCTGGTTCGCGACAACACCGGCGGCCGTCCCACCCAATTCCTGGAATACGATTGCTATGAACCCATGGCGCTGCGCATGATGGAAGACCTCGCCGCGGATCTCCGGGCAAAACACGCCATCGGCGAAATCGCCATCGTGCACCGTCTGGGCAGGCTCGCGGTCGGCGAGGCCAGCGTTGTGATCTCCGTCTCCGCGCCACATCGCAAACCCGCGTTTGACGCCTGTTTCGAAGCCATCAACCGGCTCAAGGCCACGGTACCGATCTGGAAGAAGGAGCACTTCGCGGGCGGGGAAGTCTGGGTTGAGGGCGAGTGGGGCAGTCATGCGTAGGGAAGGAAAAGCTTTATGGCCGCCGATGCACGCCGATAAACGCCGATGGAGCAACAAGCATCTCTCTTCTTATCGGCGTTTATCGGCGTTCGTCGGCGGCTCATTGTTCTTAACCTTTGCCGGGCTCTGTCTCTCGCAGGATTCTCCAACCTTCCGGTCCACTGTCCGCCTGGTTCATTTACTGGTGAACGTGAAGGATGCCGCCGGGAATACGGTCGCCAATCTCACCCGGGATAATTTCACTATCAAAGACAACGGCATTCCGCAAAAAATTTCCGTTTATGAGCGCCAGACGGACCAGCCACTGTCGGTTGCGGTGATGATCGATAACAGCGGCTCAACGGCGAAAGATCTGAAGTACGAAGTGGATTCCGTAAGCCGGTTTGCCCGCGCGCTCTTCGACGGTGGCAATCCGCAGGACCGGGCGGCACTCTATAGCTTCAACTGGGAAGTGGTCAAGCACACGGCATTTACGCGCGATGCATCGCGTATCGATCGCGAACTGCACGGGCTCCGCGGCGAAGCGGGCACCTCACTCTATGACGCCATCTACCTGGCCGCGAACGAGATTTACGATCGTCCCGGCCGCCACGTTCTGGTCATCGTTACGGACGGCGGCGATACGACCAGTTCAAAGGATTACCGGGCGGCTATTGATGCCGCGCAGCGCGCCGACGCGGTCATCTACCCCGTATTAGTCATCCCCATTGAGAATGAGGCGGGCCGCAATATTGGGGGCGAGAATGCGCTCACCACTCTCTCGCAGGGTACCGGGGGACGCGTGTTCCTACCGACGGTCGGCGCGGCGCTCGACCAGGCTTTTGCGCAGATCATTAACGAACTGCGTACTCAGTATTTCCTGGCTTACTATCCCGCCAATATCCCTCCCGCCATCGAACGGTTCCACCGTCTGGTGGTCGAGATCGACCGCCCCGGTTTGCGTATCTCCACCCGCTCTGGCTACTATGGAGATTCCGACTCGGGGGGATCGGGCACGATGCGAATGTTCGCCCCGCCGACGAACTGATTGCCATGCCGCATACCGGAAAGTCCAGCGTGAAAGCGCCCGAGCAGACGTTTGAAGAAGCCAAGTACCTGAAGCAGTTGATCGAAAAGCAGACGCCTGTGCGCCTGAAACTCAGCAACGATGAGGTGATCGACGGCATTATCGAGTACTTTGACCAGAGGTTTATCCGCGTCACCCGCGAGGGTGCGCCGAACCTTTTCGTCTTCAAGCACGACATTAAGTACCTCAGCGAACGCACATAAGCCCAAAAATGCCGCAGTCCTATTTGGAAGCAGCCGACCAGATCGCGCGCGAAGCCGGAGCCGTGCTCTCGGATTATCTGGATCGCAACATCGGGTTTGAATTGAAAGGCGAGTTCGACCTGGTCACGGCCGCGGATCGGGCTTCCGAGAAGCTGGTGATCGAGCGCCTGACCAAGCTTTTCCCCGACCATGCCATCGTCGCGGAAGAGGGCGGCGGCCACGAGAGCCGCTCGGGCTACTGCTGGTACGTCGATCCACTGGATGGGACCACGAACTTCGCCCACGGATATCCGGTTTTCAATGTGACGCTGGGGCTGGAAAAAGACGGAGAGATGATTGCGGGTGTGATTTATGACCCGACCCGAGACGAGATGTTCGCGGCGGAAAAAGGCGGCGGTGCGGCACTGAATGGAGCACGCATCCGTGTTTCGAAAGCCTCACGTTTGTGTGACAGTCTGGTGGCCACCGGCTTCCCCAGCCGGAAGCGGCATTACAACATCAACATCCACTTCTATCACCAACTCGCCATGGCCACCCATGGGGTCCGGCGCGGTGGAGCGGCGGCCATCGATTTGGCCTACGTGGCCTGCGGGCGGCTGGAATCTTTTTGGGAATTCGGCCTGAATCCGTGGGATATGGCGGCTGGAGTCCTGCTGGTTTCCGAGGCCGGAGGCACGGTAACTACGATGCGAGGAGAGCGGCACGACTTGCGTTCTCCCCACCTTTTGGTTGACAATGGCCTAATCCACGGCGAGATTGCGGGTTTGTTCGCCGAGGTTTTCCGGGGTGAGTATCGCTTCCAGATGCCGGTCATACAGCCGGACTGAGCGTCCCTGCCACTGGGCCCGGAAGTGAATTTTGTCTCCCAAGCTCCGCTTTGCGCGAGCTCCAGCATACTATTGTCCTTTACTTTCAGTCCTTTAAGATGCTAGCCTGAAGTTCGTTCATGCGCACAGTAGATCTGATAACTCGTAAACGGGATGGTGAAGAACTCAACGGGGAGGAAATCGATAGCCTGATCAAAGGCTACACTTCGGGAGAGATTCCGGATTATCAGATGTCGGCGTTCCTGATGGCCACGTTTTTTTCCGGCATGGAGGACCGCGAAGTCAGCTCGCTCACCGAAAGCATGATGCGCTCGGGATCGACGATCGACCTCTCCGACATCCCGGGAATGAAGGTCGATAAACACTCGACCGGTGGCGTTGGTGACAAGACCAGCTTGATTGCCGCTCCCATTGCAGCCGCGGCGGGAGTGATTGTACCCATGATGTCCGGCCGCGCGCTGGGACACACGGGCGGCACGCTGGATAAGCTCGAATCCATCCCCGGCTTTCGCACGGATCTCTCGATTGATGAGTTCAAGGCGCAGCTTCACAAGATCGGGCTATGCTTCATCGGCCAGAGCGACGAGGTGGCGCCCGCCGACAAGAAGCTCTACGCGCTGCGCGATGTTACGGGAACCGTGGAATCGATTCCGCTGATCGCGTCATCGATCATGTCCAAGAAAATGGCCGAGGGCGTGGATGCATTGGTGCTCGACGTGAAAGTGGGCACCGGCGCATTCATGAAGAAACAGGTTGACGCCCGGCGCCTGGCCCAGATGATGGTGGGCATCGGGCGGCGCATGGATAAGCGTGTGCAAGCCCTGATCACGGATATGAACCAGCCGCTTGGGTATGCGGTGGGTAATGCGTTGGAAGTGATGGAAGTCTCGCAGACGCTGCACAATGAAGGGCCCGAAGACCTGCGCCGGCTCTCGGTGGAACTAGCCGCGCGCATGATCTTCCTTGCGAAGCTGGCAGCGTCGCTGGATGAAGCCCGTCAAATCGCGGAGAGCAAACTGGCGGATGGATCGGCCTACGCCAAATTCCGCGAGGTGGTGGAGGCGCAGGGCGGCAACGTGGCTGCGATCGATAAGTTCGAACTGCTGCCGAATGCCACCGGCATGCGCGAGATCATCACTTCGCGGGGTGGTTTCATCAGTGCGATTCATGCCGAAGATATCGGCCGCGCATCCACTTTGATGGGTGCGGGGCGCGAACGCAAGGGTGAAGGAATTGACCCGGCGGTGGGCGTGATCCTCGAAGTGAAGACCGGAGATAAGGTGGATTCCGGCGCCGTCCTCGGCCGCCTCTACTACACCCGCGAAGAAGGTCTGGAAGAAGCGGCGGAAATGGTGGAAGACGCCTTCCGCATCTCGCAACAGAAACCCGAAGACCGGGAGCTCATTCTAGAGGTTGTCGGTTAACGGATGGCCCGCTTCACGGGTCTTCTCGGCATCGTCGCGATTCTGAGCGCGTGCTGGTTGTTCTCGTCGAATCGCAAAGCCATTCGGCCGCGCGTGGTCATCTGGGGCGTCGGCCTTCAGTTCGCTTTTGCGCTGCTGGTTCTCAAAACCGATTTCGGCAAAATCTTTCAAGCCATCAGCGTCGGCGTGAACGCCATGCTGGGCTATACGGAAGCGGGTAGTAAGTTCGTGTTCGGAGACCAACTGGGTTCGTCGGGCGGTCCGTTCGGGGTGGTCTTCGCGTTTCAGGTACTGCCCATCATCGTCTTCATCGCGTCTTTCTTCTCCATTCTTTATTATTTCGGCGTGATGCAGATCGTGGTGAAGGCGTTCGCGGTGGCTATGCAGCGGATTATGGGCGCGAGCGGCGCGGAATCCCTAAATGTAGCGGCCAGCATCTTCATGGGGCAGACGGAAGCCCCGCTCACCATCAAACCTTTTATCCCCAAGATGACGCGCTCTGAACTGTTCACCATCATGGTGAGCGGCATGGCGCATGTCTCCGGCTCCGTAATGGCGGCGTACGTGAAGATCGCGCATGTCAGCATCGTGCACCTGTTGACGGCGGTGATTATGACCGCGCCCGCTACCATCATGCTGGCCAAGGTTCTGATTCCGGAAACCGAAGTTCCGGAAACGGCGGGCACCGTGACGTTGAAGGTAGAGAGTACGGCGGTGAACGTGATTGACGCGGCGGCGCAGGGTGCGGGCGACGGTCTCCATCTTTGTTTGAATATTGCGGCGATGCTGATTGCTTTTCTTGCGCTGGTGGCGATGTGCAATGGGATTCTGGGCGGGATTCACGGACTGCCTCATATGAGCTGGCTGCCGCAATCCCTGCAGCAGATTTTCGGGATGCTTTTCGCGCCGGTGGCCTGGTTGATGGGAGTGAAGTGGAATGACTGCGCTTCGATCGGCAACTTACTGGGCACGCGCCTGGTATTGAATGAGTTTGTGGCGTTTATTGATTTGGGCGGAATTCAGAAGCAGCTGGATCCGAAGTCATTTGTGATTGCTACCTATGCGTTGTGCGGGTTCGCGAATTTTAGCTCGATCGCCATTCAGATCGGCGGCATTGGTGCGCTGGCGCCGACGCGGAAGAGTGAACTGGCGCGTTTAGGGCTTCGTGCGGTGGCGGCGGGAACAATGGCGAATTTTATGTCCGCGTGTATCGCCGGCATGCTGCTATAGTTGCTCCGCCGAACGGGTGGGGCCTCTATCCGCTATAATTTGCCACTATCCTCGCCGCCTTTCCGTTGGGCGAAAGCTCCATGAACTCCGCGGTACGCGTGCCTCTTTGATTTGCATACAGGAGCACTATGCTGTTCAAGCCCCACAGCACGTCTTCGAGGCCAAACTTGAGTTCGGAAAAGGCCTGGAGCCCGCGTTGAAAGTACGCCCTCAGGTCTGCTTTCCCGATGACTTTGCCGTCTGCGCTGCCGAGCAGTCTGGCTGCGACCGGCGAAGTCAATTCGACTCCATCCTCGTAGTGCTCCATGATTAATTCGAGATCATGAGCGTTCCAGGCTGCCACCCAGCGGTTCGCGAACTCCCACGCCTCGTCTTTCGTCAACGCCACCTCTCCATTCATTAGCTCGTCAAACCGGCCAACAGTGATCTCAGGATAGTACGCGCGGGCCGCACCAGACTGCTAAACTGGTGAAAATCCAATGAATCTACTCGCGCTTCGAGTCTGCTTCATTTCGGCTTTGATCGCGGCGAATCTCGCTGCCGCCGAAGCCACGTCTACAAACGAAAACGGGCCATCCTGGAGCGCCAAAGCGGCCGCCGGATATCTGGACGGACGTATCACGTGGTGGATGAACTGGCCCACCGCTGCGCGCGACCACGGGACCTTCTGCATCTCCTGCCACACCGCGGTCACTTACGCCGTCGGCAGGCCCGCGCTCCGCGCCAGTCTCGCTGAAACGGCGCCTTCCATCAGCGAGCGTCAACTGATCGACAATGTGACGAAGCGCGTGCAGATGTGGGCGGAAGTGGAGCCCTTCTACCCGGACAAGCTGCGCGGCGTTCCCAAGACGATCGAATCGCGCGGAACCGAATCTATTTTGAATGCGCTGATTCTGGTTCGCTATGGAACTCCGGACGCCAAACTCGCGCTGGAAAACATGTGGGCCGAGCAGTTAAAAGATGGTGACGCCAAAGGCGCCTGGAACTGGCTTCAATTCCACAACGCCCCCTGGGAAGGCGATTCGCAGTATTACGGAGCTGCGCTTGCCGCCGTCGCGGTTGGCAGCGCGCCCGAGAGCTACCGCGCGACACGCGACGTTCAGGACCGTATCCAACTCCTCCGGGAGTATCTGGTGAAGAACCGCGATTCACAGACGCTGATGGATCGCGTCATTTTACTTTGGGCGTCTACGAAACTGCTGGGCCTGGTTACCCCTGCCGTCCAGCAGGCTCTGGTGACTGAGGCGCTTGCCAAGCAACAACCCGACGGCGGCTTCAGCTTGACTTCATTCGTGGGCGGTTGGAAGCGGCATGACGATACGGCTCTTGAGATGAAAAGCGATGGATATGCCACCGGGGTGGTCGCGTACGTGCTTCAGGAGGCCGGATTACCGCGCACCGAGCCGCGCATCCAGCGCGCCCTCGCATGGCTGGATCACAACCAAGAGAAAACGGATGGGCGCTGGCTGGCCTATTCGCTCAACAAGCAGCGGGTGCTCGATTCCGATGTCGGGCGCTTTATGAGCGATGCGGCCACGGCGTATGCCGTGCTTGCGCTGACTGATACGAAATAGCCTATTGATGTGTTAACCGCGGTGGCCGTGCATCCGGTTCCAGCAGCCACACACGCCGGTCTGGGTATAAACTCCTCAACTTTTCATCTTCTTCCGCGCCAAGATCGCGCACCCAAACCACGGGTGACGCGTCGATGTCAGCCGCGTTCCAGACCCATTCATCCTGGAAAATGTGCTGTGGCCAATAGCGCACAAACACCAACTGTTTGCCGGGCGCGGTTGCGAGTTGCCGATTCACTTCCGCGCGAGCGTCCCCCGCCGAATGGTTGATGGAATCCCATGTCTCATACCGCCGCATCGCGATCGAAAAACTCTCGTTGTCAAAAATATGCACGGTGTACCAGAGCAAGAAATGCGCGAAGCAGAGAGCAATCAACAGGAGTGCAGCCTCTTCTCCCGTCCTCAATCCGCGAGAGTGAATGCGGCTGATTTTCTCAAGGCCCGAGACGCTCACCAGCAGGAACAAACACGTTACCCCGGCAACGTAGTGGAATTGCCAGTTCGGAAAGAAGTTGACACCAAGCGCGAATAACGCGAGCGTTCCCAGCACCCAGAGATCCCGGAACGTACGTGCCGTCACGACGAACACGAGGAGAGCCAGATAGAGCGCGGGCAGGAAATAGAATCGATAGAAGCGCACGCGGTATTCGAGGCGCGTGAGAAATTTCGCGGGTGTTTCCGGACCGGGTCCGTGGAATGCGGTTTGCATCGTGTAATCCAGTTCCTGCTGCGGGGTCAGCGCTCGATGCGGTATCGGGTCAGCCTGGAACGTCAGCGCAGCCGGAACACCGTACTGGAACTGGCTGAGTGAATAGGGCAGCGTGAAGGCGCTTCCGCCGATCTGCCGGTTTTGAATCAGGGTGATGCCGAGCGCGAGCGCAATGCACGTGATTGCGATGCACACCGGCCGCATCAGAATCCGCCAACTGCGCCATTCGGGAAGCAGGAAAACGGCTGCGCTGAGAAACAGGAACAGCGATTCGTAGGGACGCGAGAGCACATGCATCGCGAGGCCGATTCCTAGAATCATTCCGTCTCTTTTGTTCCTGCGCTCGACCAATCGAGGTAGTGCGCCGAACACGAGGCAGCCCGCCGTCGCCGGAACCGCTCCGCCCCAGTAGCCATTCATCCATTGGTCGAGCGGTCCGAACTCGATCACCGCGAGCAGACCGCCCAGCAAGGCCCACGTCGGACGCACCCAGGCGCGCAGCATCCAATACGAGCACGCGCAAAGAGCGGAGACACTCAGGATCACTCCAGCCCAGGGCGTTCCGAAAATCGCGCGGCCGATCGCGAGCGCGAGTCCCTGGCCGATGGGGTAAATCGAGCTATAGGTGGGCCGTTGGAGCACAAAGAACGTTTCAAAGAATTGCGGCAGCGCATGCGGCGGGTTGGCAAACCGGAAGTGACGCAGGGTATCGGCTACCAGAAGATGACTGAACTCGTCGTAGATGGCCGGCGCCGGAACGGGATGATGCGGCAGCAGAGCCAGACGAAGGGCCGCGGGCAGCGCGGCGAGAGCCAGCATGCACCAGCCGGTACGCCCGGCGAATTCCGTGACATGACGCCGCAGGGGAGAGCGGAATGCCATCAGGAACGCTGCCAGAACCAGGGTCAGCAACAACTCAAGGATGTCGCTCGCGCCGAAGCCGAGCGGGTTCTCACCGAGAACGAAGGAGAAGGGAGCCAATCTCTACGTTAGAACGGCGGCGAAATCGGCTGATGCCCGCGGCCGTGTGAGTATCCGCGGGGTGCTGATGGGCACAAACAAAAAATTTGATGATACTTTCGGCCCCAAAACTGCACTAATGGATATATGGCGAGATGTGACTACTCCCCAAGCGACGTTGTAAGCGGTGTGATACCAGACCCGAACACCATTCGGGACCAGGCTCTCATCGCGGGCGGCGTCGATCCGATGTTTTTGCGTTTTCGGGTGGTTGAACTCGAACAGGAAACCGGCCAGGTGCTCGGGATCCAGGCATACGATATTGGCTTTCGGGAGGCCGTCGAAATGACGCAAAGTCTACTGCAGGATGGACGGGATTCGCACTTCTGCCTGGAGCCCGTGGGCTTCCTTCAATAAGCTTGTTTCAGTGCTGTTGTTTCAGCGCTNNTCAGTGCTTTTGTTTCAGTGCTTAGGAAATGCGCGCGTGCCTGCGGCTCTCGTGCACAAACTTGAGTAGCGAACCAAAGTAAGAGCGCAGTACCAGAAACAGGCTCCGCTCCCGCGAAGTCTTTGCAGCCGGTTTCCGACTTACGGCGAGATAAGTAAGTAGGCAGACCAGGCTGACTATTCCCAGATAGACGCCATTCAGATTGTCGATATTCTCAGTCATAATAATTCCGCACTTTCCCTTCATTGATCGTAGAGACATCACCCCAAAGAATCAATCGGCAAATACCCCGATGGAAATAAATCAGGGATTAAACTCTGTGAAGTCAGCGAAAACCCTGACCTCGAAGAATGGTCTCCGGCGATTCGATATTCTTGTAGGACAGTGACGCTCCGTTTTGCTCTTTTGCTGCAAGCCTCCTTCTGGGCTCTCTTCCTGTCTATCGGCAGTTTCACCGCGTTTGCACAGGGTGGAAAAGTCGAATTTGACGCGGCCGCGGTGGCGCGCGGAAAGACCCAATTCAAATCGTCGTGCGGCTTCTGTCACGGCGACGACGCGACCGGCAATCGCGCACCGGACCTGATTCGCTCGCCCACCACCAACCACGATGTGAACGGCAATCTGCTCGTTCCGATCATCCGCAACGGACGCACCGATCTGGGTATGCCCGCATTCGCAACGCTGCCGGAATCCGCCGTGAACGACATCATCGTGTTTTTGCACAAGCAGGCGTACTCGGCCCTGCACAGCGCGAATGTTCCCAGCGACTATCCGGTGGCGAAGCTTCTCACGGGAGATGCCGGGGAAGGGAAGGCGTACTTCGGCGGAGCCGGCGGCTGTTCCGGATGCCATTCCCCCACGGGCGATCTGGCGAAAATCGCGTCCAGATATAAGCCCGTGGACTTGCAGCAGATTTTCGTCTACCCGTCGGCAGGTCGCCGGCGCACAGCCACGGTGACGCTGCCCGACGGCACGACAATGGAAGGTTCGATCAAACACGCCGACGAATTCACCGTGGCCATCGTAGGACCGGATGGCTGGTATCATTCCTGGCCCCGCGATCGGGTCCACGTGGAGATTCACGATTCACTCGCCGCGCACCGCGCGCTGGTCGAAAAATATACCGACCGCGACATACATAATCTGTTCGCTTATCTGGAGACCCTGAAGTGAGATTTGCGCTTCTCGCCATCACCGCCGCTACCGCGCTGGCCGCCGCCGAAAATGGCCTTGACCCATCCGCCATGGTGAAGCAGCCCACCGATGCGTGGCCCACTTATAACGGAGACTATTCCGGAAGGCGTTTCAGCCCGCTCGATCAGATCAATCGATCGAACGTGAACCAGTTGACGCTGGCCTGGATGGCGCCGATGAAATCGGTTTCCATCAAATCGACTCCGCTCGAAGTGAATGGCATTCTTTACTTCACGACACCGGACAACGTCTGGTCGATGGATGCGCGCACGGGGCGCGTGATCTGGCATTACCAGCGCGAGTCGCAGGGCGACCACATCGGCCAGCGCGGCGTGGCCATGTTCGGGGACTGGCTTTATTTTGAAACCCCGGATTGCCATTTGATCTCGCTGAACGCCAAGGATGGATCGGTCCATTGGAACATCGAACTGGCGGACCCCAAAGTGGGATATTTCGCAACCATGGCTCCGTTGGTGGTGGGCCATCATGTGATTGCGGGCGTCTCCGGAGATGTAACCGACATACCCGGTTTTCTGGAGTCTATCGATCCCGAAACGGGCAAAGTGCAGTGGCGCTGGAACACCGAGCCCAAGCCCGGCGAACCCGGCGCGGACACCTGGCCGCAGGGCGGCGATGCCATCTCGCACGGCGGCGGGATGACCTGGATGACCGGCACTTACGATCCCGACCTGCACCTGCTCTATTGGGGAACCGGAAATCCCAACCCGGTATTGAACGGCGATATCCGCAAGGGCGATAACTTGTACACGTGCTCCATCGTCGCCATCGATCCGGAAACGGGCGCGCTGAAGTGGCACTACCAGCCGTCGCCGCACGACACTCACGATTGGGATGCGGTGGAAACGCCGGTCTTGTTCGACGATGTCCAGAATGGCGTTCACCGGAAGTTACTCGCGCAAGCCAGCCGCAATGGCTACTTCTTCGTGCTGGATCGCTCGACCGGCGAACACGTGCTGACCGCGCCGTTTGTACCGACGAACTGGTCGGCCGGTCTGGATGCCAAGGGCGAGCCGCGGCCCATGCGCGAGAAGGAGCCCACGCCGGATGGGGTTCTGGTTTCACCCGGTTCGGATGGCGCGACCAATTGGATGGCGCCGAGCTTCAGCCCGCTGACCGGACTGTTTTACCTCAACGGACGCGAGATCTGGAGTCTGTTCTACATGACGGCGGACAGCAAGCCGGAAGGCTGGGCCGGCCGCGACCGGAATCTTTGGGCGGAATCTTTCATTGAGGGGCTGGATTATCAGACCGGGAAGATCCGTTGGAAACACGAGATCGGAGATGGCGAGAGCACAGCGGGCATTTTGACGACAGCCGGAAATCTGCTTTTTACCGCCGACAACGAAGACAACCTTTTAGCGCTTGACCCCGCGACGGGTAAGACGCTCTGGCACGTCAGCGTGGGAGGCCGTTTAGTGGCGTCTCCGATGACGTACGAGCTGGATGGCCGCCAGTATCTTCTGACGCCGGTTCAGAATATCGTCCTGGCCTGGGCGCTGCCTGAGAAAGCCCGCTAAGTTCGTCGCTGCAGGGACGCATCACCAGGAGCAGCCATGAGGTCCCGGCAGGCTGAGAAGCAGGCAAGTTTTCGATGGGGGCTTTGGCTGCCGCGAAATTCATTCGATCACCCTTCTTCCTTCATTGACGGATACGGGTGGAGACGGATAGCCGTTCGCGGAATCTTTTTCGCCCAGACCGGTCAGGTCAGGCGGGGGTGATTTTCAGCGGCTGCTCGGCCTGAAGACCCAGACGGTCGATAGAACCTGCCGGAAGTTCCAGCGTAGCGTGGGCACGAAGCGAGAGCCGCAGCCGCCTGGCGGGGACTGAGCGATGCAGGGCGACGATCTTGCGCTTGCGGTTCAGAAAGACGATATCGATCGGAAACTTCATGCCAAACGTGTGAACGCCTTCGCAAGGTTCCAGCAGAATCCCGGTACCCGCCTCGAGAGCCGTGTCTTTGAGCAGGCCGACGCGCCGGTCGCGCCCCGTGGTGCAATGCCGAATGCGGTCCCCAACCACTTGGCCGCTCGCGGGGTCTGTGATGGTCAGCAGCTTTATTCCCTGGGCTGGGTTTTGGGTCGGACTTTGGTTCAAACTTTCCCTCCCGCGAGGCGCAAGGCCTGCCACTGTTTGATCAATGCAAAGCGGGTGGAATTCCCGTTGATGTTTTCGCCGATCTGCCGGATGTTTCGAGGCGCGATTTCACCGGGCACCGTGCACCCTGTGAGGTAGCTGACTTGTTCTGGATCGATCTGCATCAGCCGGCAGCAGGTGGCGTCGACGGCGGGCATGTTGTGCCCGGCCACAATCACGCCGGCTGTTTTGGGAGTGCCCTGTATCGGCCCGTTGCCTTCCATCCCGACCACTCCGTCCACCAGGGCGAATTGGCGCGGAAAGATGTTGTGAAGGTCCATAATCGTGTCCGGGATTCCCGCCCAGTGCAGCGGATTCTTGGGCCATCCATAAACGCCGCCGGGCACCACGCCGAACAGGTTTTTCATGCTCAGGGTCGCGCCCACCCAGTGATGGGTCTTGAGCTTGGGAATCGAAACCAGCAGGTCGGCTCCCAGCACCGTATGGGGAAGATAGAGCGACTTCAGCTTCGATTTCGGCCGGACGAGTTTCACATTGGTCACGTCGTCCAGATTGAGATCGGTAAACAGATCCTCGAATCCGGGTATGACGTTGAAATAACCGGCGGCGTCGGCGAGATCGAGCGTGTTGCGGCGATGGCCAGGGCCCTCGGCAATGCGGACCGACCGTGCGCCGCGCGCGCGAAATGCCTCCAGAGCCGCATGCACTACCATCGGATTGGTGTTGATCACCGAGCCGGGTTCAAACTCGACCAGGTTTGGTTTCAGGACCACGTTCTTGCCCTTCACCGAAACGCGGCAGAGGGAAATGGCTTGGGAGACGGTGGAGTAGATCGATTGCTGGTAGCTTTCGCAGCGCAGGATGGCCACCTGCGAAGGCGCAGGAACCGGCAGGTGGGACGAGGATGCGCGAGACGATACCGCGGCTGCCGCCCCTAACCCTGCCGCCGCTACGGCCACGCCGCCAATCAGTAGATCCCGCCGCGAGATTCTCGCCGATTCAGGTTCAATACGCTCAGCCACTAGAGTTGCACCGCGCCTTCGGTGACTCTCTCGGACAAAACTTCCAGGCATTCGTCGCGCAGGTTGCGTGCTTTTCCGGAGGCAGGCTGGGCCGGAAGAGCTTCCCCGTGAGCCGCCAGACCCATTCGCAGCCAGCTGACGCCTTCGGAAAACGAGCACGTTGCGGCCAGCTTCTTGGCGCGTTCAATGGAAGCGGAAAGCGGCTCGCGCGGAACCCCCCGCAGAGCGAGCAGCGCCGCTCCCGTGGTTTCGGGATAGGAGTCCGCGGCATAGCCCAGCGATTTTTCGCTGCCGTGGTTCCACCCTCCGTCCTGGCAGGTGTGCGAAATCAGAAAGCGCTTTCCCTCTTCGATCCGGTTGGCGATTTCCCCCTGGCGGGATGAGGTATAAAGCTGCGCGCGGCGCAGGCCGACAATGGCCGTCGACGTTGGGGAAACCCAGCTCACCGTTCCTGGAAACCAGGGCCAGCCCGTGATTCCATTGCGGTCGCTCTGGGAGGTCATCCGCAGCCGGAGCCGGTAGATCCAACTGGCTTCCTGCCCGGTTTGCCGGAGCACCCAGTCGAGAGCGGCCTGGTAGCATTGAGCGCCAAAGTCCTCAGGCGAGAAAAGAAGAACCAGCGACGTTACCCAGGTGCTTTGCTCGACGGATTCATAGGGCGAGAAGCCTCCGTCATGCTGCTGCCGGCCGCCAATCCACTGCATGGCCCGCACGATGGCTGAGCGATCCGCTGACGACGCTTTCAACACGAGGGCCGCGTACAGCGTGGGTTCCGTCCACGACGCCGCGCCCTGGAGCGACGCGCCGCGGTTATAGGCCCACCCGCCGTCTTTGTTTTGGCGTTTCAGGATCGATTCGATCAGATCGTCGGTATTTCGGTTCATACGGGCATCACGCGTGTCTCAACTGCCGGGTTGCGCCCGGCGCGCATCCCACGGGCCAGAACCGCCGATGCCGGATACCGGTTTGGCCCGATGGGAACCGCGAATAATCGACTACTGATTCGTTTTGGATTTGCGGCGGCGCGCTACGAAAAGATACAGGATCAATCCCGCGAGCAGCCAAACCAGCATTTGTCCGAAGATAGGGTTCACTGAGCGTCTCCTTTCCTTTGAAAACTTTTCATTGAAAACTCTTGAGCATGGGCAGCAAGCCGTTGATCAACTGCAGCAGTCCAGGTCCGATTGACACCACCAGCATGGAGGGCAGGATGAAAAAGAAGATGGGAAAGACGAGCTTCACGCCCACTTTGGCGGCCTTCTCTTCGGCGTCCTGGCGGCGGCGCACACGCATGAATTCGGAATGCGCGCGCAGCGCATCTCCCAGACTGGTTCCGAAGCGGTCGGATTGCGTCAACGTCGTCACCAGACGCCGCAGTTCGGGTTCCTGGGTGCGTTCCCCGAGGCTCTTCAGCGCGTCATTCCTGCGCTTGCCGGCGCGCATTTCCAAAAGCATCAGCGTCAACTCGTCGCAAATCTCTTTGTGGGCTCCGGCCAGCTCCGAGGTGACGTTTTGCAGCGCCTGATCGAGTCCGAGGCCCGCTTCGACGCAAACCACCAGCAGATCCAGCGCGTCCGGAAGGGCGCGGCGCAGCGCGCGCAGACGCCTCTTGACCAGCCATCCCAGTCCGAACGATGGAAGAGTGTACCCGATGAAAGCCGAAAAGATAATCAGGACGATCTTCAACATCCCGTTCTGCTGTAACGCATCCCGCAGCAGGATCAACACGAGAAAGAAGAAGGTGAGCGCCGAGACCAGCCGGATGCCCAGATAGATCTCGAACGCCGAATCCGAACGGAACCCGGCAATGGTGAGCTGGTTCTGAGAGTACTTGCTCTGCTGGGGCGACGCGGGAAGCAGCCGGCCCATTCGGTGCAGCATTCCAATCACCGGGCTCTCGCGAACCTGGCCCTCTCCGAAGACGACCGGATTGCCGCCGTTCACATTCACCGACGGGCCAAGCTGCTCCACCAGGCGCGCGGGCGCCACGTGCTTGCGCATAAAGAGCGCCGCAATGGCGACCGTAAGAAGGGGGACGAGAATAATGGAAACAATCAGAACCATAGTTTGCTCACGCGAGTTTGCCTACACGGCTTTTTGTACGGCATTTTAAACATCAATGTTGACGATCTTGCGAATAATCAAATTGCCGATCACCTGGGAAACGACCGCGCCGATGATGATCTTTTTGCCGAGCGGATCGTTGGCCATGCTCTCCATGTACCCCGGCGCGACCACCAGCATGGCTAGAAAAGTGAACACGGGCAGGCCGCCGAGAATCAGCGCCGTGAGCCTTCCATGAGCGCTGACCGCGCGCACTTTCCCGCGCAGTTGAAACCGCTCCCGGATGATGCGCGAGAGACGCATCAGGATTTCACCCAGGTTGCCGCCCGTCTGGCGCTGCATCATCACCGACGAGGCGAAGAACTTGATATCGAGCAGCGGCACGCGGGCGATTAGCCCCTTCAATGCCAGATCCATCGGCGATCCCAGATTCTGTTCATGGGCCAGTTTGCGGAACTCGAAGCCGAGCGGGTCGGGCAGTTCCTGGCCGACCATGCCAAGGCTGATCGAGAGGGCGTGTCCCGCGCTCATCGAGCGAGCCAGGAATTCGAGTGCGTCGGGCAGTTGTTCTTCGCAGCCACGAAGGCGCTTGCTCTTCTTTCGGTTCACCTGAAACAGCGGCAGATAGGCGAACAGACAGCCCAGCACGACGCAGCGTCCCCACATCGGGACACGGTTGAACGGAAGAATCACGCCAATCACAATTCCGATCGCCGCGAACTTGGCCATATTTCCAAAAAGCTGTTTCAGCGTCCACGTCATCCCCGACTGCAGCAGGCGCTCTTCGAGAGAAGTGACGATGTTGAGCGTCGAAAGATACTGCACCAGCGAGCGTTCCGACTGCTTGGGCGCATCCCGCAGAACATTGACGGCTTGTTCGACACGGGTCTCGGCGGCGCTGTTCAGCACGCCCGTGATTTGTTTACGCTGTTTCTTCTCGAAGTGCTGCACGCCGACATAGAGCGCGAGGCCGGCGATGGCGAACACCATCAGGAAAACCAGTATGATCAGGGTCAGGTTCATTAGACGTCCACCTGCGTTTGGAATATGGAGGGAGGCAAGCTGAGACCGCAAGCCACCAGCTTGTCGTAGAATTTGGGCCGGATACCGGTGGAACGGAAACGACCGCGCACCTTACCCGCCTGGTTAATCCCGAGTTTGTCGAATAGAAAGACGTCCTGAAGCGTGACCATGTCGCCTTCCATCCCGGTGACTTCGGTGATATGGGTGATGCGGCGCGATCCGTCGCTGAAGCGCGACGCCTGAACGAATACATCCACCGCGGCCGAGATCTGCTGGCGGATGGAACGGATGCTCATATTCGCGTTACCCATGGCCACCATCACTTCGAGGCGTCCCACCCCGTCACGCGGCGTGTTGGCGTGAACGGTGGCGAGCGAGCCATCGTGACCCGTATTCATGGCCTGCAACATATCGAGCGCTTCTTCACCGCGGACCTCACCAATGACGATGCGGTCGGGCCGCATACGCAGAGCATTGATGACCAGATCGCGGATCCTGATGGCGCCGTTGCCTTCTAAATTGGCAGGACGCGTCTCGAGCCGCGCCACGTGCTGCTGCTGGAGGCGAAGTTCCGCCGCGTCTTCGATGGTGACGATGCGCTCGTCCTCCGGAATGAACCCGGACAGCACGTTCAGTAAAGTCGTCTTACCGGAACCGGTGCCGCCGCAAATCAGGATATTGAGACGAGCCACGACACAGGCTTCGAGCAGCGCCAGCATACCGTCTGTCAGCGACAACTTGGCAACCAGATCGGCGGCCCGGATCGGTGTGCGGCCAAAACGGCGGATCGAGAGCAACGGCCCGTCGATCGCCACCGGGGGAATGGCGGCGTTCACGCGCGACCCGTCCGGCAAGCGGGCGTCTACCAGCGGCGACGACTCATCCACGCGGCGGCCCACGCGGGAGACCACTTTCTCAATGATGCGCAGCAGATGGGCGTTGTCCCGGAACTGAATGTTGGTCAGCCGGAGTTTGCCGGCCTGCTCCACATAGACCAGATAGGGTGTGGTCACCAAAATATCCGACACCGTCGGATCCTGCAGCAGCGGCTCCAGCGGACCGAGTCCGAAAACCTCGTCGAGTACTTCTTCTACGACCGCTTCTTTTTCGACCTGGCTGAGCGGAGTTCTTTCTTCATCGACTAAACGGGCAACGGCCGCGCGCACGTCATGACGCGCGCGTTCCGGTGCAATCAGAGAGAGCGCTTCCAGATTGATGCGCTCCAGCAGCTTGTTGTGCACCGCGAATTTGATCTGGTGATACTCAGGCGTCGCGGGACTTTTGCGTTCGTTTGCCGGTGTGGTAAGTGCGCTCATAAAATCAACCTTGACCGAAGAATGCGAACTTTCGCTTGGTCTCCTGGGCGCCCGTCATCTTCCGGGCGACCACGGAAATCTGCTTGCCGAACGGACTTTGCGGAGGCGCCAGTTTGCCTTCACAATAGGAATCGAACAATACCGCCTGATCATTAGGAAAAGATGCGAAAACGGGAATGTCGAATGTCTTTTCCAGCTCTTTCGGCATCACGTCGGTGCGCGAGAGAACGCGATTGACAATCAACCGGAGCCGGTCCTTGGGATAGCCCATGTGCAGCGCCGCGGCGATCATTTTCTTGGCCCGGTGCAGGGCCGGAAGATCGAATAACGTCACCATGTACAGTTCGTCGAGCCCGCTCAGCGCCTGGGTAAACAGGGGGCTGGTTCCCCGGCCAAGGTCGGCGATCGTAATCGCGTAGTGATTTCGGGCGAAATCGAGAATGTTCCCGATGTGCTGCACTCCGATAGGGCGCGAGTTATCGAAGAATGTTTCCGGCGCCGTGATGATTTCAAGGCCGGGCCGGCCGTTGGTCACCAGACCCTTCCAATAACGGTGATCCAGCCGGTGCACGTTCTCCAGCGCGTCGGCCACCGTGTAGCCGGATTGTGACTTCATCAGGAAGCTGATCATGCCGCCTTCCAGATCCAGATCCGCCAGCAGAACTTCCTGCTGCTTCAGGGCCGACATCCGGCCCAGTTCCACAGCCAGATGACAGGCGATTGAGGTGGCTCCGCTACCTCCTTTGGCCGACACAAAGCCGTAAATTTTGCCGGGCTCGCGCAAAGCGTTCCGGATCCGAAGCTTTTCCTCCGACGATCGCTCGAGGGCAATGAGAAGATTCGCGGCGATCGGCGGGCAGACAAATTCGGCGGCGCCGGCGCGAATGGCCCGCATCACCAGTTTGCCGTCGGAGTTATTGCTCAGCGCGATCACCACGGCCGCCGGAACGATGGTCTTGATGCTGCGGATGTTTTCTTCGAGCGAATCGGTCAGTTGGGCAATGTCGAGCAAAACCGCATCGGCGCCGACTCTTTCGATCCTTTCAAGAAACTGGGCCCAATGAAAATGGTCGTTTTCGGTAACGACGATACGGATCTGGTCATCGTTGAGCGACTGTTGGACCTGTTCTCGCAGTTCACCCGTTGTGATGAACACGGCGAGAGTGAGGGGCACCATAATTAATCCTTTCGCTCTTTCTCTACGTTCTTCTTCTCTACGTTCTCTGCTTTACGCTCTCTTCTCGACGAAGTCCTTAACGAAAGTCCGTTCGACGAGGTCTTTCCTATCCGGCTCCGCTAATTCGTGCCCGACCCGGATCCCGAAGCCGCCCCCGATGGGGGAGCGGCTGACGTTTGGGATGCGGGTGGCGCCGCCGCCGCGGGGGCGGACTGCTGCGAGGGTACGTACATCGGCACGAACTGGAGCGTCGGTTGCGCGCTTGTCGGAGGAGGCGTCTTCGATTCCTTCTCCTGGCGGCTCAATCGCTCGTAGGGAACCACAATGCGGGATTGTACGAGGCTTTCACCGGTCTTATCCATCCCGGGCGTTCTTGGAGCTGTGGGGGAGGTTCCCTTCATCCAGGGCTGCGGCATGGTCGGGATCGGAATCTGCGTCCCGGCCTGAACCGGGTTCACGATTTCAGGCGTAATGATGATCAGCAGTTCCGAGTTGTTCTTCTGCCTCTGGCGGCTCTGGAACAACTTACCAAACAGCGGAATGTCTCCCAGGCCCGGAATCTTGTTAAGAGTTTCGGTGATTTGATTGTTCAGCAGTCCTGCGATCGCGAAGCTCTGCCCGTCCTGAAGCTCGACTTCGGTCTGCACGCGGCGGGTAGACAGCGCGGGAATCGTGAAACCGTCGTAAGTCAAACCGTTCGCAAAATCGAGAGAGCTCACCTCCGGTGAAAGTTCCAGCCGGATGTTACCCCGGTCGGTGATCGTGGGAAGGAAGTTGATGCGCACCCCGAACTCGCGAAACTGGATCGTCACGGCGCCAAGGCCGGCTCCGCCGCCCTGCAGCATCGGGAACGGGAACTCACCGCCGGAGAGGAAACTGGCCGGCTTTCCGTCAATGGCCATCACATTCGGCTCGGCCAGCATCTGGAGCAGGTTCTTGCTCTCCAGCGCTTCGATGGTCGCGCCCAGATTCAGGCCTGGCCGGTAAATAAACAGGTTGAGAGCGTCTGACAAACTCGCTGTTGCCGGGCTCCCGGCTTGAGGAATACCGACCGTCGGGGCCGTGAACTGGCCCGTGGAGATGCCGCCGATGGAGTTGGTCGCGCCCGTGCTGAATAGGTTGAAGCCGAGGTCTTGTTCCGAACTGCGATCCACGTCGGCGAAGCGGACCTTGAGTAGAATCTGCCTGCGCACCGGTGGCGCGTTGACATTCAACAGGTTGATAACCGGTCCCATGGTCTTGGCGATCTGGATGGCGCGGTCGGCGGTGATCAGATCCGAAACGGTGCCGCGAAGGAACACCGTGTCGTTTTCGTAGGTCACCTTGATGTCTTCACTGGGAAGCAGTTCGGTGAGTTCGCGCTGCACGGCGTCGAAGCGTTTATGGTCTTGCGCCACGGTCACGCTATAAACCAGCCGATTGCCGTCATTGAGCCAGAGTACGAGGCTGCTGACGCCGGCTTTCTTTCCGTTGATCATCACCTCCTGAGGGCTCACCGGAAGAGCTTCGATGCATTCGGGGTTGGACACGGCCACCCGTTTGATGGGTACGGGCATATCGATGAACGATGTCCGTCCCAGGCCGACCTCTTGCTCGAAGACGGGGCCAATGGGCGCCGCCTCCCGGCCGGGGGCCTTCTGAACGACAGGGGCGGGACCCTTCGGACCTCCCGGAGCAGCCATGCTGACCGTCAGAGTCTGAAGGTTAACGGAAAAGGTGAGTAGCGCGAAGCAAAGTAAATTCATTGTGTTCCTCCTGCCGATTCGGTAAAGGTGTGCTCGCTGCGTTTGGCTCCCTCGAACAACTCCATGACCGGTGGCTTCACCACCTTGGGCGGAGCGACCGGGCGAGCCTGCACGACGCGCNNTGCCGCGCCGACGGCGGCGCGGGAGCGGGTCCCCCAAAGAGACTGTTCATCCCGGTGCCGGTCGTCTTGGCAACGGTCGTGTCGAGCGGGTTGCGTAGAACAAGCTGTATCGATGCGTTGTTTCCGGCAAGACTAAGAGTTTCCGCTTGGGTCGGATCAACCAGCAGGTTCACAACCTGCACGATAACCGGCTTGCCTTCGGTATCTTTCTGATAGTTCTGCCCGGCCGAGAGCACCTCGATATTCTGCAGAATCGTGCGTGTGACACTGCCCTGATTCTGGTTGGGAGGGTTTCCGGAGACGAGTACATCGACGCGCATGCCAGGGACGGCAAAACCGGCGACGCCCACCACCTCGTTCACCCGAACGGCCACGGCGCGCATTCCCTGCGGAATCATGGCTGCCAGTCCCGCGCCCGCCCCCCTCGGCGCAAGTCGCGAATCGACCAGCGGCTCGTTGGCGTAGATCACGGAAATCACACCTCGTCCAACAACCAGGTCGGCCTTCTGGGTGATGCCCACTGGTATTGAGCCGGAGACCTCACCCATCTTGACGTCGTCCTCTTTGATGAGGGTTCCGACCTGAAGATCGCGGGCTGCCACAACCACGCGGGTGGTCACGGGAACGTTCTTTTGCGGGGCGTTTGCCGTCATCAGCTTGTAGAAGACGAGGCTCACGCCGCCGGCGATGAGAAAGGCGAAGACCAAAACCGCTATAAATCGACGAGTCACGGATATACTCTCTTACTTCGTAGTTAGAACTGCGTAAATGTTAAAAGCATCAGGTCTCGTTGAGCCCGCCATGTGACCCACCAACTTCGGGCCGCCACCCCGGCAATGCAGCCGGCTAGCTTCCACTCGCGATAGCGGCGTTAGCCGCCGAGAGGTCGCTGTTCGTCGAACTCCAGATACCGTTCATGCTCTTGCCCCCGGAAATGATGATCTGGACAACGGCTAGTGCGATAAACGCGATGAGCAGCGAGTATTCCACTAAGTCCTGACCTCTTTCGTCCTTGCAGAACCTGCTTAGATCTCTTACCATTGGCTGGCCCTTTCTGAACTCAACACGGTCAAAAGGAGACGCGGCAGAAGCGACCGGATAAGATGCTGCTGCCGCGGTTCCGGTTGGATACTAGCTGCCAGCCGCGTTGGCTGCGACCAGGTTGCTGTTCGCCTGCTTCCAGATACCCTGGATCTGTTGGCCGGCACCGATGTAGATCGCTGCCGAAGCGAGCGCGACGAAGGCTACCAGGAGGGTGTATTCGATCATGTCCTGGCCTTGCTCGTCCTTTAAAAACGTCCGAATCATGTTCATGTTGCTTAAGCTCCTCTTTTTTCTTTGTGGTTGGGGATCGTAACTGCTTCAACTGCGACCGCGGAAGTTGCAGTTACGTCGTTTTTCTGCGCACGGGAGGCCGCAGAACTTGTTTCGCTCGCCTTCGTGGAGGAAGGCACCGGCTCGAAAATCACAGCGGTCTTGTCTTGATAGACCGCCTTCCATTCATTCGTGAGCCGGAGGGCTGATACCAGAGCGACGTCGGGCGGTAGCATGACCCGATCGAAGTGATATTTATCGAACAGCTGTTTCCAGCGTGGCCTGACGTTGAAAAGATCAACGCAGGTGTTCTCGAAATCGTCTCCGAAGAAGTCACTTCTACCATCGACAAAAACTTTTCTGGATGGATACTGGGCGTAGATCAAATAACCGCCCCAGGTATCGATGCTAAGGACGCGATTGCCCGGCGCGCCGAGATGCTGGGCTGCCTCGACCGGGAACGCGGTGGAATTGAAGGCCGGACGGAATGACTCCGGCGGGTTGGGAGCGTACAACACGCTCGCTACCACGGCGATCGCGGCTACACTGGTGAGCCGCAGCCTGGGAACGCGTTCGAAAGGCGTCACTTCGTGCCCGAAAGAGCGGAACCACCGAGCAAATCGTCCGAGGGGGTTCGTCAGATTGCGCCGCCCGAGCACGAAGAACCAGTCGCGCATCGAGCGGGCGATTACCGGCGTCGCGACTATCGCGTAGATCGGTACGTTGCGGGCCGACATCAGACCCAGATGCAGCCAGATGGCCAGCAGGATCGCATGATCGAAGCGCCCCCGCACCAGGCTCCATACCGCCGCAACGGCGCCCAGAAGCATCAGAGGTTCGAAGAACTTGGAGGCTGGATGGTTGAAGCTCAGCGGTTGAAACTCCTGTATATGTGTGTAGGAGTAAGGGTCCGCCAGAAATGTAATCACGTGCTGGTGCAAGTGATAGGTATAAGGATTCAGGAAGGTGACGGCGAAACAGAGCAGCGCGGTGACCAGCATGCCCCGGTTTTTGCGAACCGCCGCCGCCACCCGGCTACCGTGGAAAAGAGCGCGAACCATTCCCCCGGCGGCATAACCGCTCACCAGAATGATCCCGGTAACGAACCCGCCATGCAGGTTCACCCAGAACAGCATGAGAGCCGGAAAAATCCAATAGATCTTCGTTCCGCCGCTGCGGCGGGATTCCAGAAGAATCATGAATATCGCCGTCAGGAGCAGCGTGAACAGATGCGGGCGCGCCAGAAAATGAATACTTGCGGAGGCGCAGGTCAACACTGTAAGCCCGATGGCAAGCACCGGATTCCCGGACAACTTACTCGCCTGCCGGAAGACCAGGGACATGGTGACCGCGATGAGAGTCATCGAAATGAGAAGAACCGCTCCCATCCCGAAGGTCTGGTGAATGAAGCCAAAAAGAATGTCCCACAACCATTCCCACGCGAACCACGGTTTTCCGGATTGCGTAAACGAGAACATATCGGTCTGCGGCACGCGGTGATTTTCAAGAATCCATTGGCCCGTACGGATGTGCCAGCCTGGGTCTCCGTCGCCCAGCAGAGCCTGGGTGCCATGCATGATGCTGAATAGAATCACCAGGGGCATGATGAACGCCAGATCGCTGAACGAGGGAAATACACGCAGCAATAAGTTACTCTTGCTGGCGGTGGACGTTCGCGGAAGAGGGATTGCCTGGCTCGCCATAGTACTAGAGGCCTATCCCTTCGATGCCCAAGGCCAGGAAAGCCACGCAGCCGGAAGCCAGAACAAGAGCGTGCGGGATACGAACCGACTCGGGATGCCGTACGTCGAGTTGCTCGTCCACACAGAAAGGCATACGCCGCCGCATCAACTCATGGGTGATGATGGAAAGATTCAACATCGTCTTGGCGAGGCGTTTCTTCCACAGAGCCAGGGCGAGCGCAAATATTCCACCAATCAATGCGGAATAGAGCACAATTTGAAAACAGGTGCCGACGCCGACGATAGCGCCCATGGCCGCCAGCAGCTTCACATCGCCGCCGCCACGCGCCCTCACCACATAAAGCGGCAGATAAAGAAATAGTCCGGTTAGAAAGCCCAGCAGCGATGCCAGAAGGCCGTGCCATCCAGCAGCTACAGCGCCGGCGACAAAGCCCGCCACCGCTCCTCCAAGTACCAGCCAGTTGGGAATCCGGCGATAGCGGAAATCGAACACGGATGCGATGAGGACCACTATCATCAGCAAAGCGCATGTCGTAACTGGTATCGGAAGTGCCATTTTGGTTCGTACGTTCGAGGTTCGGTATTTGCCTTCTTCTCGACTATCGTCTGTACGGAGCAAAGACGAAATAAGCAAAAACCCTGATTTTCCTGCGTGATTTCCTTGAACCCCCAACCACGGTTCGCTCAAACCCCTCCTCGATTTTTCGGACGCTCGAATGTATTGCACTAGGGCCCTAAATCCCTTACAATTCAGGCGGCGGAGTAGGTAGCGCTGTTAAACAAGATGTACTTCAGACTCCAGGAAATTGATCATTAAGTGGAGACCTAGACATACATATCGCCGGTAAACCCCGATCAGATTGTACTGATACCGGGACTAACAACATCAGGGAAACTCCTAAGTACCGGCCGAGGGGGACAGTTTGTTTAAGGAGAGAGCGGTTTTGAACCAATTTCGATCACAGATCCCGGTACGGTTAGAATACCTGCCGAAGAGTCTGGCGGTTGCCCAGGCGAGCATCTATGAAGGCGGAACAAAGTGAAACAAACCAGGGTTTTGGTTGCCGACGATCATGAAGTGGTGCGCAAGGGAGTCATTCAGATTCTGGCGACGCAGCCGGACTTCGAAGTGGTTTCTGAAGTGGATACCGGACGAGCCGCGGTCGCCGAGGCGACGCGCCTCAAACCGGACGTGATGGTGATGGACATCATGATGCCCGAGCTGAACGGACTCGAAGCTACCCGGCAAATCACCAAGATTCTGCCTAACGCCAGCGTGTTGATTCTGTCCATGCATCAATCGGAGGAGTTGATTCGCGAGGTGCTGGCCTCTGGCGCGCGAGGCTATGTGCTGAAATCCGATGCCGCGCGCGACCTGGTGGCGGGCGTGACGGCGTTATCGCAGAACCGCCCATTTTTTACATCGAGTGTCTCTGAGATTGTATTGGACGGCTTTCTGAGGACCGGACAAACCAGGCGCACCTCGAACGAAGAGGGTGGTCGGCTGAGCGCGCGGGAGCGGGAAATCGTACAACTTCTGGCGGAAGGGAATACCAATAAGGAGGTTGCCTCCCGGTTGAATATCAGCGTGAAAACGGTGGAGACCCACCGCAGCCACATCATGCAGAAGTTGAGCTTGAACTCGGTGAGCGACCTTGTACGGTACGCGATCCGCAACAAAATGGTGGATTGTTGAACGAGTCCGCTGATGGAGTCTATTGATGCAAATAAGCTCGCAGGTTACAATCGCGTCAGGCGCTGCATTCAGGCTTTCGAGCGCGGGAGAATTGATCGCCTTATCAAAACCTCTGGAAGCGGATGAGAATCTGAAGACTATTCTTCTGGTGGACGACAATCCGGGGGTCCGCGAAGTAGCGGCCGAACTTCTGCGCGGTGCGGGTTACCGGATCGTAGAGGCGGACTCCGCCGAGACCGCGCTAGCCGCGGCTGCCAAGGATGGTCCCATCGACCTGATGATTGCGGATATCGTGATGAAGGGAATGCGGGGCACCGTGCTTGGGGCTGCCCTGTCAGAAACGCGCCCATCGATGGAGATTCTCTACGTTTCCGGATATCCGGACGAATATTCGTCGGAAGTGGAGCAACAGGAGCGCGCTGCGTTTCTGCAGAAGCCCTTCACGGCGCCCGCGCTCCTGAAGGCTATCGGCCAGTTGCTGCAACGGGCCGAGTCGGACGCTGTCACCGCCCGATAAGATCGTTCAAGATAAGATCGTTCAAGATCTACGCGGCCATCCTGCCCAGGTGTGTTCTTTCGTGCGAAAGCGCCACTCCGTGGGCTTGCTCCCGCTTGCGCTCGGCGCGAAAAACGGCCCCCTCCAGATACATGGATTTCCGGCTGTTCTGGCTGAGCTGCGCCAACACCAGTTCATCAACCGCTTCCAGATGCGCGATCATCGCATCCCGGTAGCCGCGCCAGAGGTCTTCGCATGAGGAGCAATCTCTCCTCGATGGTTCCGGGAACGTATCGGATCCCTTGAAGATGTTAATTGACGAATCAGTTCGAATGAATGTTTCGTGCAATGCGTTCGGTATCACCAAACCCAATTTACAGCTATGCCATGGCTTGGATCAATCCTTTGTTCTGAATTCAGAACAGAAAAGTACTTCGAGATCCCTGACCCCGGATTCAACCTGAGGCGGTACTACTGGACCTGGATTCCATTCGGAAAGACGGCCTCTTCCAAACCCGTCGTCACCCACACTGAAACGGGCAGAGGAGTAGTCAGCGCGCCGGCCGTAATGGGTACTGAGAGCGAGGTGGCACTCGTGACCGTCGCCGCCCCAAATGTAATGCCCGGCATGGGATTCAGCATAGTGGATCCCTGAACGAAGTTGGTATTCGTGCCCGTGACGGTGAGAACCGCCGACGTTCCGTTGGGAATCGTGCTCTGGCTGAGCTGCGAAAGGTAAGGTTCCCCCGTGGGCAAAAGATCGTTGAAGCCGCCGCGCATCACGAAGATCGCCATATCCCCACGCAGCACCGGGCTGGTTGGGCAGTAGAGTGTGGTGGCGCATCCGGAAGTAATATTGTCCTCGCGCATGCGCTGGATATAGTCGAACGCAAAAGCGCCGGTGGGCACGTCCGTGAAGTAAGCCACAGGCGGGTAGTCGAAAACGGTGGTGGGGCCGTAACGGGCCCGGATGATGAATACAGCCATCTGAGCGCGCGAAACGGTTTCGGTGGGGCAGAACAGGTTGGGGGCACAACCGGTAGTGATGCCCAGTTCCCAAAGCTTCTGTATGAACGGGAACCCGAACGACCCTACTGGGACATCGCTGAAGTACGGCGCCGGATTATAAGGGAAGGTGTTGGTGGCCAGCATGGTCCGCACGATAAATACAGCCATCTGTTCGCGCGTAACCGTTGACTCGGGGCAATAAGTAGTTGGGGTGCAACCGGTAGTAATCCCTTTTTGGGCAAACAGGTCCACCGCGTCGAAATAGTAGGCGCTGGGCGGTACGTCGGTGAACATCTGCACCGTGGCGTCCTGGGTGATGGTGATGCTGGTGTTGCCGACGTTGATATGGCCGGTCCGCGAAAGGCCTGTCGGGTTCGGGATGACCCCGACGCTAAAGGCTGAATTTCCGATGCCGATCGGTGAGTTATAGGTGATCCACGGCGAATCGGGGCCCGGCGTCCATGCGCAGTACGGTAGATTCGCCGTTACGCTCGCCGGTGCGCTGTTGGTGTTGGCGTCGAAGTACACCATTGACGGGCTTAGGGTGAAGGCGCAGGGACCGCCGTTCTCGGCGATATTCAGATCGACGTCGTCGAGAAGAAAGGTGGTAGACGTGGTCGATGAAGTGAAGATGATTTGCACCGTCTGGCCGGCCCATGGCAGCAGATTGATGGCGGATGGCTGGAAGTATTGGCCGGGTACGTTTGAATCCGATAAAGAATCCAGATTGGAAAGGACGGCCTCGGGATATTTGACTCCGTTCGAATCCTGGATGGTGACGCTGAGCGTATCCTGAGCGTTGGAATTGATAACGGACGTGGTTACGTTGAGCCACAAGGTGAGTTCGGCCGTGTTCAGTCCGGCCGGAATGGAAATGGACTGCGCCAGGGAATCCACCTCGGGCGAACCGCCGGAGCCGCTGAAACTCGCGTAATTCGTTCCCGTGTGCGGGTAAGGGCCTTCGAAGATCACCAGATGCTGCTCCGGGTTTGTCACGGTGCCGGACCAACCGGGCGCGCCTGTACCGGTTTGGTCGGCCAGTTCGAAGCCGCCGTCGTTCAGCGCGTCGTAGGCCCCGGAAGTCATCACGGTGAGTTGAACCGTGGTGCTGTGCGTGGAACCCCCTCCCGTTCCGGTGATCACGATGCTATAAGTGCCCGGTGTGGTGCTGGTGAAAACGGGAATCGTAACCGTGGCGCCGCCGCTTCCCGGCGACGGAATTGTGGTGGAAGAGAACATCGCGGTGGTTCCCGCCGGCAGGCCCGTGGCGCTTAACGACAGAGCGGAACTGAAGCCGTTCTGAACGGAGGTGGCGACGTTAATGACGGCGCTGGCGCCTTGGTAGACGGAAAACGCCGGTGTCGCCGAGATGCCGAACGCGGGCGCCAGGTTCAGGGGCTGACAGGTGCCGAACTTCAGGTTGCCGATCTGCGTGGACCACACGTAGTCTCCGGTGACCGCCATATATTCGTGCGTGTACCAGAGCGTGCAATCGTCGATCGGATCGACGCTGAAACTGCTGTAGTCGCCCCAGCGGTTGGCGGCCGCGCCGTCCTGCGGAATCTGAGAGCCGGCGCCCATCACCATGCTGGTTTCGGATTCCATGGTGTTCAGCACATCGAATGGCTGCCTGCCGGTAAAGCGAACGGATGGATAAGTGGCGGAACTCGACACGCCATATCCCAATGCAATGTTGCCCGAATGATCCATGACCATGCTGCCCATCCAACGGCTGTCTGTATCCGGCGCGTAAGTGCTCTGTTGATAAATGAACGGACTGCTGCTCGGATTATGAATCTCGTACCAGCGGACGCCCACGTTGCCTGTGCCCGTATCGACGCTGTGGTTCACCAACAGCGCCTCGTGGTCGCCGAAGTTCCGATAAGCAAGACGGTACATCATGCGGTCTCCGAGCGAATCGAGTTGCTGTGCAGTGGCGGGCTGGTTGACGCACGTTCCCTGATTATCGGTTTCGCCGTAACAGGCCGGGGTGAAAGGAATAACGGCAAGGCTGACGGGTCCGGTGAGTATGGAATTGGCGGGCGTCACCCAATCGACGTGGAAAGAAAACATGTCGAGAGCGGCCAGGCTGCCGTCGAGGCCGAGAATATAGTTGGGGGCCCCCACCGGAGGCGGCGTGGGTCCGTCCAGGTCCGACGGAAGCAACCCGCCGTACTCGGCAAGAGTAAAGCACTGCGAAGTCGCCGCGTTTCCCGCGAGCATGGCCGAGCGCTGATAGACGCAGTTCCGTCCTCCCTGGAAGTTATTGTCCCCGTCGAACATATTAAATGTGGCGTAGTAGCCGTCGGGCCAGACACTGATCTTGGGGTAGTCGTTGAAATAGTCCGTGAACGCAAATTCATAAAGCCAGTAGGACTCCGTTGCATCGGAGGTTTGAGAGATGGCGAAGCACTGATAGTAAGGCGGACCGTTCCGGCCGGTGAATTGGGAAAGCACCCACCGGTTGGCCATCTTGTCATATTGAGCGATGATGTCCCCCGCGTTGTTCGTATAGCAAGGGTCGTCCGCTCCCAGGGATTGCCAGAGCAGGTTTGCAAATACCGGCGCCTGGACCAGTGCGCCAGTCGCTTTATTGAAAATGGCGAACTCGCCGTTCACCCATTGGACATATTGAGTGAGTCCGGCGCTGCCGTTGGTATCGGGGGGAATGAAATCGTCAACCGAACCGTAGGCTCCGTTTCCGAGTCCGGCGAAATTCAGAATCGTGAGAGGGGCGAGCAACTGCGGCTGGCTGGGTTGGAGCGCATAATCGCGGAGCGGCGCGTTTTTGACCCGGCGAAACGGAATCGGCAGGGGGCCATCGTCAGACTCGCCTTCGCGCGTCATGGGCGCGGTAGCTCGTATCCCGCGCACGGGCATGGAGACGCCATGTTTCACTTCGCGAGCGACCACCACCTTCGGCGTCCTCTGTATTTGCGCGGCAACGCGCGGCACGGCGGCTAGAAGGATCGCACAAACAATCGGATAGGTTGTTCGGGAACGCACGGTAACCTGAACTTACATTGAGTCAGTTCGGCGGTGTGCGGAGAACTCTCAACTATTCTATTTACAAAATTGTCGACCTCGCGCTCGAAATGGTCAGCCGGGCAAATGGCCGCAAGCCCCTCATTCAGCAACCTTGTAGAATTCAAGGCAGAATGTTCTCCCGATTTCTGCCTATCGCGATTTTGACTCTCCTCGCTGCTCCCGCCCTTGTTCAGGCACAGAAGCCGATTCCCGTCATTTTCGACACCGACATTGGCGACGACATTGACGATGCGCTCGCGTTAGCTCTCGCGCTGCAGTCTCCGGAATTAGACGTCCGCCTGGTGACCACCGTGGTCGACGATGTCGATAGCCGAACGCGCCTCGCGTGGAAGGAACTCGGTCTCTATCACCGGCATGACGTGGCGCTCGCGACAGGAGCGGCCCAGCCGTTTCTCGACCCGCAACGCGAAGACAAAGCGGCGCAGTTCCGTTTGCTGACGGTGGACGACACGGTGCCCGAGGCCGCGCACCGCCGGGCGGCGGACGTAATTATCGAAACGCTGATGGCCTCGCCGGAAAAAATGACGGTCATTCCGGTAGGTCCACTCACCAATATCGCCCTGGCGTTGCGCCTGGAGCCGCGCATCAAGGGAAAAATTGAACGCATCGTGTTGATGGGTGGGGCTTTCCGGATGAACTACCCCGAATACAACATCCAGCGCGACCGCGTAGCGGCGCAAATGGTTTTCGCTTCCGGCGTGCCGATTACGGCGGTGGGTCTGGACGTAACCCGGAAGTGCAAACTGGAGGGTCCGGATCTGGAGAAGCTGCGCGCGGCCAATAATCCCGCTTCGCACTTCCTGATGCAATTGATCGAACTTTGGCAGACATCCAATCCCGGCCAGTTCCCGACCCTGCACGATCCACTGGCGGTCGCCACGGTGATTCGCCCAAACCTGGTAGAGACGCAGACCGGTGCAGTGGAGGTAGAGACCAACAGCCCCTTGACGAACGGAATCACTATTTTCCGTCAAGGCGCGGGGACCACTCAGGTGGCCGCCGACGTGAACGTTCGCCAGTTCCTCGACCTGTTCCTGGAGCGGCTTACGGCGGCGCCTGAAGAAACTCACAGAGACAACACAAGACATTGAGCGCACATTTGGTTATTCTTAAAGAGGTTAACGATGCGGAAACTGTTACTGCTCTGTTCTGTCGCCTTCCTGCTTTCCGGCTGCGCCCCGACTGGTGATCCTTTGCTGCGGGTCCGGGACGAAAGGAACTTTCCCGATCCCGCTTTAGGGGTCAGAAACCTCGAATCCGAAACCTACAGCACGCAGATCATGGCGAGTCCGCCATCGTCTCCGGCAGCTTCCGTGCAATCGGCTCCGGTATCGCGCACGCCCGTCCCCGCTTCCGGCAAATAACAGGAATTCCCCGGATACCCGGAGGGCCGCCTTTCGTTATAGGATGGCTATGTGCGGTTTCTCACTTCCAAAGCACCGGCCATTGCCGCGTTGGTATGCATAGCTATTCCTTGCGCAGCGACCCTCATCAAAGAGGTCACTTTTGAAGATTTGGTTGCCTCATCCACCCAGATTGTGTCCGGACACGTCACCAGGTCATGGACGTCCTGGGGCAGCGAGCACAAGTTGATCTGGACTCGCTATGAGGTGGCCGTGGACGATGTCATCGCCGGTGAACCGGCGAGCACCGTGGTGATGAGCGAACCGGGTGGCGTTCTGGACGGCCAGGGCATGCGCGTCGAATCCGCCGTTCGCTACACCATCGGCGAGCATGTCGTGCTGTTTCTGCAGCAGTATCCGGGTGGGGACAAGCGCACCGTGGGATGGAGCCAGGGAAAGTTTACAGTCGACGAGAGCAACCGGGTGCACTCAAGCGCGGGCGCCGGGTATCTGCCGAATCACTTAAGTGGAACCCCGAACGGCACACGCATCGGGTCGCTGGATGGTATCACGTATCGGGAACTGAGCCAGCGGGCGGTTGAGCTCTACCAGAGGAGGGTCGCGAGATGAAACCCTTGGCCCTGTTGTTCGCGGTGAGCGCTCTATCCTTCGGCTATGTCAATTCAAACCCCCGCACCTACCGCACGGACAACACAAACATTCAGTTTCTGGTCAACGTGGATTCAGCCAACGTGAATAACGCCAATGGAGTTCCGTGGATCACGCCGGGCACCGACGTACTGGCTGGCGCGATCGCCGCCATGGACAGTTGGAATTCGGTGACGACGGCGAACATTCACTTCGCGATCCCGCAGACCACGACCCTGCTTGAGGGGACCCCGACCAACAACGTGATCTCCTTCGATTCCAGCAGTGAAGTGGTGCAGGCCCTTGGCAGCGCGCTTGCGGTGACTATAACGTCGTACAATGCAGACGGCTCGATCGTCAAGAGCGATATCGTCTTCAGCACGAAAGAGCAGTTCTCGACAACCGGCGATGCCAGCGCCTTAGACCTCCAATCGATCTTGACCCATGAATTGGGGCACTCCCTCGGCTCCAGCCATTCCGGCGTCCTGACCGGCACCATGTTCCAGGCGACCGATGCGGGGCTCACCACACAGGCGCATCTGAAGCCCGACGATATCGCGTTCGCATCCTCGCTGTACCCGGTTGGCAACGCCTACGGAACCATTACCGGGACAATGCGGGATACGACGGGGAAAGCTCTGCGGGGCGCGCTGATTTCCGCGGAGGACCCGGTAAGCGGGCAAATCATCGGCGGCTTTTCGAGCATCGCGGACGGCACATTCTCCTTCTCCGTTCCGCCCGGCAGCTATTACGTCTGGGCGGAGCCTTTGAACGGGCAGGTCCAGGCGGCCAATGTTTACCTGACTGCCAGCGAGGTGGATACCGATTGGCAGCCGGTGATCGCCGGGGGGTTCGCCTCACCGTCTCTCGTCAACGTGACCGCCGGCCAACCGACCCCCGTGGCGCTCTCCGCGCCGGTGGGAGTGTCGCCCATCCAGATCGATTATTCGGGAGCAACGGCCACCGCCGGCGCCAGTTTCGAGATCTACACCGGGCCAACAAGCATCGCAGGCGGGGAGACCGTCTTCTTCGTGTTCATTGCGACCGGTCTTCCCTCCACCGTGACGGACGCGAATTTCAAGGCCGTCGGGCCATTCACCATCGTTCCGGGATCTTTCCGCTCTTCCTCGTCTGAAGGCAAATACCAATGTCAGCTTTCGCTGAATATGCCGTCGGTCTCAGAGCTGACGACCGCCAGTCTGCTGATCGACTATAACGGGAACTCGGCAGTATTCTCCGGCGGAATCGAGGTGCTGCCGGCCGCGCCTTCGTTCCCTGCGAACGGGATCGGAAACGCCTTCAGCTTCGCCAGCAGCGCGGTCGCGCCGGGTGAAATTGCGGCAATGTTCGGAACCAATATGGGCCCCGCGTCAGGCCTGTTCGGCGCGTTCACCACGGCCGGCTACCTGACCGATCAGGTGGAAGGAGTCAGCGTACGGTTCGACGGAATTCCCGCTCCGCTTTTCTATGCCGCGGCCGGTCAGATCAACGTTCAGGTGCCTTACGAGGTGGCTGGCGAATCGGAGACCAGTGTCGTGGTGGACACCGGTACGGACAGCGTCGCGGTGAGTGTCCCTGTTTCGGCGGCAGTGCCGGGACTCTACCCGGCTGCGGTGAACTTCGCGAACAACTTGCTCAATACGGTTGCGAATCCAGTTGCCCCGGGGGATTACGTGATTTTGTATGCCACCGGGCTGGGAAGTCCACTCACGCCGATTGACACCGGCGAGGCTGCGCCGGGAGCAGACGCCTCGGCGAATGCGGTGACCGTCACGCTGGGATCGGGATCGCAGTTGATGCCGGCCTACGCGGGAGTCACCCAGGGATTGGCGGGGCTCGATCAGATCAATCTGCAAATTCCGGCGGCCACGCCGCCTGGGGAGACATCGTTGTTTGTCACGTCGGCTAACGGGGCACAAAGCCAAACGATTTCCGTTTGGGTGCAATAGAGACGCCCTATTTTCCAGCGCTCAACAAATTCGCAAAAATTCGATACGCCCCCGGCACGCCCGCCGGCAGTTGCCGGAACCAAGAATAAGCCGTAAACACGTACGTCCCCTTGCCGTAATGTGTGAACAGCATTCCGCCGGGCAGGAACTCCTCGCCCGGATCGTGCGTGGCGATTACGGCGGAATAGCGGGAGTCCCACTTGCTGGCGAAGTAAAGGCCGCGCTCCTGCACCCAGCCATTGAAGTCGTCTGGTCCAATCGCGTTGGGCGTGGTCAGAAGCGGCGAGTGCGGGTCGATGAAACTGACCGGGGAATCTTCGTCCGTCACGCGGTCGCGCGAGATCTGCATGGGATACGGGCAGAGCTCGCCGGGCTTCTCCGAATTGTCCCCAAAACGCGCGTATTCCGGTACGTTGTACTGCACGATGAGTGTTCCGCCGTTGCGCACATAATCCATCAGGCGGGGCTTGGCGGCTCGCAGGTCGGGACGCGTGTTGTCGGCGCGAACACCCGTGACAATGGCGTCGAAGCGCGAAAGGTCCCCTTCCAGCAGGTCGCTTTCCGAAAGCAGCGTTACGGTACAGCCCATTTGGCGGATGGCCTCGGGAACCGCATCGCCCGCGCCCATCACGTAGCCGATGTTGTGTGCCAGCACGCGCAGGTTCAACGGTCGCAGCGCGCCCTCGGAAGGTCGAAAGATCACTTGCGGCGGAATATGATCATAGGCGATGTTTTGAAGGCCGGTGGAAATGTCCTTGCCATTCACCACCACCGCCGCCCGGAATTTCCCGCTCGCCGGAGTTTGCCCGGCCGGCGGCTTCACCAGGAACGTGATCTCACGCTGCTCATCCTCGGCGTCGAAATGAACATCGCTGGAAGAGCTGTCGGCCGTCCAGCCTGGCGGCACATGAAATTGAATGGACGCCGAAACCGGCGCCGATAGAGCCTGCACCTGCACCACGATCCGCCGCGCCTGGTCGTCTGGAAACATGACTGCGCGTTCCGGCAGATCCACGGCTACAGGCGGCACCACTTCAATCGGCCGCGTCAGTTCGCCCCGTACGTGATCCACATAACGGAAGATCACCGGCAGGTGCAGAGTGACGCTCGCCCCGGCGATATCGAGGTCAAGATCCGCGGTCAGCACTGGAACCGGGTCGGGCCGCCCAATCAATTTCTGATCCGTCACCACGTAGCGATCCACATCGGCGCTGCGCGGTTGTTTGAGCCAAAACGCCTGCGAATAGGGCTCGTCAGCGGGAACCGCCACTTGAATGTCTTTGGAAACCGGCTCGTCCGGTCCCAGTTCGGCTTTCACTTCCTGGCGATGATCTTCACCCAGACCCTTGACGACAGCGTCTTTCCAGGTCACGTGAGACGTGCATCGCTTCAGGGCCGTCAGCGTAACCTTCAACGAACCGCCGGGGACTACGGAATGCTTGTCGGCCACCGCATCCAGCCAGAGACCTGAGCACAGCGCCAGCAGCCGGTCGATTTCGCCGAGCTTTTCTTCCGTGCGTTCACTGGAGGCGAGCTTCCCCGCCAGTTCTCGCGCTTCCACCAGTTGGGGAAGAATGCGCTCGGGGTGTTCCGGATTGTAAGCCGCCAGGGCGCGCGACAGCGCTTCGCCGACGGCGCGGCCGCCTTCCACCCGGTTCCACGAAATGTCGATCCCGTCAAAAAGATCTTTGGTCGCGGCGTCGCCTTCGACGGGGACAAAATAATCCGTTTGCGGACCGTGGTGCAGCCCCGCGCCCATGCCCTGGCTGCGATGCTGGCTGCGGCTGATCGCGGCGATTTCGGCGTAGGAACGGCCCAGCACCGGGTTGAAAACACCGGCGTCCACTTTGATTTTGCTCCCCAGCTTTTGTGTTTCCTTTTCCTGTTCCGCCGTGAACGCAAACGCGTTCCAAACCAGCCGTTTGGCGTGCCACGGCTTCACATATTGAAGCTGCTCGGGAAAGCGCGCCGGGTCGCCCGCTGCTTCATAAGCCTCTTTGCCCAGAATGGCGGAGGCCTGATGGTGACCGTGGCCGTCCCTGGGCGTCCCGGAAAAACGGAGGATGATCACGTCGGGCTGGAATCGGCGAATCACCCACACAATGTCGGAGAGAATTTCATCGTGGCCCCACTTGGCGATCGCTTCTTTGGGACTCTTTGAAAACCCGAAATCGATGGCGCGGGTGAAGAACTGCTGAGCGCCGTCGATGCGCCGCGCGTCCAGCAGCTCCTGGGTGCGCAAAACGCCGAGAGCGTCGCCCTGCTCGGGACCCAGCAGGTTCTGTCCACCTTCGCCGCGGGTTAAGGAAAGATAACCGGTCCGCACATGGCGTCCGCGCGCGAGCCAGGCGAGAACGGCCGTGTTTTCGTCATCCGGGTGGGCCGCGATCATCAAAGCGCTCCCAACGGTTTGCGCCTTCTCCAGCGCCTGCCGCGTATCTTCGGAACCGGGAAAGGTCTGTTGCGCCCGCGCGCCGGCTAGCAGAAACAGGACGGGGAGCAGCAGTATACATCTGCGCTGAAACTTGGTAGCAAAATTGCCCATCTAAAGCAATAGTAGTGGATCGGACGCCACACGATGAACGGACTGCATCAGTTGTTCTTTCGGAGGAAGCAACCGGCCGCTCTGGGTCTTGCCCTGGGCGGCGGCTTCGCACGCGCCATGGCGCACATCGGCGTGCTGCAGGTGCTTGAGGAAGAGAAGATTCCAATTCAATATATCGCCGGTGTCAGCGCGGGTGCGCTGGTCGCTGCGGCGTTTGCAAGCGGAACCACTCCCGAGGAAATCGCCCGCGTGGGCACGGCCCTTCGCTTTGGCGATGTTGCCCGCTGGACGTTTTCAAAACTCGGCTTCTGCTGTACCGACGGCATGGCCAAATTGCTGGCGCGCCTGCTGAAAAAAGACAAGTTTGAGGACATGCGCATTCCCCTGGCGGTGGGCGCGACCGATCTGCAGACGGGTAACGCGGTCTTGTTCAGCGGGTCCGGCGATGTCCGCCTGCCTCTGCGCGCAAGTTGCGCATTCCCTGGGATTTATCAGCCGGTCCGCTGGAATCGTCAGATTCTGACGGATGGTGCGATCAGTATGGAAGTGCCTGCGAGTGTAGTGCGCGGCATGGGCGCGGCCCGCGTGATCTCGGTGTGCATTCCGCATGATTCCGGCACTGCGGAGCCGAGCAACATGGTGGAAGTGATGAGCCGGTCGATGCAGATTCTGCAGATGCGGACCGAAGATTCGTGGCGCAAGTCGTCCGATCTGGTGATTGTGCCCGACGTGAGCGCATGGCCCTGGCACGATTTCAAGAGTTCGAGCGCCATGATCGCGGCCGGATCTGACGCCGCGCGGAAAGCTATTCCATCGATTCGAGCGTGGATGGCGGGCGTCGCGGCTTAGAAATTGCCGTTACCCCCACCGTCGCCAGAATCCCCGGATCGGTCGCTTGATATTCCGGCGCCAGCGGGAAGCCCTGACCAAGGCTCTCGATCGCATTCTGATCCACCGTTGTTAAACAGGCCAGCATCTCCTGCGATGCTTCCTCATAAATCGCACGGTAATCCGCTACGCGCAATCGGTTTTGATAGCCAAACCGCGGATTATCGATACGTTTCCACCGTTCCGACGAAAACTGCAGGAAGTTGATCTTGCCGATACTGCCGTCCGAATGCGAGTAATGGTCGGAAAGGTCGATGTGATGGCAGAGGAGTCCCCGGTCTGAAACCAGCCGCGAACCTTCGCGGAGGATCGCCACCAGAACGTCCCGCGGGATATGTTCGAACACGGTGTAAGAGAAATGGATGTCGACGGACTTCGCTTCGAAACCCGTCCCGGTAGCGTCGCAGGGTGCGCGGTAGTCGAGACCGATGCATGTGGCCAGGTCCCGGAATGACGCTGCTTCGGCGAGACGCGCCAGTCGTTCGCGAACCGCATCTGCCCCATGCGCTGCAAAAATGGTTTTGACCGCATCCCCGTGGGTCACCAGGTCGCGCACCATTTCCATTACCAGCGGTCGCTTCAGGATGGGGAACAGATCGGTGGAGACGATAGACGCCGCGCCGGCCAGATAGAACGCAATCGGCATATTAATGCGATGACCGGTTCCCACTTCCAGCACTCGCGCGCCATTCACCGGAGCGCCCAGCCTCGCCAGTTCCTCGAAAATTGCCGCTGCGTGTCGGAACATCGTTAGAGGGGATTCGGGATGGCGAAGGTTCCCGCCCAGGCGCTGCAGTTGGTAGTAGGCTGTCTCGCTGCCGAAAGGCAGTCGCGCAAAGGCCCGTTGAATCGCCGCTTTCGTCTTCCAGTGCAAAAACCAGCATAGACCGAACGGGCTTCGCGATCGAATCAATCGCGCTACATTGGTTGGCGTGACGCCCTTAACCAGAATCGGCAGCGAGCGAACGCGGGATTTTACGGAATCGGTGATCCGCGAAATGACGCGGCTCGCCGTACGGCACGGCGCAGTGAATCTGGCGCAGGGCTTCCCGGATTTTCCAGCGCCTGATTGGCTAAAAGAAGCCGCCTGCGAAGCCGTTCGTGCCGACGTGAACCAGTACAGCATTACCTGGGGGTCCAAAGCGCTGCGGGATGCCATCGCCGCAAAATACCTCGCCACCTACCAGTTGGAAGTGGACCCCGAGCGCGAAGTGACGGTCTGCTGCGGCGCAACCGAAGGCATGATCGCGGCGCTGCTGGGCCTGGCAGATCCAGGCGATGAGGTGGTGGTCTTCGAGCCGTTCTATGAAAACTATGCGCCCGATACCAGACTCTGCGGGGCGACGCGCAAACTGGTGCGCCTCCATGCGCCCGATTGGTCGATTGACGAACAGGAATTGCGCCGGGCGTTCACCGCCAAAACGCGGGCCATCATCATCAACACGCCGCATAACCCCACCGGGAAGGTTTTCTCCCGCGAAGAACTGAGCCTCATCGCCGAATTGTGCCAGGAGCACGACGCGCTGGCTCTCACAGATGAAATCTACGAGCACATCGTTTACGACGGTGCCCAACATATCCCGATCATCACCTTGCCCGGAATGCGCGAGCGGACGGTGCTGGTAAACAGCATGAGCAAGACATTCTCGGTCACCGGGTGGCGCGTCGGCTGGGTAATCGCCGCGCCTGAAATCACCAACACCATTCGTAAGGTTCATGACTTTCTTACTGTCGGCGCGGCGGCGCCCCTCCAGCAAGCGAGCGCAATCGCACTTACAATAGGTGACTCTTATTACACTCACTTAGCCGCCGATTACTTAGGACGCCGCGACTATCTATTGAACATCTTGAGCGAGACCGGGTTTCTCTGTTACCCTCCAGCGGGCGCGTATTACGTGATGGCAGATATCCCTCATGCTGCCCGGACCTTAAATGACCGGGAGTTTTCCCAGCGCTTGGTGTTGTCGCCGGGAGTCGCTGTGGTGCCCGCTTCAAGTTTTTACGAAAAGGAAAAGAATTCGGGCCAGGTTCGCTTTTGTTTTTGCAAATCTTACGATACGCTGAGGGAATCAGGCACGCGGCTCAGGCAGCTTGACAAGCCTTGAGACCGTTGGCTCGACGGAGGTTTGTCGTGCTTCCTGTTCTCTTACTACCGGAAATTGAAGTCAGCGAATCCGGCGCTGGCACGCCTTTCGAGTTGGACGCTTCGCATGAATCGCAGCTCACCATCACCCTCGAGATTACGCACATCCTGCAGCAGCATAGTTTGGACTTATCCATTCTGGGCTCACGGGACGGAACCAACTGGCTATACCCACCGCTGGCCGGCTTCTCTCAGAAGTTCTACTGCGGCACTTATCACATCACTCTCGACCTGAAGGGCCGCCCGGACGTGCGCTATCTACTGCCGCGCTGGAAGCTCAGCCGTTGGGGACACTCGGCGGAGCCGCCGCTGTTTGGGTTGTATCTGATGATTGAGCCGGCGCGGGCACACGCGCTGACTCTTGGCGCTGCTCACACCTAGATCCCGTTCAGCATATATCGCCGGTGGAACAATTGTTTCCGATGGCGAAGCCAGTGAAATGTCACGGGCGGCAGACACGTTGGGCAACGCTGCGTTCGACGACCCTATTTGGGGGCAATCGTTAGGAAGGATCGACCTTGATGTCTTCATGAAGATTCGAGAGTTCCTCAAGAATGGCGCGTTCAGAATCGGTTGAGAAAAGCAAAAGTTTGGTGCCCCTCGCGTGCGCCAGGCCATCGGNNGATCGTGAACTCGAACAACAAGTAGCTATAGGGGTCGTCAGTCTCCTGGTCGAAAATGAAGTGGCTGGATGATGGTCTGCCGTCTACGGATTGAAAGCCGACGCTGCCGTCTGCCATGCTTGGCCTTTCTCAAGAATCGAGATGATCACGCGAACTTTGTGGCACTCGCTGTCGCGCCTTCGGGAAAAGCTGGAAGCCCCGAATAAGGCCCTGCACATTGTGTAGGCGGTACTATCCATACCGGCTACCGATTTTTCCCATTCTCAACAGCGGCAACCGACGCCATTACCTCGTCAAACTTCGGCGGCGCACCGATAATCATTCCCGTCATTCGAGCGTAGTCGCGCCGTAGCTCTTCCAACATCGCTTTGGTCAGAGATAAAGAGAACGTTCCTGGAGCGGCCCGATTGAGGCCGAGGTCCGGGCTGTTGAACAACATCCGGGCGTGAGCGACGCAGTCGGCGCCGAGCTCGCGGTCTGCGACTGCACGCGCACCGAGCTCTGATTGGGAAATGCGATGTACGTCGTAATAGTGGCGAGATACTCGCTGCCCCCGCCCACGCAACACGCCCCGTTTCTCAAACCAGTTCCTTACACCGTGCAGGATGACGATCTTGTCCCAGAAAGTTCGCTCCGCGACGACCGTCGTCACGCCCGCAGCGGCCAGCCGAAGTCGGGGCACCTCCTCTGAAACATAAGGGACGATAATCAACTCCTCATGCGGATCGAGCGCCGATTTGGCTCCGGATTCAATCTTCACCGCGGGACAAATATAATCGCCCTGTCCCGTCGTTACTGTCGGATACCAAAACAACAAACTCTGACCATCGGGATCGTCGGGATCAACGGCAACGCCGGGACCGTTCGGCTCAATGTTCGACTGGGCGAGAGTCTCCTGCGCAATCTCCGTGAATTGCCTGGCGAGCGTGTGCTGTATGTAACCGCGGCAGGCGTCCTTGATTGCATCGATCCGCGCCTCGCGCTTCTTTCGGCTCATGTTCGTAAGCTCTTGAACGGACGCTGCCTGCCCGAGGTCCTCCCGAAATACGGTGATGTCGATGTCTTTGGAAATTCGCGATATCACCCCTTAGGCTTTCGAGAGCGACGTTCCGCCCTTGAAGAGAAATCGCGGATGGCCAGCAGGCAGGCCATTAAAAAGGACGTCGAGAGTCCAGGTGACACAGAAGTCTTTTTCGACGTTCTGTGCCGGCGTGCCGAGTCGAGCCGCAGCACTGAGAAAGACGTCTCGGCGATCCTGCGGCGTTGCTTCAAGGAACTCCGAAAAGCCAGGATTCATCGCGCGGGTCTCGCGGAGCCATCGGTGGCAATGGGAAAAATCGCATCGGGAGCGGGCACCGAGCCCTTGCGGTTGGCCGCGCGAGACTCTTCCCCTGTTTTGGGTCTTCCAGAATTTTTCGGATTTTCTTAAGGATCGAATCGCCATCGGCTGGAAGCATGTCGTGGAGCCAGTGAAGGGCCTGAACGATGCGCATCGCCGGCCGTCCCGCCCAATAGAGTCGGCTCGGAGCGGTCAGTTTGAAGTCGATGACGAGTCTGTGAAGTTGAATCGGGCGGAGCCGCGCATCTGTGTGGACTATGATTTTGGCGGGCACGGCGTCAGTGAGGCCCAGTTGATTGGCGGCCGTCATCCCGTCGGGAAGAAACCTGGCCTTCTCTCTGCGCGTGACCGCACCAATGATTGAGGAGTAATTGGGCGTGCTCGGTTGCCCGGTCAGCGCGTTGACACGCGGAACGTCGTATATTCCGCGATCGATGCGCCTGAGGTCACCCGAAAGCGCGAGGCGTTGGAGTGCCTTATCGACGGCGGATCTGGTACGTACCGAGATCCAAAAAGTCATTCGGCGTCCAAACAAGGAAGGATTTATCGGGCCGAATGCGGTCGAGGATGGCTCCCCTGACATCAAGCTTGGAGCCGCGATGGCCCTGCATTGATTGTCCGATCTTCGTTTGCATATTTCGGACAGCCTCCCTCGCCTGTTCCGTCCGAATAATGGATACCACAAGGGGCTATGAGGACTCACCTCAACAGTCCGTCCGAGTTCCGTGCCGGCCAATGTGGTCTTAAGCTGCCCGTATACCTCTTCGAGCATGTCACGCAGCGTGATCAGCTTGCCTGCCATCGCGGCGCAGAACGAGGGATGATTCTCCCACAGTTCAGCGTCGCCATCGAGGTCTCGTNNATTTTGCTCTGTTCTATCTCGGCGATCTCTTCACTGCCGGATCGAAGCCCGACTGCCAGCTTTGCAACTCACGGCCCACACGCGGTCCTCGCCCTTCAGGAGCGGGTTGAACGCCAAGACATCGATGTCGCTATGGTTGGAAATCGAGCCTGGTTTTGTAGTTGGCGTGGTCCTTCCTTGGGAGGAACTTGACGTTGTGGCGCACGAAGTAGCCCCGGTGAATTAGGAATTCCTCAACGAGATGCTCAAGTATGTCTTCTCTCGTTGCCATCTCATTTCCCAGTCGAGCGCTTTTAGCCGCTGCCTGGCGGACGCTTAGCTGCGCTTCGCCGACATGTGATTCAGCGCTTTTTGAAACCCGGCCGCCACCGATGGGGTCTGGAAGTCTCCGCCGAGAATTTCATGATTTGTAGCATCATGCCCGTAGATTTCCTGGTTCGTTCGCTCGTCCGGTCGAAGCGAAGCGCCTTCCAGAGAGAGGCCCGCAAACAACCCGCGCGATCGCGAATAGGACAGGATCTCCGCGTTCATCATCGCGTCAGTGTGCGCGCTCAGGTCGCGGCCCACAGGGCCCGCCGCCGCTGTTGCATCTGCGCCCAGCGTGAACTTATCCGATAACAGGTGCTTCATCCCGCCGTCATTCATGATCAGCAGGATCACATCGGTCTCCGAAGCGCCAATCTGAAACCCGACACTCCCGCCTTCCATATAGATGGCCGCCGGACTTCCCCAGCCGGTGCCGCCATGCCTGCGGCACGAGGAAAACCCGCGCCCGTATTTCGCGCCGACGATGAATCCGGCCTTCTTCATCCCAGGCACGACAACCACGCAACGCGCTTTGTCGAGAAGGTCGTGAGGGATGCCTTGATCGGAAGCCTGCATCATCTCCGTTACTGTTTCGGCCGAAGCTTGCAGCCTGTCACTTACTTTGATTTCTCTGTCGCCTGCGGAAGCGGCGCCGATGCAACTGATGAATGCCAGTAGACCTACGAATGTTTGACGCACCAAATGTTCTCCTGAACCGTACGCATCTTCACCGCCAATGGGTTGGACCGTACGCTATCGAACAGATTGTAACGCGGGCCGCCAGCTAACTAACTACTGAGCGCCAGCCACTTCGTAAGCGATACTTTCCGTGGCGCGGTTCGAACCCTGCACCGCCGTCAGCCGCAATTCGCAATGGCCCGCCCGCACCGGCGCCACAAAGCTCATCGGAATCAATCCAGCCTCATTCGGCTCCGGCATCGCCCCCACTTGTTTGGCGGCCGACTGGCCGTCCACCAATAACTCGACCTCCAGTTGCGGTTTCTCCGCTATTGCAGTGTCCGCTTTCGCCAGGAAATAAACGGTTCTCTGTTCCCCGACCGCGATGGTCCGCGAAAGCATCGGCACCAGCCGGTCTCCTCGATACACCAGTGGATCGGCGGCCCCCGTCGCCGAAGCGCGCTGCAGATGATCCACCATCACCAGGCTGCTCATGCTGAGCCCGCCCGCGCTCGCGCCCATCTCCACCTCGCTCGTCGCGCCGGTCAGCTTTCCCGACTCGCGATCCATCACGGCCGCTGTGATTCGATACCTCCCGGCGCTCAGGCTGAAGTTCTTCGCGTACGTGAAGTAGCGGCCCGCCATGGTTTTGGCCTGCCCATCCGGTACTGCGAAAGGGACATCCGTACGCATCTCGTCCACGAATTTGCCTTCGGCGTCGCGAATCACGGCGATCAGCAGAAAGCGCCAGGTTCGTGTTTCCGCCCGCTCGTCCACCTTGGGCCGCAAGCTCTCCAGAGGCACCTCGTACGCCACCGTCAGATCGGTCTTTCCGTCCTTCTCTCCGTGCGGAAACTTGAGCACCGTGCTCCGGAATTCAAAATCCTGGGGCAGCGCCGCACTTTTCAGTCTCTCCATCGCCGCTTCTTCGGAGGCCGCTTCCTTGTTGCTCTTCTTCACCCTGCGCGAGGGTTCCCGCTGCAACTCCTCAAGCGCCTTGCGATCCGCCTCGCTCCACGTCGACGTATTCGAAGGCGGTTTGAAATCGTCTGTGTTGAAGGTCTTCCATTTGTCTCCCGGAGCCTGAACCGAAAGCACCAACGCCAGCAGATATCGCGGTCCCTGAAAATACTCAATCCGGATCTTATGGATTCCGCGCTTCAGGTTCACGCTGCTTGCAATGGACACCGAGGCGTGGATGCCGTCATTGTCAATCTCCAGCCGGTCGTCGATGTACAGCCGCGACCCGTCGTCGGACAGCAGATTGAACGTGTACTTGCCCGCGTTCTCCACCCAAAACCGTCCGTTGTAATCAATCGCGAACCACTCGATTCGCGAAGTCACCCCGGGGAACCCGCCACTGAACTCGCGCGCCGGAATGTTCAGGTGGTTGGTGTAAATTCGTCCCACGGGAACCATCTTGTCGAAGTTGGGCAGAACCGGAGTGTCCGGCGGAAGGTAATAAAGATCTCCCGCGAGCCCAAACGGCACCACCACTGTGGTTCCGAAGGTCGGGATGCCGTCGTCGTTTTCCTTTTGAGCGGATGCGGTTGAGGAGAGAAGCGCGGAGAGCAGAATCGATCCGATAATGGGGCGGAGCACGTTTGTGATACGTACGCTATCACAGCGTCTTGCTGATCCGCAACCTCGCGGCTCATTGGATCCTCTGGACAACGAGGCTGAGCGAATAGCTGGGGACATACGCAGCTCTCCGTCCAGTCAGAGTAACCACGCTTATAATGGCAGCGTGAGAACTTCCCTACTCCTATTTTTGGTCGCGGCGATAAGCGTGACAGTCCCGGCGCTCGCGCAAGGTCCGAACACATGGACAACCGGCGCTCCCTTGCCGAGCGCGGTCCAGGGCCCCGCCACGGGAGTAATCGGAGGGCTCGTTTATGTGGTGGGGGGCGCGATCCAGGACGGCGCTTCTGTGAGCATCAACCAGATTTACAACCCCAACACGAATAGCTGGACCGCCGGCCCTGCGATGCCAACCGCGCGATTCGTTCCCGCGAGCGCTGTCGTCAATAATATTCTGTACGTCATCGGTGGGAACTCGAACGGCAACCAGTTGACCGTCGTGGAGGCGTTCGACCCGGCCAGCAACACCTGGACGACGAAATCGTCCATGCCAACGCCGAGGGACAGTATCGATGCCGTAGTGGCGAACGGAATTATTTACGTGATTGGCGGATATAACAGTTCAAGCGACCGGCTCACAACCGTCGAAAGCTACAATCCAGCCACTGATATATGGGCTGAAGAGAGCCCGCTGTCTGTCGGCAAGTCTGAACCGGCGACGGGACTTTTAGGCTCCGCGATTGTGGCAGTCGGCGGCCTGACCAGTTCCGGCGGCGTGACCGGAGATAACGAGGGATATAACACGTCCAGCAATTCGTGGACGGCTTTAGCGCCCGACCCAACCGCGCGACAGGCCGGCTGCTTCGCAACGATCTCGGGAAAGCTATATTTCGCGATGGGAACGAATGGTTCCCCCGTGAGCGTTACCGAATCGTTCAACCTGGCGCAGAACCAATGGACCACTCTCGCCCCGGCACCTTTGGCGCAGATCAACGCCGGATCCGCTACCGTGGACAATCTTCTTTACTGCTTTGGAGGATCCAACAACGGCGCCGCCGGACAGGGCACGGTGTATTCCAACGTGCAGATCTACCATCCGGCATTTCAGTCTGTCGCCGTCGTGTCATCGGCCTATTCACTAGCCGTCGGGATCGCGCCTGGAATGCTCGCGACCGCTTATGGAACCGATCTGGCGTCGAGCACGCCGGGCGCGACCACTCTCCCTCTGCCTTTCACTGATGGGGGCACGTCGGTTTCGATTGTCGACTCCAACGGAAATATATGGGCTGCTCCGCTCCTCTACGTGTCTCCCGGGCAGGTGAATTTCGAGGTTCCCTTGGGAGTGGCTTTGGGTTCGGCGGAGTTATACGTTTCGAGCGGTGATGGGACGGTTTCCGGCGAGACAGTTCAAATAGGCCTTGTCGCGCCCGGAGTCTTCGAATTGAATGCATCGGCCCTTGCGGCGGCCGATATCTTGACGGTTTCCGGCACCACCCAGACCTACGGAAATGTATTTTCCATAAACGGTTCGGGAGCGATCGTGCCCAGCCCGATCGCTTTAGGCGGGTCCGGCGACGAGACGTATTTGATTCTGTTTGGCACTGGGTTTCAGGCGGCAGGAACGTCCGGGGTGTCGGTGACAATCGGCGGTGTGAACGCAACGGTCGCATACGCCGGGCCGCAAGGGACCCTTGCCGGTTTGGATCAGGCGAACGTGCTGATACCCGCTTCGTTGGCAGGGGACGGAAACGTCACGGTTCAATTAGTGGCCAACGGAATCGCAGCGAATCCGGTGAACGTGACCATCCAGTAGTCGGGCGTCCACCGCCTTACTTCACCGTGTATTGCGGCTGCGGTGGATTCAGCTTCACGTCAATGGTCTTCGCTTCCGAATCCACTTCCGAAAAATCGCCGTACGTTTGGAAGCCGGCCGCGATCACCTGCACTCGAATACGTCCTTGCGGGATCGCCGGCAGAGTCACATCGCCCTCCTGGTTGGTGCGTGTCTCCCAGTTCGTGACCATCTTCTTATAGAGACGCGCCGGTGAGCGGCCTTTTTCCAGGCGAACCACCACACTGGCTCGTTCCACTGGCTTGCCCGATGTAGCGGCGGCCACGTGTATGGTCACTTTGGCCATCGGCGGACCCGCCAAAGCTGCGGTCGCGAGGCACGCCAGAAGCCAACCGCTGCGGATGAACAATCGCATATCCCTCATTATGCGATGTCGGGAAGAAGGAATGTCTGTGGAACGCCCGCCGCGCGCGCTACGGCTTCCGCCGCCAGGTAGCCGCTGCGCACCGCGCCTTCCATGGTGGCGGGCCAACCGGTCTTGGTCCAATCGCCCGCCAGGAAAAAATTGGGCACGCTTGTCGCCGCCAGAGGACGTTTCACTTCCAGCCCCGGGGCGGCGGAGAACACCGCCCGCACCTCTTTGATCACCTGGGCGCGTTCCAGTTTCGCCTCCTTCACCAGGGGGAGGAATTCGGCGAGTTCGCGCACCACCAGGTCGATCACAGCCTGCCTCGGCATTTCCACCAGCGAGCGGGAAGCGCTCACCACGATTTGGAGATAACGGCCTTCCTGTTTGTTGAACATCCATTGAATGGTGCGGTCGAGCAGTGTGGCATGCGGCAGGTTTGTCACGGGCCGATCGAACCAAAGGTGGATGCCGGTGATCGGCGAATGGCGGAACGCCGTGATGTCAACGGGCGCATCCGGCGCAGCTTGCCCCAGCTTTTCAAACGAAAGCGCGGAGATGTAATGATCGGCCTGTTGCAATACCCCACCACACTGAACGCCTGCTACGCGGCCATTTTCGAAGACGATCCGCTCCACCGGCGCGCGGCTCGAAAGCGTGACGACCCCCATTCGCGACCAGGCATCCGGCCTGTACAGCTCCCGCAGCGGGATGGTCGGCACGCCCAGTTCGTAGGAGTCACGGCGGGCGAACATCCCCAGCAGGAACACTTGAAAGGCATGCGCTGCCGCCATGCCGTCCAGTTCCTCGCTGATCGCGCTATAGAGGATGGGCTTCCAGTAGCGTTCCATTGCGCCGTGTGTCTGCCGTTTTTCCCGCAGCCATTCGAGCATGCTGATGTCGTCGAGATCTTTCCGGTTCTGCTCGCGCCGGATCGCCAGCATCGCCCGGAAGATGGCCAGCTTATCGGCAACGCTGAAGCACTTCATGCAGAGGAAAGACTCCGTGAAGTGAGCCGGGGCGGGGAAGATGCCGCGCTTCATCACGGACATCCGGCCGCCCGGCTCAATGAAATGGAACTGGTCGAAATAGTGGATATCGTTCTCCACGCCCAGGCGTTTGTAGAAGTCGCGCAGGTTCACGCAGCATTTCATCAGAACGTGCTGGCAGTTATCGATCACCTCTGCTTCAGTCGCGCTCACCGGCCAGGACGTGGCGCGGCCTCCAAAGAAAGCCCGGCTTTCGAACAGTTCGACTTCGAAGCCCGCGCTGCCGAGAGCGGCGGCCGCGGAAAGTCCCGCGAGCCCTCCGCCGGCGATGATTACTTTAGGCAAACGTCCCTGCTGGTGGATAGCGTTCCGCCCGCCGCTTTCAGTTCCGCGAAGAAGCTTGCGGCCGCAGCCGGGTCGAGGTGCATGATGGCGTCCTCCACCACGATGACGCGTTTGCCGCGCTGTAGCAGGCCCAGCGCAGCGGCCTTGACGCAGATTTCCGTCACCACGCCATACACCACAAACTCGTCGGCATTCAGTTCGGCGAGCAGGGCGTCCGCGTGAGCCGACAAAAACAGATCGGTCGTCTGCTTTTCAAAGATGCGCTGCCCCACCAGCAACGCCGCGGGTTTCCCCTGACCCACGGTTCCCAGAATGCAGTGAGGCGGCCACGTGTGGAACTCGGCGTCGTCTTCGGCATGCGCGCAGGCCGTCGAAACCAGCGGGATTCCGTGATCCATCGCGTACTGGTTCAACTGGGCGATCGTTGGCAGAATTCGCTCCGCGCCGGGCACATAGAGCGCGCCGGCGGGGAACACAAAATCGATCTGCGTATCGATATCAAGAAAGGCGAGTGACATGATCTTGCATCTTGCGGACTAGAGACTCCAGCGCGGCGCTGCGGCGGACGGGGTGATTGGCCGAGACATTCCGCCGTGTCTCGGTGGCCCGGCAGCGCATGGTTTCGATGGATTCCACAGGCCCCACGCGCCGCCCGTTGCGGATCAAAGGCTGCAGCAGCGGTACCGCGCTGGCAACGGTCTCGGTCGCCAGGGAAACCGTGTCGCCATCCGGTGCGCGCCATACCTGCTTCGCGCCTGGAATGGAAGGCTTACCTTCGCTGTTCTTCGCCGTGTAGCGCAGCCGCCCTTCTTCTTCCAGTTCCACGATCTTGTAAATCATGCCCATGGCCGGTGCGTCGGCCGATGTCGCAAGCTCTGTCCCCACGCCGAAAGAATCAATCGGAGCGCCAGCGGATACCAGCGCCGCTATGCGATGCTCATCCAGATCTCCGCTCGCCATGATGCGTGCTTCCTGCAAACCGGCGTCGTTCAGAATCTGGCGGACTTCGAGCGAAAGCTTCAGCAGGTCCCCGCTGTCGAGCCGAACACCCCACAGCGGACGCCCCAGTTGCGCCGTTTTGCGCGCCCCCTCAATGGCGTCGTAGGTGTCGATCAGTTGCACGGTTTGATCGCCCAGCAGCCTTTGGAGTGAACGGAAGGCTTCCGATTCGTCCTGAAATGACATCACCCAGGAGTGCGCGGCCGTGCCGAAGACCGGAATGCCATACCGGAATCCGGCCAGCGTATTGCTGGTTCCCGAGCAGCCTCCGATGTATGCGGCGCGCGCGCCCAACGTGCCGGCTTCCGGAGTATGCGCCCGTCGCGTGCCGAATTCGAGAACCGAGCGTGAACCAGCCGCATCCGCGATACGCGCGGCCTTGGTGGCAATCAGAGACTCAAAAGTGATGGCCGAAAGTAAATAGGTTTCCGGGATCTGCGCTTGAATCAGCGGCGCGCGGATACTGAGAACGGGTTCCCCCGCGAACAACACCGTCCCTTCAGGAACGGAATCCACATCGCCGGTGAAACGAAAATCACGCAGATAATGGAAGAATTCGGGCGGCGCGTGCCGCAGTTGGCGAAGGCCGCGCAGGTAATCGATCTCTTCTTCCGTATAGCTCAGGTTCAGCAGGTAATCGACGGCGCGTTCGATCCCGGCAACCACCAGCCAGTCTCGATTCCGCGGTAAACGGCGAATGGACGCTTCGAACGTGGCCATGTAATCGTGCCGCGCTTCGGCGAAGAACCCCGCCGACATGGTCAGTTCGTACAGGTCTGTAAGAAGGCCGTTCACTTTTTCTTAGACTTGGTGGACGGCGCCGCCGGCTTTATGTCTTTCGCGGCCTGTATCAAGGCATCGGCCGTTCCACTATCTAACTTATAGATGGCGGGTTCGCCCTCGCGTTGCGCAAAAGTATTGCCGCCTTCGCGCGTGATGATCACTCGTTCCCTGCGTTTCTTGTCCTGCGTAATGGCGGTGGCTTCGAAGATCGTCTTTCCGCCGCCCTTGGTCTCGAAACCCGTAGCCGTCAGGTCGCGCAGCTTATCGATGAAGTTCATCATGCTGGAGTTATCCATCTCCATGCTGTTATAGAACCACTTTTCGCCCGATTTCTTGTAGGTCCCGTTTTCGGTGGAAACTTCGGAAAGATCGCTAAAGCCGAAGTCGAACAGCTTCTTGCTGCGATAGTCGGGAAGCGATTTGGTCAGCGTCGCGGCCAGGTCCGCGTCCACTTGATAAACGCCCGTCACAACGGAACTCTTCGCGTAAGTCTTCTTGTCTTTGTCCTGCCGGATCTCCGCCGTCTGTGTGCCGCCGTTATCGGTCACCTGCACCGTGGCCACCTTCGGCGCGCTGCTAAAGGTGCCTTCATTCACCTTGCCGAGGTCCACTTTCAAACGCGCTTCACTAAGCTTGCGAACCAGATCGTCCACCTGTAGCCCATCGGCGCGTAATGGCTCGGGCTTCAGAATCTGCCATTCCCCCTGCACATTCTTTCCGAACTCAATCGTTTGCCCTTTAGCTTCTATCTGAATCCGGGAAAGCTTCTCCTGGCTGAAAGTAAGAACCCGTTTGTCGCGAATATCATTCAGCGGCTTATCGATGTTATTTTTCGAAAACGCCGGGATACTGTAGACCTTGCTCTCCGTCGCGAGCTTCACATAAGTGCCGCTGTGGGTGGGTGTTTCGGTACCTAGGTCGAGCGTGCTGCTCTTGCCGTTCTTCAGATGGAGAGTGATCTGAGTAAGCGGCTGCGCCAGGCCAAACGCGGCCAGGTCATTCGGTTTATCGTCAATCAACCGGTCCGATGTAAGATTCGCAGCGGTGGAAACGATCGTGTTGACCGTATCCTGATCCGCTGCGGCGGGCTCTGGCTTCACAATCTCCCAGCGGTCGCCGATCCGGCTGATCTCCACCGGATCGCTGCCCGTCTTCACAATGCCGATGTCGTCAACCTGCTTCTCGTCGAGCGTGAGTACCTTGGGCGCGGCGTCGCCGGAGGGCTTCGAGGCCTCTTCAGCCTTATGCTTCTTCGACCAGTACACTAGGCCCGAAAGCCCGGCAAGCAGGATGGCCGCAATCAACAACCCACGCATCTGCTTCATCGAAATCTATCTCCGCTTGACCCACATCGCGATGCCCGAGCCGATGGCCAGCAATGGGAACAGGATCAACACCACGGCGAAGATCATTCGTAGCTGCGGGCCGGTGACGGCAATCCGCCGGTCTTCCGGCTCTTTGGGCCGGATGGAAATGAGATCTTCATCCGCCGTCAGCCAGTTGATCATATTCAGGAATAAGTCGCGATTGCCCACCTGACTGATTCCGATGCCTTGATTCGACATCCAGATCGCCGAGCCGACAACCACGATGCGGCCTTGCTTGCCGCCGCTTCCGATCGTATCGACAGCCGCCAGGACCAGCGGGCCCTTCGTCGCGCTGTCCTGGTCGATGCCTCCGCCCGCCCCAATCTTAGTCACGGCCATGCTCGAGTCGGAGCTGGAGATCAGCTTCTCGGCCGAACCGCCGACGGTGAGGCTTTGGGCGATCGGGAACAGAGTCGCAATCCCGCCAAGGTCGCGAACGATCGGTTGGGATTCGTACTTCACACCCAGCGGCGCAGCTTCGCTGAACCCGGTCAGTGCGGACCGCGGGTCGATGACAATGTTTCCTGCCGGCGTGATGCCCCAATCCGCGACCAGTTTGTTCAGGTTAGGCGTAGCCGCGTTCTGGTCGGGGCTCGGCCGGCTCGAAGGAATCACCGGCGCGAGCGAGAAGAGCACATGTCCGCCATTCTCCACATAACTCTTGAGCGAAGCGATCACGGCGTCCACATAATCGCGTTTCGGACCCGCAATGATCAACGCGGCGCAATCGGACGGAATCTGCGGATTCACCAGAAGGTTCACGGTCTGCGTCTTATAAGTCCCTTTTTCAAGCTGTTCCTTGGCGAGTGAAGCACCGCCGCGATCCTGATCGTCGGTCGCGCTCTCGCCGCTGCCCGCGACAAAGCACACCGTCTTCTGCGAGGTCTTCAGCGATCGGATGATCGCGTTAGTCACCGTTTCTTCGCTCAGCGAGCCGGCTTCTTCCGTTTTCGCCCCCGTGCGAACAATCACGCTGCCTTCGCTGCGGAAGCCTTCCGACTTCGCGATCTCCGGCTTCTTCTCCGGATCGACATACGCGACATGCAGCTTATGCGAAAGGTTGGCGTAGCGATCCAGTAGGTCTCGCGCCGTTTGAAAATTCCGCGCATTATCGAAGTAAGTGAGATAGACGTCACCCTTCAGGTTGCGCACCGTCTTGTTTGTCTGCTCGGAAAGGGTGAACTGTTTATTCGCTGTGAAGTCGAAATTCTTGTTGTTGTCGTTCGCCAGCCAGTTGACCACCACCAATACGGCGATGACGACGATGGTATAGAGAGTGATATAAGCGCCATACTGCGTCCGCTTGGCGCCCAGGGTCGTTTGTTTTTCGGCCATGTGCGGCTAAGCCCTCCACCGCAGCGATTCCAAAGATTTCGTGGTTAGAAACAAACCGAAGAAGATAAAGGAAAGGTAGAACACAACGTCCTTTGTATCGATCAAGCCCTTGGAGAACGGCTCGAAATGGCTGAGCACGGAAAGGTAAGAGATCACCTTGGTCGCAGTAGTTTGCGCCATATCCGTGGTCCAACTGAGAACATAGAGCAGCAGGCAGACGCCAAATGTCGCTCCCGCTGCCACAATCTGATTCTTAGTGGTGGTCGAGATATACGCGCCGATAGCCAGCAGGCAGCCGCCTTGCAGAAGAAGCCCCAGGTATCCGGTAAGGATAGGCGCCCACGCCGGCTTGCCGTAGATGTAGAGAAGGCCGATATCGAGCGCCGTGATTCCCAGCAGCGCGGTATACATCAGCATCGCCCCAAGAAACTTACCAATTACGATTTCCCAGTCCTGTATAGGCGAGGTGAGCAGCAGTTCCATGGTGCCCTGTCGCTTCTCTTCGGCGAACAGACGCATCGAGATCATGGGGATCAGGAACAGGAACACAACCGTTGCGTTGCTGAAAAGCGGCGCGATGATTTGCTGATTCACGTTCATAGGGAACGCGCGGCCGGACATCTGCGACTCCATGCTGGCCGACGCGAAAAATTCAACAGCCGCAAAGAAGAAGAAGCCGAACAAGACCGCGAAGATGGTCAGTAGAAGGTAAGCGATGGGGGATGCGAAATAACCCTTCAGCTCCTTGGCGCAAATAGCGAATATGTTTCTCATTGGATCACCTCAGGAGCGGCGGGCGGGGCATCGGTAATAGCCGCGGCCGCTTTGTTCTTCTCCGAAGCCGTCAGTTCAAGGAATACGTCTTCGAGGCTGGTAGCGGCGGCTCGCAGTTCTTCCAGATTCCATCCGGCATGCACCACCGCCCGGGCGAGTTCCGCCCGGATGGACGCGCCTTCCAGCGATTCCACCTCAAGCACCACGCGGCCGGGTTCGGAGTCCTTCACCACCACGCGGCTCACGCCCGCAATCTGCTCCACGCGCTGCCGGGCCGTCGCCGCGTCGAGACCCTCATACTGAATATCCACCACTACCGCCTCCGCTCCACGCATCCGCTTCATCAGGTCTTTCACACTGCCCGTCGCCACAAGGTGGCCCTGGTTGATGATGATGATGTTGGTGCACGTGTGCTCAACTTCAGCCAGAATATGCGTGCTCAGCAGGATCGTGTGGTCCCCAGCTAGGCTCGCGATCAGTTCGCGCGTTTCGCTGATCTGTTGCGGGTCAAGGCCCGATGTCGGTTCATCGAGGATCAGCACGTCCGGGTTGTGAATGATCGCCTGAGCCAGTCCCACGCGCTGCCGGTAGCCTTTGGAGAGCTTCGAGATCAGCTTCGTCTTGACGTCGGCAATGGCGCAGCGCCGCGCCGATTCCTCGACGCGCTGGGCCAGTTCCGCCGCCGGAATTCCCTTGATTGTTCCCACGAAAGTGAGATACTCGCCCACTTCCATATCGGGATAAAGCGGCGGGTTTTCAGGAAGATAGCCGATGCGCTTTTTCACTTCCATCGGCTGCTGCAGCACGTCGTACCCCGCCACGTTCGCCGAACCCTCGGTGGGCGGCAGAAAGCACGTGAGCATGCGCATGGTTGTGGTTTTCCCGGCGCCATTGCGCCCCAGAAAACCAACAATCTCACCCTTATTGACTTCGAACGAAATGTGATCCACCGCGACCGTGCGTGCGTATCGCTTCGTCAGGCCTTCGACTTTGATCATATGAATAGGTTAGTCATGGTAGCGCCGCCGCCATCATGCGCCATCACCCAGAAATGCCGAATGACGCGCGTATGGCAAAAGAGCGACGTTCAAACCATACCGATGATAGCAGGGTCGTGCCTGACCACAAGGGCGGGCCGCCGGAAGCGGCCGCCGCGTGCGTTTCCTTCTAGGTGCCTTCGTTCCAACTGGCCAGATAATGTTCCTGCTCAGGCGTCAACCGGTCGATCGTAACGTTCATCGCCTCCAGTTTCAATCGGGCTACTTCTTTATCCAGCTTCTCCGGCACCGAATACACCTTGTTCTCAAGCGATTTGTGATGCTTCACCATGTACTCGGCCGAAAGCGCCTGGTTCGCGAAGCTCATATCCATCACCGATGCCGGGTGCCCTTCGGCCGCTGCCAGGTTGATCAACCGGCCCTCGCCCAGCACATACACGCGCCGTCCATCGCCCAGCTTGAACTCTTCCACAAAGTCGCGCGTCTCGCGGCGCGAAACTGCCATCTTGCCCAGCGCCTCCAGGTCGATCTCGATATTGAAGTGACCCGAGTTGCACACGATCGCGTTGTTCTTGATCCGCGAGAAAGTCTCCCGGCCCATCACATGCTTGTTGCCCGTCACCGTAATAAAGATGTCGCCAATTGCCGCCGCCTCGTTCATCGACATCACGCGGAAACCATCCATCACCGCTTCCAGCGCCTTGGTCGGATCGATTTCGGTCACAATCACGCTTGCGCCCAAACCCCTCGCCCGCATCGCCACGCCGCGTCCGCACCATCCGTAGCCCGCCACCACCACGTTGCTGCCGGCGAACAGTACGTTCGTCGCGCGAATAATGCCGTCGATGGTCGATTGGCCCGTGCCGTACCGGTTATCGAACAGATGCTTCGTGTAGGCATCGTTCACGGCGATGATCGGGTACTTCAGCACTCCTTCTTTCGCCATGGCCCGCAGACGAATCACGCCCGTCGTCGTCTCCTCGGTGCCGCCCACGATATTCTCCAGCAGATCGGTGCGCTTGGTGTGCAGCAGCGATACCAGGTCCGCGCCATCATCCATCGTCATGTGCGGCCGCACATCCGCGCACGCCATCAGATGCTGATAATAAAGTTCGTTCGATTCGCCCTTCACCGCAAAGATGCCGATGCCGTGGTCTTTTACCAGCGTCGCCGCCACATCGTCCTGTGTCGACAGCGGGTTCGAAGCGCACAACGTCACCTCCGCTCCGCCATCCTTCAGCGCAATCATCAGATTCGCCGTCTCGGTCGTCACGTGCAGGCAAGCCGCGACACGCATGCCGGCCAGCGGCTGCGACTTAATAAACTGCTTGCGGATCGTCTGCAGCACGGGCATCGACTGAAACGCCCATTCCACCCGGCGCTTGCCCCGGTCGGCGAGTCCCAGATCCTTCACGTCGGATGCGATTTGAGTCGTTACGTTGGCGGACATATTTGAACCTTTCTGAAAAAAAAGAGCTTTTCTACGTGTTGGGTGCCGAGTGACTAATGCGCCGCGGCTTCCACCAGTTGTCCGGCGGTGCGCAGTGCTTCCGCCTTATCCGTCGCTTCCCACGAGAAGCTATCCTCGGTGCGCCCGAAATGACCAAATGCCGCGGTTGTCCGATAGATGGGGCGGCGCAGTTGAAGCGTCCGAATAATTCCCGCCGGCGTCAGCGAGAAATTCGAACGGATCAGTTCGCAGATTCTTTCCTCCGGAACCGTACCGGTCTCGAAGGTATTCACATTCACCGAAACCGGCTCCGCCACGCCGATCGCATAGGCCAGTTGCACTTCCACCCGGTCCGCCAGCCCCGCGGCCACAATGTTCTTGGCGATGTAACGCGCCATATAGCAAGCCGAGCGGTCCACCTTTGTCGGGTCTTTGCCGCTAAACGCCCCGCCGCCATGGCGTCCCATTCCCCCATACGTGTCCACGATGATCTTGCGGCCCGTCAGCCCCGTATCCCCATGCGGTCCGCCAATCACGAAACGGCCTGTCGGATTGATGTGGTACTTGGTGTTTTCATCCACCATGTTCTGGGGGATCACCGCGTCGATCACATGGCGTCGAACCTTGTCGCGCAGCTCCTCGGTGGTCACTGTGTCATGGTGCTGAATCGAGACTACCACCGCATCGATGCGCGCCGGCTTGCCATCTACATATTCCACCGTCACTTGGCTCTTCCCGTCGGGCCTCAGGAAGTCGAGTTCGCCCGACCGCCGCACGTCCGAAAGGCGTCGCGAAAGCTTGTGCGCCAGCATGATCGGCAGCGGCATCAGCTCCGCCGTCTCATTGCAGGCATACCCGAACATCAGCCCCTGGTCGCCCGCCCCGCCCGTATCCACGCCCATCGCAATATCGGGGCTCTGCGACTGGATCGTGTTCAACACGCCGCAGGTCTTCGAATCGAATCCGTAGGCCGCGTCCGTGTATCCCACATATTCAATCGTCTGGCGCGCAATGCGCGGCACATCCACGTAGCAGGAGGTGGTGATCTCGCCCGAAACCACGCAGATTCCGGTCGTCACCAGAACTTCGCACGCCACGCGGCCATGCGGATCCTGTTCGAGCACGGCGTCCAGCACCGCATCCGATATCTGATCGGCGATTTTGTCGGGATGTCCCTCAGTAACAGATTCAGAAGTGAAAAGAAAAGTTCTCTGCGCTGCCAATGCAATCTCCTGGCGGGATTAGGTGAACGAACCTACCAGTCTAGCGCGCTGCGGTACTGGTTCCAAGCGAGAGAAGCCGGATGGTGTGTGTCAGCACCCGAATGGACAATTTCACAGCCGGAGTGGTGCTCGCCACCCGGCAGCGCTACACGCCAGCGCCGGAAGTCTTTTCGCTCGCCGCGTAAGGAAGCGTACGTTCCTCCAGCAGCAGTCGCCGTAAGCTGCGCAAGTCGTTGAGAATGCGGCGGCTCGTCATGATGTGGGAGTTGAGCTTGGTCAGGTTGTACGAGACCAGTTGGAGCGCTTCGAGACGGCGTTCCGCGCGTTCTGAAACGGCGAGGGCTATCTGGGCATCCACGTCCGCCTGGGCTTCCGCAATTGCGTCCGCCAGCAAAGCGACATATTGATGCGAATTCTCGATGTTGTCGAACGGAGTTTCCGAGTGATGGCTCACGCTTGCGTTCTCCTTTGTCGAGATCGGCTAAGAATTTGAATCCCTTTAGTCTGCCACAGAATGCGGCGCAGTGGGTCGAATTGTAAGGCAGAAAGTTCCGTGGTACGCTGAGGAGTTCGCAAAGTTGTCCGCGAAATGCGGGGACGTAGTTCAGTTGGTTAGAACGCCGGCCTGTCACGTCGGAGGTCGCGGGTTCGAGCCCCGTCGTCCCCGCCACCTATTACCATTTCCTTTCATAGACTTACAGGTTTTCGGGACGCCCAAAACTAACATTCTGGTGGGTTCCCGTTAGTTTAGGAAGATTCTGTTGCTCGCGGGTCCGTCGTCCTTCCTATTGCCTTCAATAACAATATTCGATAGCTGTGGCGTGCCCGAAGGGCCGAATTCAGGCCTTCGGAATGGGGTGAGGTCCGTCGGAATCGCATGCGCACGAGCCTTCCCAATTGAGGGCCGAGCGGGAGGAAGGCAGGGGGACGACGGGCTTTAGGCCCACGCTGATGAGCAAGCATCCGGAAACCAATCGGGTAGTCCTGAAGTGAAGGGCCTGCGGTACTATCTACGAGGAACCGCAATTTGATCGGGCCAACCTCGAAAGCGTCCTATAATCGGCCTCCGCGGTTTTGACGCGAGAGAACCAGAATGACCAAGCACTATTTGCTGATGGAGACCTTCTCGGCATCCGATTTCTTGCGAGTGCCCCGCGGCGACTACCTGAACCGATCCGCGCATTTTCTCTACAAGCATTGTCCCTGCCTGAATAGCGCGGTGACGCTTCAAATCGAACGCAATGATTCTGGAGTGTCGGCGAACAGCGGTTCGACAGGCCCGAAAGTTCTCTGGTTGATCGAAATTAAGACAAGACCCAACCACTCCAACAGTGATAACGCGGGCCCGGATCCACTGAAGGCGCGCCAATCGGTCTTACCCACGCCCACGTGCAGTTCGCCTTGCTTGAGAGCAATTATCATCGAACGGTAACGGCGTCTTTTCCCTTGTGTCTCACCCGACGGGTTCACCCCATCATCGGCGTGCATCGGCGTTGATCGGCGGCTAA
>PLFE01000047.1 GCA_003136675.1 Bryobacterales bacterium
CTGCTGGGGTAACTTGCAGCGCTAACGCCTGCAGACTCCCTTTCGTATTAGAATAAGAGGCGCAATTCAGGATGCACCCAGTCCGCGGAAAGGGATGATCCCACCTGAATGAGTCTTTCAGCACCGAGCATTTGACTTCTCTTCTGCCCGTCAGCGGACACCGGGCCATTTATGGAGGAGTGATGTCTCGACAGCTACCTGAAAAACCAAATCTCGAATATCTGAAGAAGCAAGCCAAGGAACTCCTGCGCGGTATGAGGCAGGGCAAATTGTCTGCCGCGCAACATACGCTGGCCAATGAGTACGGTTTCGCCACCTGGGCGAAGCTGAAATTACACGTTGCGGCGCAGGGGATGACTCCCGCGCAGGCTTTGAAGGCCGCCGTGTGCGATCGCGACGCGGCGCGCGTTCGTGAAGTGATCGAACGCTATCCCGAACTGCGGGCCCGGATCGATGATCCGCTGCCCGACGACGGATTCGGGATACATGCGCTATTCGCGGCGGTACAACGAACCGACAGAGCAACAATCGATGTGCTGCTGCAGGCGGGAGCGAACATCCAAAAGCGGACCGAGTGGTGGGCCGGCGGATTCGGTGTGCTGGACGATTGCGAACCAGCCCTGGTGGAGTTTCTGTGCGAGCGGGGCGCGCGGCTGGATGCGCACTCCGCTTCACGATTGGGATTGATGGCGGAGCTGCGGGAACTGGTGGCGGCCGATCCACACGTGGTGCATGCGCGCGGGGGAGACGGGCAGACACCGCTGCACTTCGCTTCCACCGTCGAGGTTGCCGAATTCCTCCTGGAGAACGGCGCGGAGATCGATGCGCGGGATGTGGATCACGAATCGACTCCGGCGCAGTACATGCTGCGCGTGGAGCAGAAGCGGCACTACCCGCAAGACCGCCAGGATGTGGCGCGCTACCTGGTAGAGCGCGGATGCCGAACGGACATTCTGATGACTGCGGCGCTGGGCGACGCGGTTCTGGTGCGGCGGCTTCTGGATGCGGACCCTGGCTGCATAGCGATGAACGTATCGGACGACTGGTTTCCCAAGCAGAATTCGCGCGCGGGCGGGACGATCTACATCTGGAAGCTGGGGGCGCGTCGAACCGCGCACGCCGTCGCGCGCGACTTCGGTCACGAGCACGTTTTCCAATTGCTACTGGAGCGCACGCCGGAGGGTCTGAAGCTGGCTCTGGCCTGTGAACTGGGCGACGAACCAGCGTTTCACGAATTTCTGAGGAAGCATCCCGACACGGTAAAGACGCTATCGGAAGCCGATCAGCGCAAGCTGCCGGACGCGGCCCAGAGCAACAATACAAAAGCGGTGCGGCTGATGCTGGAGGCGGGTTGGCCAGTCGATGCGCCGGGAGAGATGGGGGCGACGGCGCTGCACTGGGCCGGGTTCAACGGCAACGCGGAGATGGCCCGCGAGATTTTGCGCTTCCACCCTACCCTGGAATTGAAATCGCGGGAGTATGCAGGCACGGCGCTCAGTTGGGCGATCTACGCGTCCGGGAATGGCTGGCATCGGGATACTGGAGATTTCGCCGGTGTCGTACAGGCACTGCGGGAAGCCGGTTCGGTGGTGCCGCCGCATGCGGAAGATCTGGAGCCCAGCGAAGCAGTGTTGGAGGTGTTGCCATGAAACGTCCCATTCCGGTGACGATGGTCGCATGGCTCTACATCGCAGTGGGTTCGATGGGCTCGGTCTACCACTTTCGTGAGGCCTTCAGCGGGCATACGCTTCAATATGACGGCGTGTTGGTTGAACTGGTGGAATTGGTGGCCATTCTTTCCGGAGCGTTTGTTCTCCGCGGCCACAATTGGGCGCGCTGGCTGGCGTTCGCGTGGATCGCATTTCACGTCGTCCTGAGCGCATTTCATTCCATGGGTGAGTTCGCGATGCACTGTGCGTTCTGTGGCGTGATCGCGTGGGCTCTTTTTCGAAAAGACTCTGCGCGGTATTTTCGGCGGCCGGGGTAAACGTCTTTAGGCAGCGGTGTACTCGCGCAGCCGCGGCACCAGGCCTAACAGGGCCAGCAGCGCGATGGCCCCGCAGATCACAGACGCCATGATCTCCATGTTGTCCAGCGCATCGAAGCCGCTCTTCACCGCTTCCTCAAGAGCGGACTGGTTGATTTGCAGAGTCTCGCCCACCGCCTGATCGAACGGATCCAATGTGGCGGGTTGGGGCGTTTTTTCATACAAGGCAAGGGCGGTGACGGCCTTGTTCGCGGCGTCACTTTCTCCGGGGAAGGTAATATTTTTCATCTCGTCGGCGATGAAGCCATCGACCTGCGCCATCTTCTGCTGGAACGCCTGCTGGTATTGGGCGGCATGGGCGGTATCCAGCCGGGCACGGCTTTCCTCGGCACTCGCGCTGTAAGCGGCGGAGCGCGCCTTCCACAGAACATGGATGGATTCAAAGGCGTCCTGCTTAGCGATTTTCAGTTCGCGATCCGCAGTGGTGAAAGAATCCGCGAAGTAGAAGAACGAGAAGAACGTGAGCCCTGTGGCAAGTATTAAGGATGGGTTGAAGTAGCGGCGCGTGCGGCGCATGAGGAAGACCTGCAACGCGATCAGAACGCCGATGAGCGCGACGCTCGACAAGACCAAAAAGAGCATCGCGGCGGATGACCACTTCCGCTGATCGGCATAGGTGCGGTCAAAGACCGCGCGCCTGGCGCGGTCGAGTTCCTGCGCGGCCGGCAGGAGAGTTTCGTCCATGGTGCTCGCCGCGCCGCGATACGCGTCCAGAGAGTGCGAATCGGGACGCGAGTCGAGCGCGTGCTGGATCTGTTCCGAGTAGGAGGTTAAGCCGAACGCGAGGGTGCGGATCGGCGCACGTTCCTCGTCATACCGGATGTTTTCGGCGGCCGCTATGAGGACTTCGGCAGCTTCCTTGCGGCGGTCGTCGAAGGCCTTTTGCGCAGCATGGCTCTGGTTGTCCTTATAAAGAAGGAGTTCGTTCACCGCGCCTGCGTCCATCCCGGCGAGGGAAGCGGAGACGCGCTGGGCGGCAATGATGCCCGGTGCGGTATCACGGCCGATAATCTCCATGGCATCCCGGTGCGTGCGTGTTCCGGAGGTGACCGCCAGGAGCAGAAGAAGGGCGCAGGCCGCCGACCCGTACATACCCTGTTTGATGAGCTGCGGGGTGGTTGCGCCAGGGGACGCGGCCTGGGGGGTGGTGGCGCGGGGAACGGCGGTGGGCGTCATGTGGGTTCGTTATGCGGCCGGAGACGCGGCGGATCGCCGCATCTCACCGGACTTAATGGTGATGCGCGTCCAATGGCCGAGCGTAATCTGATCGCCGTCCTTCAAGGGCGTATCCACCAGGGGTTTCAAGTCCACTCCGTTGAGGCGCGTACCGTTGGAGGATTCGATGTCTCGAAGCACCAGGCTGCCGTCGGGCAGTCGGTTCAAGAGGGCGTGGCGGTGGGAGATGGCATCGTCGGCATCCAGAGCGATTTCCGGAAAGATGGCCCGGCGATCGCTGCGGCGGCCAATGAGGCTGCTGTCCCTGGTGAGTTCGATTTGCTGGGCGGCGGTACCAGCGGGCGGTTCGGGACTGCCGTCTTCGCGCAAAGCCGGGTCGATGGAGACTTCTGCCGTCCAAACGAGCTGGCCGGGAGCGCCGGTATCGTAATTGTGACCGCAGGCTTCGCAGAATGCGCCGGCGGCAGGTTCGCGGGGAACGCCGCAATCCGGACAATTGGTTGCCGGAGCGGGTGTTGACGAGTCGACAAGCTTTGTCCCGCAGACGGAGCAGAAATCGATGTCGTCGGATGGATGACCTTGTGGGCAAACGAGAGCAGGAGACATAAACATTCCTCAGGGGCGTGAAATTCGAGCTGTTTTGGTGGACCGGGTTTCGAGGGCCATGGCATCTTCCCTGGCCACGGTGGATTTGAGACGCACGGTTCCTTCGCGGGCGTTGTCTACATCCACCACAGTGCGAAGAAGCTTGGCCGTCGCTTCGTTCCCGGATTCATGCGCGAGGCGGACGGCCTTTCCGAGCAGCCTGGTGGCAACATCGTCGTCGCCGCGCTCGCGGGCTTCAAGGCCCTGGTGGATGGATTCCGCCAGTTCGGCCTGCCCGGTATAGTGCGCCACATGACGCTCGATGCGGGTGGACTTGGCTTCATCGTCCGTCCAGATAGCCAGGATGCGGGCTTCGGTGGCTTTCGATTCGACGCGATTCTGGGTGATGATCAGGCTGGCGCGGCCAGCCAGCATCTCATCCCCTACCCCGCCCGGTTTGACTTCGATGGCGAAGTGATAGTCGCGCGATTCGCTGCGGCCCCACGCACCGGTGGGATAGTCCGAAGTCTGGGGCTTCACGGCATGGGCGCGCTGGGTGAGGTCAACCAGTTGCGGGCTCACCTGCTTGCAGAAGAGAACGCGCGCGCCGACCGGAGTCCAGAGGCGCAGAGCCACGTCGGTGACGTCTTTGCTGAGCGCCCGTTCGAGGATGCCCTGGAAATCGGATTCGATACCCGCGGCGTCGGCGATGATGTCGGTTGAGCCGAGCAGCTTGCCGGAAATCTTCTGCAGCTCGGAGATCACCCAATCGGCTCCGACGCCCCGGCATTCGCATTGAAAGTGGCCTTCGCAGGCATTGAGCATGGCGGCGAGGCGCGGCTCGTCCACCTGTTCGTTTTGGCCGTCGGTGAGCAGCAGGCCCTGGCGGATAGCGCCGGGCATACGATCGAACTGCGCGAGGGCTTGCGAGAGCCAGGTGGAGATATAGGTTCCACCGCCGGCGCGGATGGAGCGGATGGCGGCCAGGGCGCTCTGCTTGTTTTCGATGGTGGCGCGGGTGCAGGGCGCCACGGTCACGGCGTGGTCCGAACCGGCGATGACGAAGAAATACGCGTCCAGCGGGAGCAGTTCCACAATGCGAGCCATGGCCTGCTTCGCGGCGTGGATCTTGGCGCCTTCCATGGAGCCGGAGGTGTCGCAGATGATGCCGAAGAGCTTATCGCCGCCCGTGTTCATGCCGCCCGAGCCATCCTCTTCCGCAGTGATGGTCATAATGGCGTGCACTTCACGCGCCCCCTGCGAGAGATACGCGTTCTGAAAAACCTCTGCTTTGAATTGCATCTATAAATTCTCAACCTCGCGAGTTTCGGCAGCCGCTTCTATAACGGTTGTTGCGGGGAACTGAAGTAAAACGGCGGTGATGTTATCGACGCCGCCCTGGGCGCGGGCGAAGTTAACCAGTTCCCGTGCGGTCTGGATGGCCTCACCGCGTGCCTCCTCAACGAGCGCCTCCTCAACAAGCGCGGCCAGGGAGTCCGTTTCCGGAGCGTAGTTCCAGAGGCCGTCGGTACAAAGCAGCAGCGCGCCGGGGCCGGGAATTTCGAAATCGAGAACGCAAGGCTCGTCATCCGGAGCGCCGTGACCCAGCCAGCGGGTAATGGCGTGCATTTGCGCGGAGTTTGGCTTAGCGTCCGACGGGGCCATTTCGTTGACCCAGGAGTGGTCGCGCGTGAGTTGCAGGTTGTTGCCCGGGGAGATCCAGTACGCCCGGCTATCGCCCACCCACCCGATAGTGGCGCGCCTTCCTTCGACGACCGCGACGACCATGGTGGTGGCCGGGTCGTCCTGGCCGCCCGCGGTAGCCAGGTCGATCCCGAGTACGGCGGCCTGGGACTGAATGAGCGCCGCGTCGACAGGCGACCCCGCCAGCAATACCCGGCAGGCGCATTCGGCGGCGATTTGCGACGCCTCCTCCGCACGGCGCGAACTGGATACTCCATCGCAGACCACCATGACGCTCATGCCGCTTTCCGAGCTCGCGAGGCAGAAGAAATCCTCATTGCGCGAGTGGCGCAGGCCCCGGTCGCAGACGCCGGCGAAGTGAGGCGAAATGGTGATTTCAAAGTGATTTCGGGAAGCTCTGCCGCGCCGGAAACCACATTCTGCGCAGTAGCCATCGGCGTCGATCGATTCCACTGACGCGCCACAGCGGGGACAACCATTGTCCGCCGATCCCTCGGGTGCGTCCATCTCCGCGGTGTTGGGCAGCGGGGTGCCGCACTCTTCGCAGAAGCGATTTTCGGGCGGAAGTTCGGTGTCACATTCGGGGCACTGCATATTCGTGCAAAGCGGCTAGAAAAGGCTCCGTGGGCGGACACGGTTGGCCTCATCGACCAGGTTGACGCGGTCGTCGCCCACGGCGAGATGGGCCATCGCCCGGTAGTATTTTTCCAGACCGCGCCGCAGTTCAAATTCCCGGAGAGGCTCACCCAGTATGCGTACCTTCGCATCAGGAGTTACGCGGCCGGAGGTGATTAAGTTCAACGCGGTTTCCAGCAGATGCTTGGAGAGGGTGTAGCGCTCCATGCCGTTGAGCGCGACGTTTTCAATGGCGGCCGACGCTCCGGCGAGTTCCTCCGCGCCGATATTCGAGCGGCCCTTGCCGATCCACGCGCGGGCCGTTTCGATTTGTGAGGTGAGATGCAGGCTGGAATCCTTGGGTACGCGGGTCAGAGCCTCCACCGCGGTCTTCCGGTCGCCCATGGAACAGAGGCAGCGGGCGCGGCCAAAAGCGGCGGACAGGAAGGTGGAATCGGTTTTTGAAATCAGTTCGTACATGCGCGCGGCCAGTTCATAGTTTCCACCCAGCTCGGCGGCCATGGCGAAGCCCAGCTTGGGCGCGATTTCGCCGGGGAGTTCAAAGTACACCTGATCGAACTGGGCCTGCGCTTCTTTGTATCTGGTCTGCGCGAGAAGCAGGCAGCCACGGACCCACCGCACGCGCCAATCCCACGGATCGGACGCTTCCGTCTGCGTCAGAATGGAGGCGGCTTCCTCAAAGTTGGTCCCTTCGGCGGCGATGAGGCCCTGGGCCAGGCGCAACGGCGCTTCGATGGATTTCGGATAATCGGCGGCGGCTTTGCGCAAAGCCGAGATCCGCTGATCGAGCGAGGGCAGCGCGGCGGCATTGGCGACGGCGTTGAAGGCGGGGTCGCCCGCGTCGGGATTCACGGTGGGAAGCTGCCGTTGATCGGGCCGCACGGGGCGCAGCCGGTCGGTGACGGTGAGCGAAAGGAGGTCACCCCCGAAATAGGTGCTGGGGGCGGAGTGCGGGGTCCCGGTTTCGACGGCAACCACTTCACGCAGCACGCCGAGAAGCTGGTCGGCCATCTGGCCGGCGGATTCAAAACGATCATTGGGGTCTGGGGCAGTGGCGCGGAGGAGAAACCGGTAGAGCGACTCCTGCTGGCCGAACAGCGGCTCTTCGTCGGGCGCGGGCAGGCTGACGCGGTGTTCCTTGCCGAAGCCGCGAATCTCTGTGAGCAGCACAGCAAGAGTGCGGCCGATGGTGAACAGATCGGACTGCACGGTGGGGCCTTCGTTGGCTTCGGGAGCGCTATAGCCGACGGTGCCGTAGATATCGCCCTTGGGATCGTCGAGGCGGCGGACGCCACCGAGGTCGATCAGCTTGACGTCGCCCTGCTCGAGCATGACGTTCTCCGGCTTGAAGTCGCAATAGACCAGCTTCATCTGGTGCAGGTAGCTGAACGCGCCGAGGATGCGATGGATGTACGCGATGGCTTCGGCGGGCGGTAGGGGACCGCGCGTTTTGCGGATGTCGCGGAGCGTTTTGCCGCCGACATACTCCATCACGATGAAGCCTTCGATGCCGTTCTGGACGAAGTTATAAATGCCGACGATGTTGGGATGCTTCACAGCGGCCAGGAACTGGCGCTCCGCCACGGCGACGGAAGCGGCGGCGGCGTCTTCGGTGTTGAGCAGGCCTTTCAGGACGACGTAGCGGGAGAGAAGACGGTCGAACGCGAGGTAGATCCAGCCGAGCCCGCCATAGGCCAGCGCGCCTTTTACTTCATACTGGCCGTCGAGCAGATCGCCCGTCCGGAGGGTGGGAATGAACGAATACTTCTGGCCGCACTGGCCGCAGAAACCTTTTTCGCGGGCGAGCGGCTTTTCGCAGTTGGCGCAGTAGCGCTTGTGCTCCGGGACGCGCTGTTCGGCCATGATCGCCTTCTCGGGATCGGTGGAGGGGAGTTCGGGAACGGAGATGAGTCCGGCGCCGAGCGAGCGGCGTGTGCTGCGGGCGGACGAATTGCGGGTGGAACGGCGGCTGCCGGGTTTGGCGTGGCTGACGGGCGTGGAACCGGTTCCGGTGACGATGGAATTGCCGCGGCCGGAAACGGGGCGCGAGGGGGTGGAGGCTTTGGAAGCCGGAGAGGCGGCGGCCGGGCGAGCCTGGGCCAGGCCGCAGATATTGCAATAGCCCTCTTCGATGACGCCTGTGCAGCCGCGTTGCTTACAGGCTTCTTTGGTCATTCCCTGGGTCCATTTACTGATTCCACCTTAACGCGATACGTGAATGGGGGCGGGTTGGTTCATTCGGGTAAGCGGAATGGGATACGCGGCGGATGGGGTGGGCGGGGAGACCCGATCAACTGGCGTTTTGTGAAACAAGGAATTCTGTAAGTGGCTTTTTATGAGTGGGTTGCGGAGACGGTGGGAGGCCCTAGTGGGGTGGCTTCCGGCGCTGATTTGTGCGATCGACCTTCTGAGGGTGGCCTGAAAAGACCCTGCTGGTGAACTGTGCATCGCCGTTCTGCGCTGCGGGTTCACGGGACGTTTTGTGAAACAAGGAATTCTGTAAGTGGCTTTTTATGAGTAGGTTGTGGAGACGGTGGGAGGCACCACTGGGGTCGCTTCCGGCGCTGATTTGGCTTGATCGGCCTTCTGAGGAAGGCTTGCCCTTGAGCTGATGCTTGGCGGCATTCGATTGGAGGTTTCGACGCGCCGGTGAGATTCTGTTCGGGATTGGATGTTTCGAGATAAGCGTCGTCATCAGGTGCTCCTGGTTTCAGACTAACCAGAGGAATTCGCCTGGGTTTCGGGATTTCCTCTCAGGTTGTTGATTTGATGGAGTCGATTTCGTTTGGGCTTCTGTCACNNGGTGCGCTATGTGTTTTGCATTGTTCTGGCTGGGCGTGGCGGGCCGCATCGAGGCCGAGGAAGATCCCCGGAGTGACGGTTGGGCGCCCTGCGGTTTCACGAGACGAAGGGTTGCCGGTCGGGTTGCGAATTGTGGGCCGGCATCGGTATGAATAGAGCGTTCTGCAACTGGCGCATGCATTTGAGACGGCTGAGGTATCCTACGGCGTCACGGTGATGATGGCGGCGCTGCCGTTCCAGTAGTAGTCTGTCGTCCAGCCGGAATCGAAGACTCCAATCGCGACTGAGTAGGTTCCGGGCGCCACGGAACTGCCCGGAGTCCAGGAATAGGAATAAGACTGGGTCTGGCCCGCGGTGAAATTCTGTCCGCTCCAGTATGTTGTGGCTACGGCGACGCCGGACTGGGTGAAGATCTGCAGCTCAACATTCGCGTTGGTGAGCCCGGCCGATCCTGTGTCGGTAACCGTCGCCTGAATGTTCGATGTGGACCCGGTGGCGACGGTTGAAGGTGTGGCCGTGGCCGACGAAGTGAAGGTCAGCCCCGAGTTCACCGTGATGTTTCCCGCGGCGGCATTCCAGTTCCATTGCTGCCAGGTCGCGCTGAACACCCCAATCTGAATGGTGTAAACGCCAGCGAGAGCGGGCGTGAGGGTGAGCGGGTAACTCCGGGATTGGTTGGTTGCGAAATTCTGCCCGGTGAAGTTCTGGGTCGCCGCCGTGTTGCCGGTGGGATCGGTCACCAGGATCTGGACGATGCCGTTCTTGAGCATGCGAGCGGTGCATGTGACAGTCGCCGTAACTGTCGTGGCGCTTCCCAGGTTCACTGGATTCGGGGAGGCGGTCGCGGAAGATGAGAACGCCGGCGGCACGAGGGGCGTGGCCGCGAGCTGCGCCGAGTTGGGGCTGGTTCCCGCCGCGTTCGTACCCGATACGACGTAGTAGTACGTCTCGCCGTTGGTCAGGCCCGTATCTTTGAAATGGTTGGGGGCAGGAGCGGTGACGGTTCCAATCGAGGTGTATGGTCCGCCGCTGGACGTGCCGCGGCTGACGGTGTAGCTGCTCGCGCCGCCGGCGGCATTCCACGTGAGAGAGACCGTGCCGTTGCCGACGGACGCAGCCAATCCGGCGGGAGGCGTGGGCAGCGAGACGATAGTTCCGGGCGGAACGACGAACAGCGTGATGCTTTGGGAGGGAAGCGAGGCGGTGATGGAGTTGTTGAGAATGCCGACGACGCCAAGCGGGCTAATGGAACTCTGCGCCGCAGATGCGATTTGCCAGGCTTCGGCGGAGCCGGTGGTGGGAAAGTTCGCCAGGCTGACGGTGACAGGAGTGCTGCCTTGCTGTTTGTTGATGACCATGACGGTCAACGCCCCGTCAGTGGAGCGCAGAGCGGCAAAAGAGGAAAGGTAATCCGGGTCGGCGACGCCGGCGTAGACACTGGTTTCGCCGAACGCCGATTTGTTCCCGTCGTAGTTTCGATACATCTCACAGGCCAGGTAGGTGGGCGATGGGTTCACTGGAACAGTCCACCGCGTGGCCATGTCGAGGCCCTGAACGCCGAAGATGCCCAGCACATCGGCTTGCGTGGTGGCGCCGTTGAGGTTGGGTTCGTCTCCCCAGTTATATTCCGTGATCGCGGTCTTCAACCCCGGATAGTATTGCTTGACGTAGTTCTTCAGGCTTGGGATCAGATAGACCTTTCCGCCGTTGATTCCGACCGTCGCGATCCACGATTGATCCACGTAGTTGGGATCCCAGAGGGAGCGCGTCGACTGGTTGCGGATCAATTGGGCGGCGGTGGAATCGTTGTTACTGTAGGAACCGTCCTGCGGGTAGTAATGGACGCTCAGGACGTTGAGCAGTTGTTTGCCGGTGCTTTGCTGGTAGCTGTGCAATTGCTGCAGGAGCCACGGGTAATAGTAGGTCTGGTTGTAGGTGTTATAGTCCGACCCTGGAGCGGTGGCGCCGTTCTGCTGATCGAAGCCGCTATAAAACAAGGCCAGCCATCCCCACTCTTCGGGACCGATGATGGTGGCGTTCAGGTCGGTGGCGCGGATGGCGCCGGCATAGTTTACAAAGTCGTTGTAGATATCGGTATAGTGCGCGCCGACGGGCGCGACATCGCGATGGGTGGAGTACCAGATGGATGGCTCGTTGTCCATCGCGTAGTACCGCAGTCCTCCGGAAGCGGCCGGTCCCCACGTGCTCACCAGGTGCTGAGCCCAGGCCTGCTGGATCGAAACGTTGTTGGGAGTACTGGAATCGGCGGGGTTGTTGCCGGTGATGTAGGGATTTCCCGCGGCAGTGCTGACGCCATTGCCGGCATCGGGATTGTATGGATCGCTTGCGGTTTGCGGGCCATATTTGGCAACAGAGAAAGACCACACCGTGGACCGGTCCGGCCCCAGGCTACCGATATAGCCGATCATGGGAATGGTGAGGATGGCCTGCGCCCCCACGTTGGCGGCGCGCGTGGTGGTGATGAAGTCGTCTCCGCGATAGCCGGGCGTGGAGTCGGAATCGGCGATACTTTCGAAATACCAGTCATTGCCGCGATTGTCGGAGTTCGTTTGCCAGTTGTAACTGGTTGCCGAATCCCCTCCATTCCGGTTGAGCGGCGAGTTGAGGGCTTCCAGATCCCCGGTGGCAGCGAAGCTGAGCCCGTAGATGTTGGGGTTGATGGCGTGGCGGTTTCCGGTCGCATCCACGGCGACGTAGGTTGCTGGGTTCTGCGCCCACAGTTGTGCGGCGCAGAACAGCAGAAGAGTGAATCTCACCTTGATGATAAGAACACGGGATTCCGGTGGAATACGCGAGATTGAGCGCAAATTTAGCAGCTATAGCTGATCTGGCTGATGGTTCCGCAGAGTCTTCCCGCGGCTCATGGACAAAATCTTACCAACTGCTGCTTGCAGGATCGTTCGTTTTATTGGCCGCGCAAGCCGCCACCGGGACACCCACCGTGCTTTACACCTTTACTGGCGGCGCGGATGGGGGAAACCCACAGGGTCCGCTGGTGGCGGATCCATCCGGTAATTTGTATGGCTCGGCACAAACNNGATCGTCTCCGGTCGGGGGACTTGTTTTGGACGGGAAAGGGAACCTTTATGGCGTCACCAATGGCGGCCTGAGTGTTGTCTTCCGGCTCTCTCCTCCAACGGCGCAGGGTTCGGACTGGACATTCTCGGTGCTGTGTGAGCTTGCCGAGAGCGTGTTGCCGAATCCATTGGTTCGCGATAGCCACGGCAATCTTTACGGCACGACGCAATATGGCGGCTCCGGTCAGTTTTCTTATGGGCAGGCTTATGAACTGAGTCCCCCGGCGTCGACCGGTGAGGCGTGGACGTTCACGAGCCTTCATAGTTTCCAGGGTCCGCCAACGGATGGAGCGTATCCCAGTTCCAACCTGAGTGTGGATGCGGCGGGGNNGGGACGACAAGCCAGGGCGGTAAAGGAACGTGCTTCGATGCCGGGACGGTGATCGGCTGCGGAACGGTCTTCGAAATTAGTCCATCCGGCGGGGCGTGGACAGAGACTTCGATCTACGACTTCACGGTTCATGAAAACAACGCGCCTTACTGGGATGTATTCTGTGCGTATTTTTCGACCCGCTTGCGCAGACCCTCTATCTGGTCACGCGGTCCAGGTTCCTCAGGCTCGCTTCATACTGGGCGACCACGTCCGCAGCCTGGCGCATGGGGGTGGGCTGGGCGTAGAGTAATTCCGCGGCGCGGACGGCGAGGCGCGTGAGGCCCGCGTCTTCGGAGACGCCCCGGGAAGAGGCTTTGGCCTGCATGGCGGACAGGCGGCCGCGTAGTTCCCGGCGGCCATCGAGTTGCCCGCGGTTGGTTTCGAGCGCGCGCTGTTCGATGGTAAACAGATCGCTCGCCGTGCGCAGCCAGGGTTCGATGCCCGCGCAAACGGCGTCGATTGCGCCCTCGTTCAATTTGGCCTTCAGCCGGTCGAGCGATTCGGCGATCGGGCGCAGCTTTTCTTCCGGCATGGGCGCGGCCGGCGGTGGGCACTCCGAGAGCTTGGCTTTGTATTCGTGGAGCGTGGCTTCGTTTTCGAGGCGGATATGCCGCAGGTGCTCGAACAGTTCTCCGGCGCGCGCGATGGTTTCGTGGACGTGCCGCCGCTGGTTTTCGAGCGCTTCGACGGCAATGCGGATCTGGTCGAACAGGGGCTGGATGTTGCTGTCGAACTCGGTTTCCGAGCCCAAGGGATCGCTGAACGTACGGGTCTTGAAGGCTTCGAGCTTGGCGCGCAGCGCGGCGACGGTGGGGGCGAGCTCGCCGGTGTGGGTGTTCAGCCAAGTGCGGATGGTCTTCTGTTTCGCGTCGAGACGCTTCCAGGCGGCGTCGATGGCGGCGAGGGCGGCCTGGCCCTTGTGGAAGGACTCGGACATTTCTTTCAGCGCGGGGATGGGGCGCGCGCCGTTGGGCATGGAAGGTCCGTCCAGCAGACGGGCGATTTCATCGATGCGATCGCCTGCGCCCAGCAGGCGCGGCATGTTCTTGCGAAGGTCCCCGGCGCGGCCCACCAGATCGGAAAGCAGGCCGTAGTTCTGGATGGCTTGTTCGAGAGCCGCAATGGAGGCGGCATAGTGCGCGGCCGTGATTCCGGTGAGCTTGAGACTGGATTTCCCGGAGCCGAGCAGCATTTCCCAGGCGGGGAGACCGTGGATGTCATAGACGATCTGGGCGGCCGCGTCGAGACGCCGCTGCCATTCGGCGAGGAGCTGGTCGATTTGATCGAGAGTCATAGCGTCATTACTATAACGTTTGCGCGGGGGTGGATGTTCCGTCGAGTGAAGCAGCGGTGTTTGCGGGTAGAACGTAAGCAGGCATGACGATAGACGAGCGGATCGAGTTTTTGCTGCAATCGATTGAGTCTCATGATCGGCAGATCGGGGAGAACACCGCGAGCATTGGGGACCTGTCTGGCCAGATCCGGGGCTGAAAGGACTCGATCGGCAAACTGGCGGAGGTAACTGACGAGGACGCGACCGACATTCGGGCCTTGGCTCGGATTGCGGAAGCGCACGAAGCGCGGATTTCGCAAATAGAAAACAAGAGCTGAGGTGGAAGCGCTACTTCCGCACGGTGACGTTCTGGATGCCGTCGAGGTATCCGACGCACTCGACTCCTGCAATAGGGGCGATGCCTTTGGGTCGCGCGCGGCCGACCTGCTCCACCGGGCGCGCGGAGAGACACCGCTTCCATCCGGCGAGAAGCTGGTCGATGATTTTCCCAGCCGTTAAGGACCCAGGGTGAGCTTGTAGACGGTTCCGCAGCCGGTCACGTTCCCCAGGCACCCACCCTCCCCGCCATATTCAGCAGTACCGAAGAATTCCACAACGCCAGCCGCCGTTGTCGCAATCAGGCCCGAACTCGGATTCTTTCCGTCCGCGAGTCCCGTGAAGGCGTAAAGCACGGTCTCTCTGCCGGAAACTTCCAACTGAAAGAGCACGCCGCATCCGGTGGAGCAACTTCCCGTCGTGTTGCCGCCGATGCTGGCGGTGCCGTAGAGGGTTCCTGTCGTAGCGTCGCGAAGCAACTTTCCGCCGGGGCTGCCTCCATCAGCGCCCCCGGTAAAGTTATAGAGCACCGAGAAGGTTCCCGTGGCGCCCATCTCGAACACCACTCCGTTGTTATACTTCCCGCCGGCCGGCGTGACCCCATAGAGGTTCCCGGCCGCATCCAGGATGAGCGGAGACTCGGGCGCCGACCCGTCCGCGCCGGTAAAGTCGTGGAGCACGGTCTCAAGCCCGCTCGGGTCCAACTTGAAGACGACTCCTTGTTCAGACGGGCCGCCCTCGAGGGTAGTGCCATACAGATTCCCGGCGCGATCGCGAACGAGCGCCGCGTAGGGAAAGGAACCGTCGGTGAGGGAAAAATCGTGAAGCACCGTGTAGGCGCCGTTGGGAGCCAACTCAAATGCCACTCCAAAGGTGGCTCCAATGGTCCCTCCATCCGGGGCGGTTCCGTAAAGGTTGCCCATGGGGTCGCCGACCAGGCCGCCAACCGGGTCGTAACCGGTGGTTGAATTGGGGAAGGCGTACAAGGTGGTTTCGGCGCCCGCCGGGGTGAGCTTGAAGATTGTTCCGCCAGCCTGTGAGGTGACGCCGTAGAGGTTGCCCTTCGGGTCCAGTATCACGCTGGATGGGCGGCTGCCATCCGATTCACCCGTAAAGGCATAGACGACCGTTTCCGAGCCGGTGGCGGCAGACAGCTTATACACCACCCCGCATCCCGCGAAATCACACTGCTCGGAACTCAGGTCGCCACCTTCCGAGGTGACGCCGTAGAGGTTGCCCCCGGAATCCTGGGTGAGTGGCATCGCGTAGGACGGGAAGGCTCCATCCGCGCCCGTGAAGGTGTGGAGTACTGAAAAAGCGGGTGTCTGGGCGTGTGCGGCCCACCCGGTGGAAAGAGAGAGAGCCAGTGCGAAACCGGCCAGCGTTGATGTTTTCTTTGCTTTCGTTCGAGGCATTGCAGTCTCCTGACGTTCGTGCCACCCCGCACGATGTGCTGCGTCCAAAAGGATACCAGTTTTGTCGCGTTTATCGCGCGATAAGGGCGCGCCACTGGTTTTCTTCGCGAATTTCGTGAATCGTCAGGCCTGCCGCTTCTAGACGCCCGCGAACGCGTGCGACATCCTGCGCTTCAAGTCAGCGGCGCGTGGATTCGTGAACTCAGGTTCCAAAAGCCAGGCCAGAGTTCACGGTGACGCGAATTCGGCCATCGGGAGCAGTTCGAATCGAGCTTCGGGAGGTCGAAAATGAAGGGCTTCTACGAGACCGGCTTCGGTAGTCATGACGGATAACGGCCATTCCGGATACAGCATACTTGCGTCCCCCCCCCCGGGCGATGTTATACTCCGCTCGGCTAATCTCCAACCAAGACAAAACCGTTATGAACCTCCGATGCCTGCTGATCCCCCTGGTTGCCGTTGCCGCGAGCGCCCAGAGCGCGACCCCGATCCTGTACTTCACCCCGTTCGCCGAATCGTCACTGGTCTCATCTGGCGGCGCCGACTGGAAGGCTCTCGCCGGGGTCTATAGCCAGGACGTCAAGTTGAGCCCGGACGGCACGGTGGCCTACATAGCCAGCACCGATGCTGGACGAATTCTGGCCTTTTCGACCGCCACGGGCAAGCAGACCGGCACGTTGCAGGCTGACGCCGGGCCGGTAAGCCTGGCCGTTTCCCCGGACGGCTCTCGCGTCTACGCCGTCAACAAGACCTCCGTCACGCTCTCAGTGGCCGATTCCGCCACGGGAGACGAGATTGGCAGCGTACCCCTCGAGGCGCTTGGCATCCTCGATCTGGTGGTATCGCCCGACGGATCTACTCTGTACGTAAGCACTGGTGAGTCCGTCCTCATAATTGACTCCGCGAGTTTGAGCGTCGTGGATTCGATTCCTGTCCAAGAGGCTGTCGCGCTCGCTCTGGGGCCATCGGGGAATCTCCTTTATGTTGTAACGACAGGGAAGTACCTCCTCCGCGTAATCGATACGGCCACCAAAGAATTTGCGGGCTCGATGAAGGCGCCCGGCGGCTTGACACCGTCGAGCGTCGCGGTCAACCCGGACGGCCAGGCCGTTTACATCGGTACTCAGACTGGAGTCACCGTCGTCTCGACGGCGACCCTGACAATTACCGGCCGACTACAGGGCGGGGCCGTGACCAAGGTGGTGGTGTCTCCTGATGGTTCGCGAGCGCTGGCCGGGGCGGACGGCGGGAACGGCCCCAGCCAAAGGATCGTTTATAACCTGAAAACGGAGAGCATTCTCAGTAAAACCAACCTACCGGGGTATCCCTCGGGATGCGCCATCTCGCCTGACGGAGAGACTTACTATGTTCTGCTTTCTCAAACTTTCGTGGTCGATGCCTTCGATACCTCCACTCAGCAGGTGCAGACGGTAATCACCGATCCGGAGAATGGCATCCTGACGGCCTCCAGTAGCGGGAATGCCGTGGTGGCGATGAACACCGATGCGGTGGCCGCGATTTCCACTTCCACCAATACGGTCGGAGAGGCCGTTTCTATACCAAACACTGAGAGAAACTTATTGGTGGCGGTCAACAGCGTTGGCACGCAAGCGTTTGCCGTGGTTGGGAGCACGGCGGAGATTGCGATGATCGACCTGGTTCATGGGGTGGTCCAACAGACGATCACTGTGCCGGGGGCCGGCGCAGTAGACGGTTTTATGTACCTCCAGATTTCTCCGGACGACTCCACTCTGTACGCACTGCTCGGCCCGCCTGCCGATTCCTCCCCTGCACAAATCTGCGCCGTTGACATCGCTTCGGGCATGGTGCGGAACTGCGCCACCGTTCCCACGAGTGCCACCCCGGACGGGACCTACGGTCCGCGACCGATCGCTATCTCCCCGGACGGCACAAAACTATACTTGCAGCCTAGCCCGAGCGAGGTTGCGGAAATCGACTCGACGTCCTTCGCGTTGCTTCGCACGCTAACCTATACGTCGCCTGATAGCTCGTCGTATGCGTATAGTTTTGCCTATTCCTCCGCGAACTCAAGCATCTACGTGCTCGTTTCGGTCAACTCCGCGGAGAGCCAGGTAATCCGAGTTGACCTTGGGACGTTCAGCCTAGCGGCTCAGACGACGGTGAACTATCAAGCTAGCGACATCGCAATTACGCCCGACGGCACCAAGCTGTATATCGCCGCTTTAGGCCTGGCGGTCGCGGACGGGATGACGCTCGCAAACCTCACAACTCTTTTCCCAAGCGATTTTATATTCTCGGTGGTGATGGCGGTACCGCCGTCCGCTCCCTGAAGGGTCATGGCAGCGCGATAATGGCGCGCCACTGGTTTTCTTCGCGAATTTCGTGAATCGTGAGGCCTGCCGCTTCGAGGCGCTGGCGGACGCGTGCCACATCCTGCGATTCGAGGCCGCTGAGCAGGATCGTGCCGCCGGGCTTCGTGATGCGCGGCCATTCCGGCGCGAGGAGCGCGAGCCATTCGGGGCTGAGGTTGCCGATCGCGATATCGGCGATGTCGGGGTCGATCTGTTGAACCGACCCCTCGAAGAGTTCGATTTCGAGACCGGCGGCTTTGAAGTTTCTTCCGGCGACCTCTATAGATAGCGGGTCGATGTCGCAGGCGATCACGCGGCCGGCTCCCAGCTTGATGGAAGCCTCGGCAAGAATTCCCGAGCCGGTTCCGACGTCGACCACCGTCATGCCCGGTTGGACGAGTTCCTCCAGCGCCTGGAGGCAAAGGCGCGTGGATTCGTGCACTCCGGTTCCAAAAGCCAGGCCAGAGTTCACGGTGATGCGGATTCGGTCATCGGGGGTGGGGTCATCGCGCCACTCCGGAACCAGGAAGAAGCGGTGACCCACCAGCATGGGCTGTAGAGCGTCGTGCGATTCGGCGACCCAGTCGCGCTCTTCGGCCTGCTCGATCTGGCCGCCGAATGTGGAGAGCAGGTGCGCGCGGTCGGCATCGTCCTCGAAGAAGGCCCGGAGGCCATTGGGGGATTCGACGATTCCGGCCACGCCGGCTTCCCAGAGATCGGCGATGAGTAAGTCGGTGCGGTCCGGCGGGCAATCAATGAAGATGGAAAACATAAAATGGGGAATCACTCATAGGGAACCAATGAAACTTCAGGGAATCTTTGTTGCCGCGGCAACTCCATTTGACTATAGCGGGCAGCTCTACAAAGTAAAAGTAGAGCACAACGTGGTCAAGTGGAACCTGACCAGCGTCGCGGGCTACGCATTTGGGGGCATTGCGGGGGAAGGGCCGCTGCTGGGCGAGGACGAGAAGGCCGTGTTGTGGGACGTGGCCGCGAAACATGCCGCGCCGGAGAAAACGTTGCTGGCGGATTGCAGCGCTGAAGGGGTAGAACTGAGCGCGCGTCTCGCGAAACGCGCGGCGGCGCTGGGGTTCCATGCGGTGGTATGCGCCGCGCCTCACGAATACAAGAGCCTGATGTACGGGCGGGACGCGCAGATGCTCTACTTCCAGTCGGTGGCGGACCGTTCGCCGATACCGGTGATTATCGGGAACGCTCCGGCTTATACCGGGGTGGACGTGCTGCCGGAGACCAGCGCAGCTTTGTCGGCCCATCCGAATATCGCGGGGGTGGTGGAGGATTCCACGCCGTCGCGTGTGGCGCAAATCAGGCAACTGGCGGGGGCGGAGTTCGCTGTGCTGGCGGGTTCGTGCACGCACCTTCTGGAGTGTTGGGAACAGGGCGCATCCGGTGGATTGCTGGCGCTGGCGAGCGCGACTCCGTATGCGTGCATCACGCTATGGGAGGCTTTCCGGACCCGCGAGCGCGAAGCCCAACTCGACTGGCAGGAGCGCATCCGGCAGCCGGGAATTGCGGTCACCGATCTTTACGGCGTTTCCGGGTTGAAGTATGCGATGGAATTGAACGGGTATTACGGGGGTCCGCCGCGGCTGCCGTTTTGCCCGCCGAATCAGGCCGTGAAGAGCGAGATTGAGGGCGTGTTTAAGGACCTGCGTGGTTAGTCTGGGGGTTAAGGATGCTCGCGGGCGGTACGCTGAGCGAGCTCTCCGATGATGGGCAGTTCGTAAACCTGTCCGTGGCTGGTCTTCACCAGCATGAAGATCCATACGAACATGAGCAGCACCTGCAGCAGGTTGCCCACGGGAAGCACGTGGTGGAGTGACGAAAAGATCGGCTGGATCGCCCAATCGACAATGAGCCACGCCGCGAAGATGTAGAGCCCCTGAAAGGCGTGGAAGCGCATGATGAAGTCGCCGCGGAAGCGTTTCATGCCCAGCACGACGACGGACGGCACCCATCCAATCACTGGCACGTAGCAGAGAATCGAGAACGTGCGATTGGGGATGCGCTCAAAGAAGTCCACCTGCTGAAAGGGCGGAACTGGATTGGGGATAGAGCCGGGCGTGGTCCCAGGGAAAGCGCTGCGAAACGTGCCGGGCGGAAACGGGGTTGGCGCACCGGGCTGGCGAGATCCGCAGCGGGCGCAATAAGCGTCCTCCGGCGTGACCTGGTTTCCGCACTGGCTGCAAAAGGGCATCTCTAAGAAAGACTACGATATCGCAGTATAAATTGTTCCGCTCCTGAGGAATCGCGCGGCGCGTGCTCTCCCATGGAATAGAGTATTCCTTATGCAAAGTTGGTTCAAGCTTCTTCCGGCGGTGGCGGCGCTCTGCCTCTGCCCACTGCACGCAGCCCAGAAAACGCTGGATTTCTATTTCATTGATGTCGAGGGCGGGCAGTCCACTCTGATTGTCACGCCTTCGGGACAATCGATGCTGATCGATACAGGTTGGCCGGGGAGTAATGGCCGGGATGCGAATCGCATCGTCGCGGCCGCAAAGGGGGCGGGTTTGACAAAGATCGACTATCTGTTGATCACCCATTTCCATGTGGATCATGTGGGGGGTGTCCCGCAACTGGCGGCGCGGATTCCGATCGGGACATTCATCGATCACGGAACCAGCGTGGAGCATGGCAAAGACGAGGATGCGCTGTTTCAAGCCTATGCCGAAACGCGCTCCAAGGGAGCGCACATCGAGCCGAACCCGGGAGACAGGATTCCGCTGAAGGGCGTTTCGGTGGAGGTGCTCTCGGCGGGAGGCAAGGAGATTCTGCAACCGGTGGCGGGCGGCGGCGAGAAGAACAGCCTCTGTGGGTCTGAGGCGAAGCGCGAGGTGGATACGGGCGAGAACGCGCAGTCCGTGGGGACTCTGATTACTTTTGGGAAATTCCGTGCGCTCGATTTAGGCGATTTGACGTGGAACAAAGAGATGGAACTGGTGTGTCCGGTGAACCGCGTGGGAAAGGTGGATGTGTACATCGTGTCGCATCATGGGATGAATTTATCCGGGTCCGCGACCGCGGTGCATGCGTTCGCGCCGCGCGTGGCGATTATGGATAATGGCGCGCGCAAGGGCGGGACGAAGGAAGCGTACCAGGTGATCAAGTCCTCACCGGGGTTAGAAGATATCTGGCAGTTGCACCATGCCGTGGCGGGCGGCGGCGAGAATAACGCGCCGGATCAGTTTGTGGCCAATGTGGCGGAGAAGCCGGACGCCGGAGCGGGGATTAAGATGAGCGTGCGGCCGGATGGAAGTTATACGGTGACGAATTTGGGGAGTGGGTTTAGCAAGGAATATACGGTGCGGTGAGGAGTTTGCTTACGTGCGCGATTCCAATTTTGTAGGGCGAATATCAAGGTCGTGGGTGTTCGCCTGAATCATCTCCAGGCGCCGTTCCACGCTATCGAAACGGCTATTTACGACGGAACTGAGATGGACGAAAAGCGCGACGTTCGTGCCTACACTCAGGAGCACGGCGGCTAGCGCCACAATCTCATTGATCGTCATATTTCGTTTTGAAGCCTTCCTTTTATTCTATTCCGGTTTGGACCTCTCGTGCGGGCTTTCTGGCCAAGGAGGGATCGGCGAACCGACGGATAATCTGGGTATCGACGATGATCTCCGGCGGGTTCCGTGCGCTGGATCGTGAGACGCTGCTGAAATATAAGGTGCGATGAGCGCCCTTGGCGTAAAATCCGAAGGCGGGCGGGGCGGAGAATAATGCTCCCGATCAGTTCGTGGCGAATGTGGCGGAGAAGCCGGATGCAGGAGCGGGGATTAAGATGAGCGTGCGGCCGGATGGAAGTTATACGGTGACGAATTTTGGGGACTGGGTTTAGCAAGGAATTTACGGCGCGGTGATGCCCGAGCCAATCCGCGCAACCTTAATCGCCGTCGGCGTCTCGTTCCTGGTTGTAGCGGGCTATTACCGGGTTCAATCGCAGCGTTCCGGAGAGCGGCTGGATCGCACGCGGGAAGGCTGGCCGATTCTGATTGGTCTCCGGCTGGCTGGGTTGGTGACCCTCGGGAGCGTCGCTGGCTGGCTTTGGAGGCCCGATTGGTTTCCATGGGCGTCGCTGCCTGCGCCAGCCGGGCTGCGCTGGATTGGTGTTGCCGGTTTCACACTGGCTGCTGCCTGGTTGTTCTGGATGTTTCACACGCTCGGCCGCAACCTTACCGACACGGTGGTAACGCGTCAGGACGCGCACTTTGTCGACTCCGGTCCCTACCGTTTCGTCAGAAACCCGATGTACAGCGGGGTGCTGACGGCAGCCATTTCGCTGGGCCTTGCGCTAGGCACATGGCTGGTTCCCCTTGGGGGAGCCGTTTTCTTCGCGCTGGTTGCGCTGCGGACTCGCACCGAAGAGAAATATCTGGTGGAGCGCTTCGGCGACCAGTACCGCGAGTACATGAACCGCGTGGGGCGCTTTTTCCCAAAGCTGAGGTGAAATCCCGCCACGTTAATGAACATGAGACTCGTGGACCGCTGCCGATCGCCCGTTGAGCGTGACCGAAGTCGGTGACAGTGCAGCTTACCTCGATTCCGGCTGCGGATTCCGGCGTGCAACCCCGAGTCACGCGACCAGTCGATCTTCTGCCCTATCGAAAAGTGGTTTGGTGTTTTCCGTTCAGGATTCGGAGCACGTCCGCGGGGTTCACGCGTGCCGTGGCGATCCTCCTACCTTGGGACTTTGTGCTGCGTTAGTGATACTTCAGCCGCCCCTACACGTGCTATCCTCATTAACTCTCACCCTAATTCGAGGTACTATATGAAACTCTCAGCCGGCCTGATGCTCGTGGCCGCCGCGATCTGCGCATCGTCGCTCCAGGCAACCGTAACCGTTACTTCTTTCACCGCTTCCCTGACGTCTCCGCAACCGCTCGGAACGCCCGTGACATGGACCACGACGGCTACCGACACCAACCCTGGGCCACTCGCATTCCGCTACAGCGTCTCGTATGGGTCTGCCGGGTATGCAGTTGTGAGCGATTTCTCTCAGGGAACCAAGGCCGGCGGCGTCTGGACCGCGCCTCCGTTTCCGTGGGCCACCATCGCGAATGAGGGGACGTATCACATCAAGGTTGGCGTCAAGGATTACGCGTCGGGCGAGACGGCGGGAACGTCGATGGTGTTCTCGTACACCGCGATCAGCAATGGCAAGAACTTTGTGGTCTCACCCACGGTGAATCCCCTGGTTGCGCTCGCCAGCGCGCCCGGGTGCGCAACCGGAAGTTCGTTTCAGATCACCATCCAGCGGGTTGGGGCGACCGCGACGACGCAATCGAATTTGATCCCCTGTGATCCCCCGCATACGATGAACGTTTATGCGGCTGGAATGCTGGCTTCGACGCAGTACTCAATCAATTACCAGACCGTGACGGGCAGCACCACTGTTGTTGGTCCGACGCCAGTCACCTTCACCACCGGCGCGCTGCCTACCGATATCACGTTTCCAACGTTTAAGGTAATTACGCCGGCCAGTTCGCAAACCGATCAAGCGGATCAGACTGTGTTGCACGGCTTCCTCGCATTCGACGCCGGCGGCCCGTTTGTTCCCATCGCAACGAACCGGGGTGGCAGCATCATCTGGTACGATTCCACCTACAATCCAACGGACTCCGCTCTCCTGACGCGCCCCCTGCTGGGTGGCGACATGCTTGTCTTTGAAAACGGCACCGGGTGGAATCCGGCCATCATGGCGGGCGGACAGATTCTGCGTGAGATCGATCTGGCAGGCAACACGGTTCGCACCACCAACATCGGCGTCCTGCAGCAGCAACTTCTGGCGAGGGGCGCAACCGATTTCGGTCCGTGCGGTGCAGTGCCTGTTCCAGCACCCATCGGAGCAGCCTGCCTCGGAACGATGCACCACGACGCGATTCGCCTGCCGAATGGATACACCGCGGTGAACGTGGATATCGAAAAGATCTTCGCGCCGGGCACGCAGGGAAATAAAACCGGTTTGAATGTCGACATCATTGGCGATGGGGTATTGGTGCTCGACCAGAATTTTCAGTTGGTCTGGTACTTCGACACCTTCCAGCACGACAGCGGTGCGCCGCAACTGGACATCAACCGGCCCGCGGTGTTAGGTGAGACGTGTTCCACCAGTCAGAGCGGCTGCCCCAGCCTGTTCCTGGTTGGAAAATCCGGCGTTACCACGCTCGCCAATGACTGGCTGCACGAGAACTGTATTTACTACAACCCGACCGATGGCTCTCTCTGGCTCTCGTCGCGGCATCAGGATTGGATTTATAAGGTCGACTACGAAAACGGCTCAGGCACGGGCAACATCTTGTGGCGCATGGGGAACGAAGGCGACTTTACCTTCAACAACATCAACAGCGATCCATGGCCCTGGTTCTCGCATCAGCACGACGCGGGGCTTGAAAACACGACAACCGGCGAGATGACCGTTTATGATAACGGCAATACGCGCGTTGCTCCTCCGCCGATCGGCGTAGGAAGTGGCAATAGCCGCGGCATGTCCCTCACCGTGAACGAGGCGAACATGACGGTAACGCCGCTTCTCAGCCAGGACTTAGGCTACTTCGGAGACGCGCTCGGCAGCGCGCAGCTTCTCAGCAACGGCAGCTACTTCTTCAAGACGGGAGTCGTGGCGCCCCACCAATACAGTTATTCGCAGGAGATCCTGCCGACCGCCGGGACCGTGGATGGCACCTCCATCTGGGACCTGCAGACCGGCACCTGCTATCGCGGCTGGCTCATGCCCAATATGTACTCGCCGCCCACCACTTAGCCGGCTGGTGGTGAACCACGCCGCTGCTTCTGATGGATAATCAAGCTATGCGGTTACTCTGCCTCTCGCTTCTTCTCTGTGCTCTCAGCGCGAACGCCCAGATGAGGAGGCGGTCTTCGCAGCAGCCCGGCGGCGACCTCACGGGCGGCGCGTACAACCAGCCGGCCGCCACCATGCACGGCACTTTAAAGAAGATCACGAATAAGGACATCATCATCTTCGTCGAGGGCGACCAATCCGTCACCATCGATCGCACGCACAAAACGAAATTCATGAAGGACGGGAAAGAAATCAAGCCAGCGGAAATCGCCCAAGGTTCGGTGTTGACCATCGATGTCAACCACGACCCTCAGCTGAATCCGCTGGCTCTTACTGTGACGGTCGATTCGGGGCCTGTCGATTCAGGGCCCGATTCCAGCACGAGCGATTCCGCGACTAGCGGCCCGGAGACGTCGCCGCCCGCGACGACTGGTGCGGGTGCTGCTTCGACGTCGTCTGCACCGGCGCAGGCGCCTGGAAAGCCGCAAGGACCGACGAACCAATAGGACTGCCGAGCCCGGTACACGCGTCCCAGCCGGGTCCGGCCGAGTACGCGCCGTTGTTACCCTGCGTGATGTCGTTGAAGCTCTGTGGATTCGAGTACAGCGTGGGATTCGCGAAGCCCACTTTCTGACCCAATTGCTGGTTCAGGATCGCGATCAGCGCGGCCCAAAGCGGGGCCACCGCGCTGGTTCCGCCAATCACCGTGGTTTCGCCATCAATTCGCACGTTGTATCCCGAGTTCGGGTCGGCGTCTCCAGACACGTCTGGAACGCCGCGTCCCGCGAATCCGGTGTTTACCGAAACGGGGACGCTCGCCGAGGTCTGATAAGAAGGCACGGGGAAGTTCTCGCTGACGCCGCCTCCGGTAGCGCCGCCATCCGCGCCGTCGTTCCAAACGGTTTCACTCTTGATGGCGCCCCCTTCGTAGTCAAGAAACGTACCGCCGCAAGCGAGCACATTGGGGCTGGCCGCGGGGAAGTCCACGTGCTGCTGGCCGTCGGTCTCGCCATCGGTGGACCCGCCATCGCCGGCCGCAACCGTGACGGTGATGCCGAGTGCTTTGGCGTCCTGAAACGCCTGGTCGTAAGCGGTAAGCGCCTGCGACGTGTAGCCGCTTTCCGAACTGCCCCAACTGATGGAGATCACACTGGGGTTGTTCTTGGAATCGTTGATGGCGGCGGTGATGGCAGCCAGGAATCCCTGCGTGGTGTTCTCGCCGAAGTAGACCACAATGTGAGCTCCGGATGCGATGGACCCGGCCACTTCGATATCAAGAAGCACTTCGCCATCGGGACCGTTGGGGTCGCCCGTTGGATGGTTCTTGCCTTTGCCTACCGATACCGCCGTCACAGTGGGTTCGGGGCTGATGTTCTGGCCGGCGAAGTAGGCTTTCAAATCCGCCGTCTTGAATCCGCCGCCGAGTTCGATGATGCCGATGGTTTGTCCGGCGCCGTTCGCCTTGGGATAATCATACGCTTGCGCGACAACCAGGGGCGAATACGAGAGCGATACGGCGTTCGCGTGCGCAACGCCCTTGTGGGAGGTGGAAGAGCGACGTCGATAATGCGTGTGGGCTTGCTGGCGCTGATCGAAGCCAAAGATCCCTTCGACGACGCCCGAAAGCGATGGCGGGACGTTGAGCGTGCCGGTGCGCGCCCGGAAGCTGCGGCCGGCTTCATGATATTGGCTGACTTGCGCGTCAAATGCCTTTTGCGTTTGAGCGAGCGTGCCGGAGACGGTTACGGTGCGACTGCTGGCGTCGGTGCCGACTACGGTGAGGCCTTCCGATTTCGCATAGTCCGCCACCTTCTCCAGGTCCGCGGGATTTGCGCCAAACTGTTCCGCAAGTTCTTCACGAGTAAACTGCTTGGAAGGGTTTTCGGGAATGGGGGCGCGGCGCCGGACGGTGATAGTGAGGGTGACGAGTTCGTTGGGGTCGGATGCGCCGGCGGGAGACGCGACAGCGGGTGCAGGCCTGTCGCTGCCCTTGAGTTGAACTTTGTTATGGGCCATAACGAAACTCTATAACAGAACGAGTGAGGCGACTACGCAATTGCGAACAATTTTTCTACTATATGGAATTAATCTGTGCTTATTTGGCCAGACTTTCGACGTCGTGATACGAAATGGAAGAGTGATGGATCCGGAGTCGGGCCTCGATGCGGTGCGGCAGATCGGCATCCGGAACGGGCGCATTGCGGCGCTCACCCCAAGCGCTTTGCAGGGTAAGGAAGTGATTGAAGCACAAGGGCTTGTGGTTGCGCCTGGGTTCATCGATCTGCATTCCCACGGGCAGACGGAGGAGAACTACTTATTGAAGGCGCGAGACGGCGTGACCACCGCGCTTGAGATGGAAGTGGGCGTAAATCCTGTCGCTAAATGGTATGACGCGCGAGCCGGAAAAGCGTTGATTAATTTCGGCGCGTCGTCAGGACATATTCCCGCAAGAATGGCTGTGATGGGCGATACGGGCGACTTTTTGCCGCGCGATCATGCCGTGAAAGAGACGGCCACGGCGGCGCAGCAGGCGGAGATTCTGCGGCTCGTGCGACAGGGGCTGGACGAGGGCGGATTGGGCATCGGGCTGGGCATTGCATACGTGCCGTCCGCTTCGCGATCCGAAATTCTGGATCTGTTCCAACTGGCCGGCGAACGCGGGATGGCGTGCTTTGTACACATGCGCAACCCGGGCCCGATTGAGCCGGGCGTGGTGGATGCGCTGCAGGAAGTGCTGGCGGACGCGGCCGCAACGGGGGCTGGGTTACATGTGGTCCACATCACCAGCATGGCTTTTCGTCAGACGGACTTGTGTTTGCGGATGATCCACGGCGCGAAGGCGCATGGCCTGGATGTGAGCACGGAAGCATATCCTTATACAGCAGGCATGACCGGCCTCGAGACGGCGGTCTTCGACGCGGGCTGGCAGGAGCGGCTGGGGATCGGGTTCGGAGATCTGCAATGGATCGCGACCGGCGAACGGTTGACGGCCGAAAGCTTCGCGCGCTATCGCAAGCAGGGCGGGCTGGTGATTCTGCACAGCATTCCCGACGACGTGGTGCGCATGGCGGTGGCGGACCCGGCAGTGATGATCGCGAGCGACGGGTTGATCACAGACGGTAAAGGACATCCGCGCGGGGCCGGCACGTATGCGCGCGTTCTGGCGAAGTATGTCCGGGAAGAGCATGCGTTGACATTGATGGATGCGATCCGCAAAATGAGCCTGATGCCGGCGCAGCGGTTGGAGCGGGTAAGTCCAGCGATGCGGCAGAAGGGGCGCATTCGTGTAGGCGCCGATGCGGACCTTACTCTGTTCGATCCAGGCAGGGTTCAGGATGCGGCGACTTATGAACATCCGGCGCAACCTTCGAAAGGGATTGAGTATGTCTTAGTGAATGGGACCCCGGTGGTGCGGAAGGGCGAGTTAGTGGTGGGCGGCGAGCCCGGCCGCGGCGTAAAGAGTGAGGCATGGCGGAAAGAACATTAAAGGAACAGATTGTCCGGCGCGGCTCATTAGTGGCGGGGCTGCTGCTATTGACGATCGGAATTGGCACGGCGGGATTCTCGCTGATCGATCGCTATCCGGTGTTCGACGCGTTCTATATGACGCTGATCACCATTACGACGGTGGGCTATGCGGAAGTGCATCCATTGAGCCAGCCGGGGCGATATTTCAATTCCTTTCTGATCCTGTTTGGCGTGAGCGTCATGTTCTTTTCGGTAGGGGCCATTACACAGACGGTGATTGAGCTGGAGTTACAGGATGTATTCGGGAAGCGCAGAAGGAAACGAATGATCGACAAGCTGGAGAATCATTTCATCATATGCGGGTATGGCCGGGTGGGGCGGCACGCGTCATACGAGTTGCTGCGGGCCGGCGCGGCTTTCGTGGTGATCGACATGCGGGACGAGCGGGTGACTCGCGCGATGAACGAGGGCATGACGGCGTTCCACGGGGATTCGACGCGCGATGAAACGCTGCGGGCCGCGGGCATTATGCGAGCCAGAGGCCTGGTATCGGCGCTGGCCACGGACGCGGACAATCTGTTCGTGATTCTCTCCGCGAAGACATTGAATCCGAAACTGATGGTGGTGACGCGGGCGGCGGAAGAAGAGGCGGAAGAAAAACTGCGCCGCGCGGGGGCGGATACGGTTTTCGCGCCGTACACCATTACGGGACACCGGTTGGCGCAGGCGCTGCTGCGTCCGCATGTGGCCAAGTTCCTGGATTTCGCGACCCAGGATATGGGTCTCGACGTGGAGATCGAACAAGTGCAGGTGAAGCCGGGAACGGAGTTCGCGTCAAAGACGTTGCGGGAAATGCAGTTGCGGCGGGACTTGGGGGTGATCGTGCTGGCCATCCGCAAGCCGGGTGGCGAGATGCTGTTCAATCCACCGGCCGATCTTGAGATTGCCCCGGGCGCATTTCTGATTGCGATGGGCCAGTCGCCGCAACTGCGAAAGCTGGAAGATCTGTTGACCAATCAGACCCGGTAAGCGGGGATATACTGGCGGCTATGTTTCCCTTTGTCTATTTAGCTGTCTCCTTAGCCGCGGCCCTGCTGGCGGCCCAGAGTGGGCCGGCCCCGGTTTCGCGTCCGCCCATCGTCGGCGTGGCGCATATCGGGTTGCGCACCAGCAACATTGAGGCGGCGCGTGGATTTTATGGTAAGGTGCTGGGGTTTCAGGAACCCTTCTCGTTAGATAAGCCCACGGGCGGCTTGATGCTGACTTACTTCAAGGTGAACGACCACCAGTACGTGGAGGTGTTCCCGGAACTCACTGGCCCGGCGGAAGACCGGCTGTCTCATATTGCGTTCGAGACCACCAATCTGGAGCAACTGCGAGCGTATCTGGCGGCGAATGGAGTGAAGGTGCCGGCCGCGGTGCAGACCGGGCGGGACGGGAACGTAAACTTCATGATTTCCGATCCGGACGGCCATCATGTGGAGTTCGTGCAATATATGCCGGGGTCGCTCCACACCAAAAACTTCGGGAAGTTTCTGTCGGCCGACCGGGTTTCGCAGCACATCATTCACGTGGGCGTCACCATTTCCGACCGCGCCGCGGCGGACCATCTTTACCGTGACATTCTGGGCTTCCACGAGACCTGGCATGGCGGGATGAAGGACGAGCGGACGGATTGGGTGGATATGCGCGTGCCCGATGGAACGGATTGGCTGGAGTATATGCTGAACGTCAAGAACCCAAGCCCGAGGACGCTGGGCGTGATGCACCACCTGGCCTTGGGTGTGCCGGATGTGCAAGCTGGGTTCAAGTTGGTTACCGAGCGCGGGTATAAGGCCGAGCCGCCAAAGATCGGGCGGGATGGTAAGTGGCAGTTGAATTTATATGATCCGGATTTGACGCGAGCGGAACTGATGGAGCCGAAGCCGGTTGAGACGCCGTGTTGTTCGCCGATTGAGCAATAGGCCATTTCGCCGATCGCAGCATCCGGGCATACTCGACGTCGTCGTTCGGGAATCGGCCGAAAATTCGGCGTCTCCAGATGTCATGCCCTGGACGCGCGCTCCGCAAATAATTTCGTTGACTCAATAATTTCGTTACCCTTGACAGCATCATGCGTCTGTTGTAAATAGATTAGGTGTGTTGTTGTAGATTAATTAGGGGTAGCGCGGAGCAAGCATGAGTAAACGGTCGGATCTGATCCAAGGAACACTGGACCTGCTGATCCTGAACACCATTTCACTGGAGCCGCAGCATGGCTGGGCCATTGCGAAGCGCATCCAACAAGTCTCGAATGAAGTGCTGCAGGTGAGCCAGGGCGCGCTTTACCCGGCTCTGCACAGGCTCGAGCAGCAGGGCTGGATACGTGCCGAGTGGCGCGTAACGGAGGCCGGCCGGGACGCGAAATTCTACAGCATGACCAAAGCCGGCCGCACGCAATTGCAAAAGGAACTGGCGCAGTGGGAGCGGCTTTCGAACGCCGTCGGCCAGGTGATCCGCATGCTTCCCGAGGCGGCGTCATGAAGGTCCGGCGGTTCTACGACATCTTCCGCCTGCGGCTTCGATCCTTGTTGGGCAAGACCGCGGTGGAGAGCGAACTCGACCGGGAACTGCGCTTCCATTTCGATCAACTTGTGCAGGAGAACATCGCGCGCGGAATGCCGCCCACCGAAGCGCGCCACGCGGCTATGCGGATGATTGGCGGGCTCGCTCAAATACAGGAGGAATGCCGGGATATGCGCCGCACCAATCAACTGGAAACCATCTGGAATGACTTAAAATACGCCGTCAGGATACTGAGCCGGACGCCCGGTTTCACCGCCGTCATTGTGCTGACGTTAGCACTAAGCATCGGCGCCAACAGCGCGATTTTCAGCGTCATCGAAGGGGTGTTGTTGAGGCCGCTGCCCTTCGCGCACCCGGAGCGCATCGTGCGCATTTTTCTCACCAGCGACACCTACCCGAAGTTCCCGCTGAACCCAAACGATTTTCGCGACTTTCGTTCGCGCAACCGGACTTTCGACAGCCTCGCCGCCATCACAAGACAAGATGTGCAACTCTCCGGCGCCGGCGAGCCGGTCATGTTGCGCGCATTCGAAGTGACCGCGGGCTACTTCCGCGTGCTCGGCTTCACGCCGGCGCGAGGCCGCGAGTTCACTACCACCGACGAGTTGCCGGAACATGGGCGGCTCGCAATCTTGAGCGACCGGTTCTGGCACGCGAGGTTTGCAGCCGACCGGAACATCGTCGGCCGATCAATCACTCTGAATGCAGTGCCTTTCACGGTCGTCGGTGTGATGCCGCCCGGCGTGCAGCATCCCGGCAATGACTACCATGCCGTCCCCGACGGCGACACAGTGGATGTATGGTATCCGTTCACGTTTGAAGGAAGCCCGAATAATCGCGGCAGCCATTTTATGGACGGCATCGGACGCCTGAAGCCCGGTGTAACGCCGGAACAGGGCAACGCGGATTTGAGCGGAGTGCTGAACCAACTGGGAAATGAGCATCCGGGCGATAAAGGCTGGCACATTTACCTTGTCCCTCTGTTTCGAGAGATGGTTGGACGGACGCAGCGCATGTTATTCGTGCTTTTGGGAGCGGTCGGATTGCTGCTGTTGATCGCGTGCGTGAACGCGGCGAACTTATTACTGGCCCGGTCCAGCGTGCGGCAGCGCGAGATCGCCGTACGGTCCGCATTGGGCGCGTCGCGTACGCGCATCGTGCGCCAGTTACTCACGGAAAGCCTACTGATCGCGCTGGCAGGCGCGGCATTGGGGACGCTGCTCGCGCTGGGCGGCGTTCGCGCGCTGGTGTTCCTGCTTCCGCCGGGGTTTCCACGCGCTGCGGAGATACACCTGAACCTGGTGGTGTTTGGATTCACTCTTCTCATCGCGTTACTTACCGGGCTGCTGTTCGGTTTGGTTCCCGCGCTGGCGGCCGCGCGCACAGACATACAGCAGAGCCTGCGTGAAGGTGGCCGCGCGTCTACCGGTAGCCAGCGCCAGGTGCGCGTGCGCGATGTTCTCGTGGTGGGTGAGACCGGGCTTGCGTGCGTGCTTCTGATCGCCGCGGGGTTGATGCTCCACAGTTTTGTCAACCTGCTGCGCGCCGATCCAGGCTTTCGTCCTCAGCAGGTACTGACGGCTTCGATTTCGCTGCCCAGACAGCAATATCATGATGGCCCGCAAAGAAGCCGATTCTACGCGCAACTGATCGACAGCGTCGCATCGCTTCCCGGAGTGCGATCGGCCGGAATGGGGACGGATTTACCTTGGACGGGCTACGACGAAAACACGGGCTTCGATGTCGAAGGCCGTTCTGCCGCGGCCAATGACAACAACTCAGCGCGCTACCATGCAGCTTCTCCGGACTATTTCCACGCCCTGGGGGTGACGCTGCTTCATGGACGATTCTTTACAGCCTCGGACGACGCCAAAGCTACGAAAGTCCTGATTGTCAACGAGGCAATGGCGAGGCGCTACTGGCCGGGAGCGGATGCAGTGGGCAAACGGATCACCTTTGAAGATCACCCGAAAGAGAAAGATTGGGTCCGTGTCGTTGGTGTCCTGGGGGATGTAAAAGACCAGGCCGACAGCCTCGCAGGTCATCCCGCTTTCTGGTGGCCACTCGCGCAAGCGCCCTTTCCGGATGTCTCGGTGGCGATTCGAGCGCAAGGCGATCCCGTTCTCCTGACCGATCAATTGCGCACCGCCGTCAAACGGCTTGATCCGGGGCTAGCGGTTGCCGATGTGAGACTGATGAAACAGATCGCCGACGCCTCCGTAGCTACCCAGAGATTCTCGCTCTTTCTGGTGGGGTTGTTTGCCGCGCTGGCATTAGTACTGGCGACTATAGGCATGTACGGCGTGATTTCCTATTCGGTCAGTCAGCGCATGCATGAATTCGGGATGCGTATGGCGCTGGGCGCGAAGCCTGGGGATTTGATGCGATTGATTCTGGGGCAGGGCGTCAAGCGGGCCCTTGCCGGCGCGGCGATCGGATTATTGTGTGCGGCGGCGCTCGCTCGTCTCTTGGGTAACCTTCTTTACGGAGTGAGTGGCGCTGATCCCGTTACATTTTTCGCGGTTGCCGTGCTGGCGATTGCAACTGCCGCGATAGCTTGTTATCTGCCAGCACGGCGAGCGGCCGGCGCTGATCCCATGCACTCATTGCGAACGGAGTAAACTCCCATGAACGCTCCACGTTGGGTTCAGTTCTGCCGTCCGTAAGGCATCTTGGACTGGAACTCGCGGTAGCGGATCTAACCTTCATGACGCAAATCGCCGACGAGTCACCCCCTCGACCCGGCGTTTTGCATTGTTCTTAGTAGGCTTATTTGCAGCGCTTGCATTAGTGCCGGCGAGCATTTGAATGTATGGGTAATTCTTATTCCGTGAATCGGCGTGTGCATAAGTTTGGATGCGCCTGGCGACGGGTGCGCGGCCGGGGTTTCGGGCTGCTCAGCACGGCGGGTTTGGCGCGATTGCCGGGCAGTTTTGTTATACGGGGTCAGTGGCGCCGACCCGGTTTACATCTGGTGCTGTGGCGTTGATCACGCTTGTGACAGGTTCTTTCGCTTGTTATCGGCCAGCGCAACGCCCGGGCGCAGCCGATCCGATGGAGTCGTTGAGAGCGGAATACGGTACTCTGAAGCTTACAGAGGATCGGCCATGACCATCGAACTAAAGCCCGAGCAGGAACAACTCGTCGAAGACGCCCTGCGCTCCGGCGCGTATCGAAGCAAGGAAGATGTTATCGAGCGCGCGCTTGCGGTCTTGCATGAACAGGACGAATGGCTGACCCTAAATCGAAGCGACGTCGACGCAAGAATTCGAAATGGCATCGCGCAACTGGAACGCGGCGAGGGCATCCCCGAAGATGAACTCGACGAATACCTTGGACGGCTGAAGGCTCAGCAGGGGTGAAACGCCGGTACGTCCTAGCTCCCGATGCCGCAGGCGACTTAGTGCAAATCTGGCGTTACTTGAAAAAGGAAAGCAATCAGGAAACGGCGGATCGGGTAGAATCCGTCATCCGCGGCAAGCTCATTTACCTGGCGGACTTTTCGAACGCCGGTCATTTGCGGACTGATCTCACGTCGGCGCCGGTTCGTTTCATTGCGGTGTATTCCTAGCCGATCGTCTACCTTCCGAGCACAAGACCGCTCCGGGTTGTCGCCATTCTTCATGGCTACCGTGATATCGCTGAAATTTTGAGAAATCGGTTTTGAACCGCACCCGCGTGATTTGGTCGGTTCGAGCGTGAGCGTTAGTTGCCGGTGCAGAACGATTCAGGGCAGCTGCAATCTGGTTGATCTGAGTAGAATCGTCGGGCACAACTGCCTCTACGCTACCGCCGCTTCCCGCATCTCATGTTCCCCATGGAACTTGACCGAGACCAACTTAGAAACTCCCGCCTCCTGCATGGTCACTCCATACATGCTCTGCGCCGATTCCATGGTCTTCTTGGAGTGCGTGATCACAATAAACTGCGTATCGATACTCATATCGCGGAGCAACCTTGTAAGTCGTCCGATGTTGGCCTCATCGAGCGGCGCATCCACTTCATCCAGCACGCAGAACGGACTCGGCTGATACCGGAAAATGGCCATCAGCAGCGACAACGCAGCCAGTGCCTTCTCACCGCCCGAGAGCAGCAGCACATTCTGCAGCTTCTTCCCTGGAGGCGACGCCACAATGTCGATGCCACTCTCGTTGGCATTCTCCGCGTCGGTCAATCGCATCTCACCCGTGCCGCCGCCAAACAGAGTCGTGAAGCAAACGGAGAAGTTCTTATTAATGGCCTCGAACGCCTCCATGAACCTGGCCTTTGAAACCTGGTCGATCTCACTGATGGCCTTCTCGGTGTCGCGAATGGAATCGATCAGATCCTTGCGCTGCGTGGTCAGGAATTCCTGCCGCTGCACCGCGACTTCAAACTCTTCCAGAGCCGAAGGATTGATGGGCCCCAGCGCCTCAATCTTACCCTTCACTTCCTGATAATTCCGCTCCGCTTCGGACACTCCTTCGGCGTCCAGAATCTGCTCGGATTTTTCGAGTTCCGCAAGCGCCACGCCCAATTCCTTGCGGCTGGTTTCATCGAGGAACTTCAGCTCGGCCTGCCGGCGCACCAGATCGATCTCCACTTGCGACCTGCGCTCATAACCAACCTCGATGCGCGCCCGCAGTTGTTTCAAGGCTTCCTCGGCCGCCGCGAATTCGACGCGATGCGAAGCTTCCTGGTTGGCGAGGCCCGCTACGCTGGTTTCGCGCACGATGATATCTTCCGCCAATTGCGTCGCGCGTTTATCGAGCTCGATGTTCTCTTCGAGCAATCGCGAACGCGTCTCACCCATGCGCTCGATTTCGGTCGCCAGGTTCTGGCGTCGATTGGTAATATCGCGCGACTGGCCATCCAACCGCTGTAGCGCGGCAGCCTGTGCGCGCGACCGCTCTTCGAGGCCCGCCAGTTCCGCGCGCAGAGCGGAGTGTTCCTCGCGCACTCGATGCGCCTCCGCGTCCACGGTTTCCAGTTCCGCGCGAGACGCTTCCAAAGCGCGTTCACGCTCGGCCCGCTCCGCATCCTTCTGCGCAACGGCTTCGCTGTTCCGGGCGCGCTGCTCGGCCGAGCGCTCCTTCTCACGCTCCAGACGCTCCAGTTCCAGACGCGCAATCGAGATGCGGGATTGTGCGCGGTTATGTTCCTCGGTGAGTTTGCGCTGCTCGGCCTGCAGCGCGACGGCGTCTTTCTCGCGGGCCTGCTGCGATTGCCGCAGGCGGTCAAGATCGGCTTCCAGTTGCGAGATCTCCCGCGCCAGTTCTTCCTGCGTCTTTACCTGAATCCCCAGTTCGCGCTCTTTGCCGGTGAGCGCGACGGCCAACTCGCGCACCTCGCGCTTCAACGCCAGCGGACCCGACGACTTCTTGCGTCCACCGGTCAGCGTCGCACCCTGGTAGCAACGGCCGTCTTCCAGCAGAAAGTACAGTTCCGGATAACCAGCCGCAAAATCGCGCGCCTGGTCGGCCGTCTCGGCCAGATAGCATTGCGCCAGTCGCGGCAGTAACGTACCAGCCTGCCCGGTGAGCCCGTTCGAGAAACGGAGATGATCGGTGAGTCGCGGCAGTGGAACGCGGGCTTGCAAAAGCTCGCGATCGTTCGCTGCGTTTTCCACAACAAACGTGGCGCGGCCTTCCAGATCGGAACGCAGAACCTGCATCCCCGCTTCGGCCTGCTGCCAGTCTTTCATCACGACATATTCCAGCTCGTGATGCAGAAACTCTTCCGCCGCGCGCTCGTACTGCGGGTCCACCTCGACGAAATCCGCCAGCACGCCCGCGGCCTTCAGGCCATTACCGTTGCGTTCAAATGCGCCCAGCAAACGCTTCACGGTCTCGGTGGTGTAAGAGTGATGCGCCAGAACGTTTTCCAGCGACTCCTTGCGCGCGCGAAGCCGGGAAGATTCCCCACGCAGCCCGTCGATCATCCCGCGTAATTCCGCGGCTTTCTGGCGCTGCACACCCAGGTCGAGTTCCGTACGCTTGCGTTCGCCGGTGATGGATTCCAGTTCCAGTTGCTGCTCGCCCAGGTCGCGCGACAGCTTTTCGCGAGCCACAGCCAGACGCTCCACCTCCCCCGATGCAGCTTCTTCCTCGCGCTTCGACCGCGTGGTTTCCCGTTCGATTCCCGCCAGAAATTCGTCAATCTGCGCGAGTTGATTCTTCAGATTCGACGCTTCGCCCAACAGTCGCAGAACGATCACGCGGCCCGCTTCGATGGCGCGCTCCTGCTCTCGAACACGATTCTGCAGAGACTCGCGCTCGTTGTTCTTGGCCAGCATCTGATTGCGCGATTGCGTGATCTGCTGTTCCAGTTCCTGAAGAGATTCACGCAGCGTCGCGCGCTCGGCATCCACCTGCTGCAGCCGGTTCTCCAGTTCCTGCGATTCGCCCTCATTGCGCGTCATCCGCGTTTCGATGGCGCCCGATTCCTTCACCTGCGCTTCCAGTTTGCCGCGCGTTCGCTCGGCTTCCACATTCAAGTCCGCCAGTTGCTTGCGTGCTTCGGTGAGGCGCTGTTCCAGGTCGTAACAGGCCATCTGCAAGGCTTCCCGCGCCGTCTCGCCGGCGGCCACTTCGATGGCCGCTTCGCGCAGTTCGGTAGCGGCGGTTTCCAGTTCCGCCGCGGCCTGCGCCACTTCCATTTCCAGTTGCTGCGAACGCGCGCTGAGCACGGTGCGCAGTCGCGCATCCATTTCGATCTTGAGTTCGCCGTAGCGCTTGGTCCGCGCGGCCTGCCGCTTCAACGAGTTGGCCTGCCGCGTCACTTCTTCCAGAATGTCGAAAACGCGGGCCAGGTTCTGCTTGGCGCTTTCGAGCTTTCCCTCGGCGAGCCGCTTGCGGGATTTGAATTTGCTAATTCCCGCGGCTTCTTCGATCACCGCGCGGCGGTCGTAAGGGCGCGAACTCAGAATCTGGCCGATCCGCCCCTGCTCGATAATGGCGTAGCTTTCCGGCCCCAGGCCACTGCCCATAAACAGATCCTGAATATCTCGCAGGCGCGCGATACGGCCGTTAATAAGATACTCGCTTTCACCGGAACGGAACAAGCGGCGCGTGATGGTGATTTCACCCGGCGTGACGCGTGCCTGCGTGCCCAAAATGGCCGGACCGTGCCCGTTATGACCATTCTCGGCGGGCGGGATGACGGTGATTTCAACAGGATTGTCGGCGTCGGCATTTTCCAGGGTGGCGACAGGTTGCCGGGGCGTGGGATCGAGCAAAGTCATGGTGACCGAGGCCATGCCGACGGCCTTGCGGTCGCGCGTTCCCGCGAAGATCACGTCCTCCATGCGGGCGCCGCGCAGACTTTTGGCGGACTGCTCACCGAGCACCCAACTGATGGCATCGCTCAAGTTGCTCTTCCCGCAGCCGTTCGGCCCGACCACCGCGGCAATGCCGTCGCCCCGGAAGCGCAACTCCGTACGATCGCAGAAAGACTTGAAACCCTGTAATTCGACTTTTTTTAGCTTGAGCAAAGCGTTTCCTCTCGGTCGCTCGGGGGATGTCTTGATGCTACCCCGAAGCCCGATGAAAGTAAAGTATCACGACCACGATATGTAGTGGTCTTCATACTGTAAACGCTGTGGGTAGAGGGGCGCAAGCTGATTTATGCAGCTTTCTGTGGAAGAATGGCGGGTGTCGTCACTTCCCGAATGTCGAGATCATCTCGATCCCGTCCCCGGTCACGATGCTGATGTGCCCTGACCACGGTAGTTCTGCGCGCAACGCCCGATCCACGAGAGGCGCCAAGTTCTCAGGAACCGGTCGAAATACACGGAAGAGAATGACGCCAGCGCGTTTGAGCGCGACCGGCGGTTGGAGGGCAAGCTGCCAGAAGTCCCTATCGAGCGTCAGGATCACCCGGCCGCCCGCTTCTGCACGCTCGATCAAAGCGCGATCTCTCAGACCTGGAAAATCGATGCGCGCCGACAGGATGCCACGACCTTGAGCGCGGAGAAGTTGAATGACCGGGCGAGGGGAAGTTTTCGTCAGCCAGAAGTCTCATTCAGGCCAGAAGGGGATCGGCCCTGTATTCATGCGCGAGATAGCTCGCGTACGCCAGGCATGCGAGGATATCTTCTCTAGTGATTCCGGGTAGTTCTTGAGAATCTGATCTTCGGACTGGTCGGCCGCCAACAGTCCCAAAATGAACTCGACGGCAAGGCGTGTGCCGCGGACAATCGGTTTTCCGGCAAGTATCTCGGGATCGACGGTAATTCGCTCCGGCAAAGACATGATCTCAGATTACCCCGCGGCGCGCTGAGGAGTCGTCATTTAGTGATCATGGCGTCGGCATTGGGCATTCCAGGTTCGCCGTCTTCATCAGGCCCCACATAAAGCCCACCTGGGTGAACGTCCTCTTGTTACCGTCGAAAAACCAATGCTCCAGTGGTACGCCGACCGGAGCGTACGGGGTCCCGGATTTCGCGTCGGGACAACCGGGGTGTTTATGCCCCGAGTCCGGATCGGGGCAGATGAAGAATGTGAGCGATTCGAAGCTATCGTTCGTAGTCGCCCTGGAATGGCAAGTCATGCATGACGAAGCATTAGCAAAGCCACTTTCGAACGCCCGATTACCGAGCAATGTCGGTAGCCCATCCTCCTCATAGGAGGCCTGAGTTCCCACGAGCCGGTAGTTGGTCAATACCTCACCCGTTCCGGTTCTCGAAAGGAGATCCAAGAGTTGCCTTGTGGGCGCTCCCTTGGAAGTAAAGCCGAATGAATCATGGCAGCACATTCCCGGACCGGGGTCTGTGTCGCCAGGCTTGGGGGCATAAGCAACTAGGGCCCGATGTTCCCACGTAGCCCAAAACCAGTTTGGAAATTTTGCGTCTTTGAAGGCAGCGTGAAACGCCAATAAACAGTAAGTCTGGCGCCCAATGGCCTCACAGTGAAAGTCCTGGGCGTTGACATGGCTTAGTTTCAGACGCCCGTCGTCTACGCACGTGTCACCGTCCAGAGCGCACCAATCGGCTTTAATGGCCATAGAGCCGTCTACGAACGCGACGTCCTCCCGCCTCTCAAAGGCACGAACTCTCCCCGCGGAGCTGAATACGTCCCTTTCCTTGATGGACCCGCAGAGCGTGAAGTTGTACTTGATCTCCTCAGTTTTGTCGGTGGCGTCTGGTGTGGTAGCCAACCCTGATCGCGCCAGCTTGTCGATGCGGAGAAGGAGCGTCTCGCCGGAAACAACCAGCGAGCTCTCGCTTTCAGGCGCACAGGTGGGCGTCTTGGGATACTCCAATACCACGTTGTCCCGGCTGGGCCAAAACTCCCAGGCCAAGCGGCCGTTGCCACCCAGAGCGGCGTGGCTGTTCTCGGCCAACACCCTCCACGCCAATTCGGACGGATTCTCGCCCGAATACGAGATGGGAACGGCCTTCCGGTGGCACCCCACAAATAGGCCAAGAGCCAACACCGTAGGAACGATCAGGCGCGGCCGCATTTACGAGAGTAACTTCTCGGCAACATCGCAAGGCCCCGTGCCGCACGGGCAGGTCTGCGAAGTGCTATAAAGGTCCCGCTAGCCGGGTCGCTCCCAAGGAAGTCGGCGCTCAGCGTAGAGTTCGTTCACAAAAGCATAATCGCCATGCGAATGTGCCCCAGTTGGCGTACGGTGATGCTGTCAGGCACGAATGCGGTCGCGCCCGCCTGCACTTTTTGCTTCTTCTTACGTTTCTGCATTTGCTTTCCCTCGCGAACCTTTCTTTCTTCACTTCCGGTGATCTGCACCACTAGGCCTGCGGTTTCTCAACTCGGTTTCCGCTTCCCTTGCAACATCCTCACGGCCCGCCACCTTGGCGCATCTGACAATATCACTCAATAAGTCAGTAAACATCCCCGGATAGTTTTGCCCGGGATGCGCGAAGACATACCGCCGGATTTCGGCCGACCTTAAGTAATCGGTCAGCGCTTCCTGTACCTGGCCTGCCTTTTCCAGTGCATGCGCCAGGGCATCGCGCGGGGTGAGTGCGCTCTCCATACCATCCGCCCGCTTCAATAGGGTGACTGCGTCCTCGGCCCTTCCTTCGGCGAGAGCGATCTCGCCCTCCGTCAACAACCGGCTGATGTCGGCGAGCTTGGTTCCCGGCGCTGCCGCTTCCACCCTTTTGACTAGGTCCAAAGCCACGGATTTCTCTCCCACCCGCGCGGCCATCACTGCGATCGGCACCATGTAATAAGCCGAACGAACCCGCGCGGCGGCTTCCCGGACGGCGCTTCGCGCTTCCCGTAAAGCCCCCCTCTTCTGGAGCAGATATGCGAGCCCGCCCAATTTCTCAGCTTGCTGATCAGCCAGCGCCGCCGAGTTATCCTCCTGCGCACCCTCACGAAGAACCGCCTCGGCCTCCGCCGCGCGGCCCTCTTCGGCGAGTTGAGAAGCCTCGAACCACTGCGCGCGGCCCCGCAGGAACTGATCGCTCGACGAGTGTAGAGAACGGAACTGGATCAGCGCGCCAGAGAAATCGGCCTTGGACATCAAGAGCTCTCCCTCTTTCAGGACCGCCTTTTCGGGCGCTGCCAAACGACGCAACTCAGCTTCCGTCGACCTCGCTTTTTCGAAATCGCCCGATTCGGCGTAAACTGCGCCAAGGTTGTCGGCAATGGGGATGGAGTCCTTGGTTTTCGACGCGGCGCGCTCGAATGCGCGGATCGATGCCTCGAAATTACCTCGCAGCGCCAGGGCATCGCCCAGATAAAACGACGCCAAATATTCGTGCGGGAACTCCTTTTCCATCTGAGCGAAGGCGGACTCATAACCAGCCCAATCCCAGGTGTCACCCGCATACAAGCCGCGCAGCCGCAGTTCTTCGTAGCGGCTCAAGTGGTTGCGGTTCGCCTCGGCAATCGCCAAACTCCAGTAGCGGAATCCTTCATCCTGTCCTTGATTAGCCGTCAAAATATCAGCGAGCCTCATCAACCCAAGCGCAAAGTGCGGATCGAAAGTGACAGCATCTTTCAATATTTGTACGGCCTCATCGCTATTGCGCTCCGCCTGGAGTTTTTCCGCTCTGAAATAACTCGCCTGCGCCTGCCAGGACGACGTCGTCACATCCTCGGGAGGCCTGTCATTCTGATTGATCTCGTCCTGCCGCTCGCCCACCGTGCCTCGAATCCAGGTGCAGGCCTCGTCGATAGCTCCGAACAACTCCTGCTTCCCCGAAGCCGTGAACGATTTCGACAAACGGCGTCTTGCCGCCGGCGAACCCGGCTCCAGAATCTCCAACAGCACACTCAGCGTGAGCTGGTCTCCCAGCGGCGCTATCCCCGCGGAGAGAACGATGGGCACGCCCTCTCGATAGGCCACGTCGCGCGCCAGCTCAGGAGTAAGCGGTGTATTCCCGGGTTTCTCCATCTTCTTGAGAACGTCGGGAAGCCGGCTTCGGTTCCACAAATTCAAGTAAGCCGATTGGCGCAGTTGGCTCCGGAACACCTCCGTCGCGCCGTCGAGTTCGGGAAAGCGCGTCGAATTCACAACATCCTGAAGCAGCACAGCGGACCCCGCCGGCTGCGTCGTTCCTTGCCGCCATCGATATCCCCACAATCCCAGCGCCGCCAAACCCAACGCCAACACCCCGCCGACAAGAGCTCGCCACGCCTTCTTCGAAACAACCAGCTGGCGCGTAAGCCCGGACACCGCTTCGCCTGCCGTCCGAAATCTTTTCTCCGGGCTCCGCTCAATGCAACGCCGGATCACGCGCGCCCAGCGCCGGTTCATGGCGGGCTCCTGGGGCAGTTCCCCACCCGCGCGCGGCCGCTGGCCAGTCACTAATTCGCACAGCACCACGCCAAACGCATAAATATCGGAAGCTGCTGTCGCCGCTTCGCCGGCCAGTTGCTCGGGGGGCATATAGGCCGGAGTGCCCGCAATCACCCCGGTTTTAGTAATTGAAGGATTTGATCCGGTCGAACTGCGCGCGAGACCGAAATCCATGACAACGGCGCGTGCGCGACCCCCAACGCTCGATTCCAAAATGATGTTGGCCGCCTTCAGATCCCGATGAATCACTCCCGCCTGATGCGACGCATCCAACCCAAGCGAGATCTGCTTCGCCAGCGCGAGAGCCTCGCCCAGCGGGAGCGGTCCCGTTCGCTGCAGGTGCGAAGTCAACGTTTCTCCCTGGATCAGTTCCATGGTCAGGAGAAAACCATCACCGCCAGGCTGGGAGATACGAACGAGATCGAACACACGGCAAACGTTGGGGTGGGTTACGCGCCGCGCGCTCTGAATCTCCTGGCGGAGCCGGCCGATCGATTCTGCATCGTTCGCAATCCGCGGGAGAAGCGTCTTGACGGCCACGTTCTGCTGCACCACCGGGTCCCATGCGGCGTAGACCTCACCCATTCCGCCGCGGCCGAGAAAGCGGTCGATTCGAAACCGGCCCGCAAGAACCGACCCATCCGGATAAGTCGGGTCGAGGCTGGGGGAAGCCGGATCTGTCGGAAGAACATTCGTGGCTTCCGCGTGGGCGGCGAGAAGTCCATCGATCTCGGCGCGCAGCTCAGTGTCGCTTTGGCACGCCCGATCGAGGAAATCCGCACGGCGCGAGCCGTCCAGTTCCAAGGCGGCCTCCAGCAGTTCCTTAAGTCGTTGCCACCGTTCCGGCGTCATTGTCCAGGCCTTCGTTCAGCTGCTGATACAACCAAGCGCGGGCCATTTCCCAATCGCGTTTCACCTGTCGCGAGGAAATGCCCAAAACACCAGCGACTTCTTCAATGGTGAGGTCGCCAAAGAATCGCATTTCGACGATGCGGGAGCCGCGTGGGTCCCAGGTCGCCAACCGGCCCAGCGCCTGGTCCAACTCCACTAACTCATACGCAATCTCGTTCGTGTAGATAATCGCCTTGTCGAGCGAAATCTTGTGCAATTTCGACGGGCGCTTGGCGGCCTTAGTGCGACGCGCGTGATCGATCAGAACACGGCGCATTTCAATCGACGCGAGCGCGAAGAAGTGGTTGCGGTCGTGCCAATCCACGTCCGGCCCGGGCCGCAACATCCGGATGTACGCTTCGTGGACAAGGGCCGTGGCTTCCAAAGTGTGATCCGGGCGCTCAGCCCGCATCAGATGCGCCGCCCGCGCGCGCAGGTCGTCGTAGATCAGGCTAAGCAGGTCGGACTCGGCTGCGGAATCACCGGAACGGACGCGGCGAAGAAGTAGCGTGACTTCCTCCGGTTGGTGATCCATGGGAGTGATTATAGCCGAAGACCGCGTCTAAGTAACTCAACTAACTAACGTAGGGACGGCTCAGCGGCTAACGTGGTGAATTCCCTCAGCGCCCCCTCAAACACCTCAACCGCCTGGCTCGTCGCCTTCCGATCCGCGCTCGTCACCGCCGCCAACGCCGCCGAAAGCTCCACCTGAACGTGGCCCAGCTTTTCCCGCTGCGCCTCATTCGCCGGGCCCTTCAACCGCGTGCCCAGCTTCTGCGCATCCGTCAACGCCGACACAATCCGCAAAGCCAGATCGCGCTGCTCCTCAAGGACGCTCTCTTCAACGGGCGAGCGCGGGTCCTGGAACACATGCAGACGCTGCGTCAGTTGATACGTCATTTTGTCGAGAGCCGTAAACCGCACCGTATAATCGCCCGGAACCACCAGCGGTCCACGCACGGGTCCGATCTCCTGATCAGGTTCCCCAGGCTCCGCCGCCGGACCCGCGTAACGCATATCCCAAACAAAACGGTTCAGGCCGGGCTTTACGCCCGGTGCAGATTCGGGTTCAAACCAGATGTCCGCAACCGCGGTGTTCTTAGGCGCGGGCGGCACCGGATCGGCACTTAAGTAGCGCCGCACGAGTTGCCCCTTGCCATCCAGAATCTCAATCGCAACGCGGCCCGAATAGCCCGCCGGCAGCCAGTAATCCAGCACCGCGCCCGAAGGCGGATTCTTCCCTGCCGGCACTTCCGGCGGCAGCGGCGTTCCCAGGAACCATGCGTTGAACATACGGACCGCATCCCCCGGCTCGAACAGCCTAGGGTTGGAACGCTGAACCAACCCCGCGGTCTGCCGCAGCGGCGTGACGTTGTCCAGAATCCAGAACGACCGGCCATGCGTTGCGATCACAAGATCGTCCCCATGCACCACCAGATCGCGCACGGAAACCACCGGCAAATTCAGTTGCAGCGATTGCCAGTGATCGCCATCGTCCACCGAAACGTAAACGCCCGTCTCGGTCGCGGCATACAGCAACCCGCGCCGCTTCGGATCTTCCCGAACAGAATTCAAGAAGGCCCCGTGGGCGATGCCGGCGATGATCTCGGTCCACGTCTGGCCGTAATCACGGGTGCGGTAGAGATGCGGTTCGTAGTCTTCAAGCCGATGCCGGTCTACCGCCGCCCAAGCTTCACCCGCGTCAAAATGCGAGGCTTCTATCTGCGTGATCTTGCTCCACGCAGTCAGCCCTTTCGGCGTTACATCCGACCAGGTCCGCCCGCCGTTGCGCGTCAGGTGAACCAATCCGGTATCGCTCCCCGTCCACAGTAGAGATCCAAACAGCGGACTCGGAGCGATGCTGAAAATCACGCCGCGGCCGTCCGGACCCGTCAAGTCCGGGCTGATCTGTTTCCAGTTGAGGCCGCCATCGGTGGTCTTGAGCAGAAACTGCGTGCCCAGATAGAGCGCGCTTTCGGCCGATTCCGGTTCGGCGTGTGAAAACACCAGCACCGTAGTCCAGGGAGCGCGATACTTGCGCTGGTTGGCTGGCACGCCGAACGACGGTACGGGCCAGGGCGTAATTTCCTGCGTTTGCGCGGTGCGGCGGTCGAAGCGCGTCACGTCGCCATAGGTGTCGGTGAGGAAAAGCGTGTGCGGATCTTTCGGATCGGGCGCCACGTAGCCGGCTTCATTGCCGCCGATGGTTTCGAAGTCGCGCTCGGTGATGGAGAAATGATCCGTCCGGCTCGGGATGCACAAGGCGCCGGAATCCTGCTGGCAGCCGCAGACGTGGTAGGGGAATTGATTGTCGGTAATCACGTGGTACATCTGCGCGGTCGGCTGGTTGTACCAGGGGGTCCAGGTGACGCCGTGGTTCAGGCTGATCGAAACGCCTTGATCGGTGCCGATGATCATACGATTCGATTCCGTGGGGTCGATCCAGATGGAGTGATAGTCGTCGCCGCCCGGCGCGCCACGCAGCACGGTAAAGTTCTTGCCGCCATCGGTCGAGCGATAGAGCGCCACGTTCGGAATATAGACTTCATCGGGGTGATTCGGATCCACGGCGATGAAGCTGAAATACCAGGCCCGGCTGGTGATGCGCGGGTCGGCGCTCACGCGCGTCCATGTTTGCGCTCCGTCGTCGCTTCGATAAAGCCCTGCTTCCTTCGGACGATCGATCAGCGCGTAGACTTTTCGACCATGGGTTCCGCGGGCGACGGCGATTCCAATGCGCCGCGTATCGCCTGCCGGCAGGCCGCCGCCATGCAGTTCGGTCCACGTGGAACCGCCATCGGTGGAGCGATAAATCGTAGAGCCCGGGCCTTGTTCCGGCGCATACTGGCTCCAGGTGGTGCGGCGCGCATGCCAGGTGGTGGCGTACAGAGTGTCCGGGTTATCGGGATCCATCGCCAGGTCCACCGCGCCAATGTCGGGGCCTTTATCCAAAACGTGACGCCACGTGACGCCGCCGTCCGTCGACCGGTAGACACCGCGCTGCTCGTTCGGTCCGTACGCATGTCCCAGAGCAGCGACGAAAACGATGTCTGGGTTCGTGGGATGGATGACGATGCGGCCGATTTGGAAGGTATCGTTCAGGCCGGCGTTTTTCCAATGTGCACCGCCGTCGATGGACTTATAAACGCCATTGCCCGACGCCAGATCCGAGCGGATGTCGGCTTCTCCGGTACCGGCGTAGAGTATGTTCGGGTTCGAAGGCGCCACTTCCAGGGCCCCGACCGACGCAACGTGCTCACTGTCAAAGATAGGCTTCCAGACGACTCCGGCGTCGGTCGATTTCCAGATGCCGCCGCCCACCGCGCCAAAGTAAAACGTGCTGGGATTCCCGGCGATTCCTGTGGCGGCCACCGACCGGCCACCGCGAAATGGTCCGATCATGCGCCATTCCATACCCTGGAATAGCCCATCCGGTGCTTGAGCGAAGGAGAGAGAGACAAAGAAGAAGGAGGCGAAGACGAATCGCATCCGTCTAGAGTAAACGATCTACGTCACGCGACTCGTCTTGTGGGATGGCCAAACCGGCGATCGCTTTTCGCGAAACGCCCGCAGGCCCTCCGCGAAATCCTCCGTCTGCATGATTTGATCGCGCGCCGCGCGCCCGATCTGCAGCGCCTGCTTCGCGTCTTTTCCGCGGATGCCCCGGACATAATCGAGTCCGGCCGACATCGTGGGACCACTCGAATTGGCTAACGCTTGAGCGACCGCAGCGGCGCGGGATTCCAATTGGTCATCCGCCACAACTTCGCTCGCCAATCCGTAACTCAACGCGTCCCGCGCGCCGAAGACGCGGCCGGTGAGGGCGAGTTCCACAGCACGGCGTTCCCCCACGGCGGCGGCGATTGCCGGGAAGATCAGGACAGGCCAGAGGGCGAGGCGGATTTCGATCAGTCCGAACGTCGCGTTTTCCGAGGCGACCACGACATGCGCGTTGGCCGCCAGGCCCGTGCCGCCCGCAATAGCCGGTCCGCGTACAGCGGCAACAATCGGTTTTCGAACAGTCTCGGCCAGGGTGAACAGGGGTTCGTGCGCGTCGGCAAGTGGCCCGCGGTCGGCCTCGCGCGCTTCGGTAAGATCCATCCCGGCGCAGAACGCTTCCCCGGCGCCGGCGATCAACACCGCTCCGATGGCCTCATCCTCATCGGCTCGGTGGACCGCTTCGACGATCGCGCGGCACATGTCGATATTCAGGGCGTTGCGCTTCTCCGGGCGGTTCAGTGTCAAGCGCAGCAGGCGTCCGTCGAGCGCCGTCTCAATCAACATCGATTTCAAGGCCGAGGAGAGCCGCTCCAAACGTCTTCCCCTGCGCGTCCACACGCAGAGTCACCGTGCCGCCGCCGCCCAGCGACTCGTGCAGCAGAAAATTGAGCGCGCCAAGATTCGGCAATTCAAACCGCTCCACCTTGCCTTTGACGCGGTCGCCGAAATAGCTCTTGACGCGCTCGGTCGTCACCTCGCGTTCCAGGACCCCGTAATTGCCCGCATCGTAAGCGATCACGCCGATGTTCACGGTGTCTCCCTTATCACCGGAGCGTGTGTGGGCGATTTGAGAGAGCGGAACGCGCATGCACTAACAGGTTAACCTGTCGAGGTGACCGGATTCCATTGGAATGAACGCGGCGAATTGAGCGCCGACCTGCTCGACGAGATCGATTGGCTCGATCACGGCTTCGGGACCAGGCACTCCCCTGCTCCGGGCTGGCCCATCGCCACTGTGAAGCAAATTCACTCCGCTGATGTGATTGATGCGGCTGGACTTAGTGGAGACCGGGGCCAGGGAGACGCACTTGTGACTCATACCCCCGGCCTCGCCGTCGGCGTGCGCACGGCGGATTGCCTGCCAGTCCTTCTGGTGGACGTGAGCCACCGCGCCGTGGCGGCCGTTCACGCCGGGTGGAGAGGCTCGGCTGAGGAAATCGTGGAGCGGACCATCGAACGCATGCGCGAAACATACGGAACGAACCCAGACCAGCTTCGCGCCGCCATCGGTCCCGGTATCGGCAAATGCTGTTTCGAAGTGGGACCCGAGGTGGCTCGCCGGTTTTCACGCTGGCATCCGGAATTGGCCGCCAGCGAAAAGAACCATCTACTCGATCTGGTGGATATCAACCACAAGCAATTGGAAGGAGCCGGAGTGAGGCCGGAAAATATTTCCGAATCCGGTCTCTGCACCATGGACAGGACCGACATCCTCTACTCTTTCCGGAAGGAACGGGAGAATGCGGGGAGAATGCTCGCGTGGATCGCCATCCGAAAATAGACGCAAAAAAAATTAAAGCGCGAGGATTACCCCGCGCTTTCAAATCCCAGAATATGAGGCGTCCGTTAAGCCGCGTTCTGAAGCAGGCTGTCGAGCGGTGTCTCCTCGACCTCGAACTCGTGACGATCCGCCGCTTCCTGGCACTTGATGCAGAAGGCGGTTTGCGGTACGGCATTCAGTCGCTTGAGACTAATCTCTTCGTCGCAATGCATGCAGGTCCCATAAGAACCTTCAGCGATTCGGGCCAGCGCACCGCGAACCTGGCGAAGGAGGTTGGATTCCCGGTCCAGATTGCGGATGGCGAGCTCACGTTCACCGGCAAGCTGCACTTCATCAAGGGCATCGGGCGTCTTTTCGATGGCGATGTCCTCGCGATTCCGCAGTGCTCCGCCCAGTTCCGCCTGGCGGCCTTCTAAAAAAGTCTTAAATTTCTCCAACTCAGCCTTGGTCATTTTTCTCTCCTTACAAATCGCTGTCGAAACAGTAGGACGGTGAACTCGTCTAAAAAGTTTCAGAATCTTCGCCACCCCGGCTCAATAAATCTGCGCGCCGATGACTAATACTTTCCAGCTATAGCCGTTCACTGGCCTTGCTGGGACTACCCTATAGCACGTCTCGTGCCAAAACCATTGCTCTAACCAACAACTCCGAATGAAGCACTTTACCGCAACACACTAACGGTCGTCCAGAAGAGCGACAAATCTTATAGAATTTTTCAAACATTTCAAATCGCCCCACTGCAAATTCTTTTCGACATTCCTATTAGCCAATCAGCCAAAGGAGCGGATTCGCCAGCACCTGCGCAATCAGGCAGGCACGACAAACCTACATACGTCCAAACGGTCAGTTTTGGTTTGGAAATCCGAGGGGAGCGGAGCAACTCCCCGTATTTTTTTGTCGCACGAACGCTTTGGCTGCGACAACCGGGTGACACCCGATAAACAGGAGTACCACTCGAATCGTGCAATTATGGCACTAACGGGCATCTTTCGTCAATAGATGCCGCCCGGTCGGATAAAGTTTTTTTGTTTTTGTATTTTTTGAGCGAACCAAATCTCACTTCGAAGTCAGGCTGACTTCTTTCGCGATCACGCCCAGTTCGCGGATATCCACCTGCCCCGGGGAGATGGCCTTGTCCAGACTGAAGTCCACGCGCACGGAGGTCGAAGCCAGGTTACTGGCCGGGATGTCCTGGGCATAGACCTGTTCGCCCGTGGTGGAATAGGTTTGCGGAGCGAGCGCGACGTCCTTCACGTTCGGAGAAAGAACATTCGCCGACAACGTGACCGTATGCAGGGCCTTTATCGCCGGGTCGGGAAACACGAAGCGAAACGTCAGCTTGCCCCCCTTGGCGGCGGCGCCGGCCGGCACGCCCAGAGCCACCGAGAAGGTTTTGGCCGTCCAGCGCCATGCCCCGTCTTCCACCCCGTAGAAGCCGGTCAGGAGCTGCTTGGCGGTGCGGGACGAGTTCATGGAGATGTCCGGCGACAGTTCGGATGCGTCGGAGTTTCCGGTCTTCGGCCCACAGCCAGCGAGAGCCGTTCCCAGAGCGATGGCCAGCGAAGCCGTCATCAAATATTTCGTTTGTCGTTTAGTCGCCAATCTTTTCAACCTCAACCAAACAACTATAGAACGTCGCGCCGCCGCTCATGTCGGTGAGCCGCTGGCTGGTCAGCACATTCACATTTTGCCGGTCGGCCGCACGGCGCGGCCAGCGCACGGACGGCACGGAAACCACGCCCCGCAGAACCGTCCCGGCCACCGCGGCGCGCAGCATCAGCGAACCACGTCCGTTGAAGATGCGGACCTGGTCGCCATCCACCACGCCGCGTCGTTGTGCGTCTTCCGGATTGAGCGTCGCGGTGAGCGTTTCACTGTCCGCGTCGGCCCGATTCCCAAAGGTGGAATTCATGCTGTTGTGATTTTTCGGAGAGATGAGCTCCAGAGGAAAACGGGCGCTCAAATCCCGATCCCCGCGCCGGGATTCCACGGGCGGCGAATACTGAATGGTTTCGGCGTGGAATTCGCACTTGCCTGACGCCGTGCCGAAATTCCCTTGGGCGAACGGCAGGAAGGGCTCGCCTTCGTCCGAAACACGCAAGCGGATGGAACGGTCCCGGTCAAGCTGTTCGAAGGTAATCCCTTGCAGAAACGGATGCCCGGAATTCAGCAGACCGCGGATCATGTCTTCCTCGCTTTCGTCGAAACAGGGTTCGGAGAAACCCATTCGCTTGGCCAGTTCGCGGAAAATTTCCACGTTCGACCGGCACTCGCCCGGAGCGGTCAGCGCGGCGCGGGCGAACTGCAGGTAGTAATGGCCGTAGGCGAGATAAACGTCGGTATGCTCCAGGAAGGTGGTAGTGGGCAGCAGGATATCGGCGTAGTCCGCCGTGTCGGTTTGAAGCTGTTCGATGACCACGGTGAACAGGTCATCCCGGCGCAAGCCTCGCGTCACCTGGTTCTGGTCCGGCGCAACCGCGGCGGGGTTCGAGCAGTAGACTACCACTGCTTTGACCCGCGGCCGGTCGAGTTCGGTGAGAGCGCGGCCGAGTTCGGACATATTCACCAGGCGCGCTTCGCGTCCCAGTGCGGCGTGTTGAAGATCCTTGCGCTCCAGGCTCGGCGTATTGAAGTGGAATGCGCCGGACGTGGAAAGCTGCAGACCGCCCCCAACATCGCGCCAGGAGCCGGTGAGCGCGGGGAGAAGCGAAATGAGCCGCACCGCCATGCCGCCGCGATCGGATCGCTGCACGCCGTAGTTGACGCGAATGACGGCCGGCCTGGAGGAGGCGTAATCGCGCGCGAGGCTGACGATCTCCTCGGCGGCGATGCCCGTCATCTGGGAAACCACCCCCGGCGAGTACTCTTCCACCTTCCGTGCCAGATCGTCAAAGCCGAGCGTGTGCTTCCTGATGTACTCCGCATCGAAGAGCCGTTCGCGAATGATGACGTGCATCAGCCCCAGTGCCAGCGCGGCATCGCTTCCGGGATAGATCGAAAAGTGCTTGTCGGAGAGGTGACCCAGTTTGTTCCGCACCGGATCGATGGTGTACAGCCTGGCGCCATTGCGGCGGGCTTCTACGATGAACGGCCAGAGGTGCACGTTGGTGGCGAGGATGTTGGCGCCCCACGCGAGGATGAACCGGGAGTGGCGAAACTGCTCGGGCTCAGTCCCGTAGCGTAGACCGAGCGCGGCCACTAAACCCGCGCCGCCGGTGGAAGAACAGATCGTCCGGTCCAGACGGGACGCCCCCAGGCGGTGGAAGAAGCGCCGGTCCATGCCGTTGGCCTGCAGCATCCCCATCGACCCCGCGAAGCTGTAGGGCAGGATGGATTCGGAGCCGAACTCGGCCGCCGTTTGCTTCAGGCGCCCGGCGATTTCGTCCAGCGCGTCGTCCCAGGAAATGCGCGTGAAGCGGCCCTCGCCTTTGGCGCCATTGCGGCGCTGCGGGTGAAGCAGGCGATCGGGCGAGTATTCGCGCTCCAGGTACCGGGCCACTTTGCCGCAGAGAAAGCCGCGCGTGATGGGATGCGCGGGGTCGCCCCGCAGGCGCGACCCCGCGCCGGATTCATCGACGTTGATCAGCAGAGAGCAGGTATCGGGACAATCCAGCGCGCAAACGGAACGGCGCACCTCAGGCATACTTCAGTGTAGCCGCGGAGCCGGCGGGGCGCCATCGGCTAATGCTTCGCCCACGCCCAGCCGGTGATGCGCCAACCCTCCCGGCTTTTTTGCAAGGCCACCGTAATGGTCGAGCCGGCCTCCCGAACCGGCTTCCCGCTTTTCTTGTACGTGTAGGTCGCGGGAGCAACGAAATAAGCGCGATCCGCGGTGACATCGACGTGCGTGGGGCTGCTGAGCACCACGATTCCATCGGTGATGGCATTTTTCCTGGCGTCGGCGTCGAAGTCGTCCATCCACTTCGCGCACGCCCCCGCGCCGTGCCACTCGTGAGGGGGAAAGTCATCGACAATCGATGTCTGAAGGGCGCAAGCCGCCAGGGACATTTTTGTGTCGCCTTTGTTGAAACCATCGACGAACTGATGCACCGTCGCAACCACCGCGCTGCTTTCCGTTCCAGGGGTCTGGGCGGCGGCGGAGCCAGCCACTGCGAGCGCGATCAGTATCCTGTTCATCTGTTTCCTTGTTTTGAGCGATCTTAGCATTTTGCGGGTCGTCGAGCGCCGCCGTGTCTTTGGCTCCCAGAACAAAATAGCGTCTGATCCACTCTTCGCTGAGACCGCGAAACGGCGTTTGGTCTCCCCGCGCGAATCGCATTGCATCCCCGCATCCCCTCGAAAAAGCTCTATCGAAACATGCGCATGATGTTGTGCGGGGCGGGTCGCCTCAACGCTGTTTTTCGCTTACATTGAAGGGCATGGAAGTACATTCCACAACGGAGCAGGAAACGCAGCTTGCGCAACTCGCCACCAAGGCCGGTACTGACGCCGAGCAATTGGTGAAGGATACTATTCTGCGCCTGATTGAGGATGACCCCCCTCCGGCGTCCGGCCCCCGAATTGCCGTCCTGGGACCTCGGAGCCATAGGATCCTTCCATCGTCCCGACCTTTACGGCGATGTCCATTGAACCCGGAATTGTTGACGCGAATGTTCTGGTCTATGCGTTCGATGCGAACGCTCCCCAGCATTCGGCATCACGTACTTTGCTCGATGCAGGGCGCGCGGGCACGACGACGCTTTACGTCACCTCTCAGGTGCTTTGTGAATTCTATTCAATCGTCACCAATTCCAGGCGCGTGTTAAAGCCGCGAACGGGGGCCGATGCCATAGCCGCCATAGCGGACTTGCTCTCTTTTCTTCACGTGCTGCCTGTTCCCGCCCGCACGGTTGAGGGATGGCCTGCCTTGCTTCGCAGCCGTCCCGTCACTGGTGGCGCTGTTTTCGATTTACAGCTTGCCGCCGCGATGCTGGCGAATGGGGTTCAACGCATTTACACGTATAACACCAGCGACTTTGAGTGCTTCAAGGAATTAGTTGCTGCAGAACCATCTGGCTAGCCCGCAAAGGGTGCGTCGGGCACCCTCATTGCATTCAAGTAAAGCGGCCCGCGCACTCCGTTTTGCGGGCGACTTACTTAGAAGATGGACCGCATGACAATGTTCGACTTGCCGCCGTTTTATGTTCCGGGCGTGGAGTTCGGAGGAACTCATTCGGCCGGCATCACACATGCATCCCTACGTGAACCCCCAAAAGCCCTTACCGAATCGTCACATTTGTTGCATTCGCCGCCACTCCATTTGCCGTCAACTGAATCGCGACTTCACCCCTGCCTGCCAGCGACGCGGGGATCAGCACGTTCGCTTGATCCAAACCTGCAAAGCTGCCTTGCATCCCCGCGAAGCCCACGTCAGCTTCCACGCCTCCGATCGTCACCGTGACGCCTGCGGTCCCCGCCGCCTGGAATCCGGTTCCATAAAGGATGAGATAAACGCTGCCTGAGCTTACATTGATAGGCGCCGCGACAACACTGCCCCCGGTCACAGTGTAGACGCTGCTATAGGTCTGCGTGCTCCCTGAAACGGTGAGGACGTCGGCTGCCGCCAGTCCCGCCGGATTCAAGGCGAACACACCCGGCACAACCGCCGTAACCTCGACGTTCTCGCTGGACAAGGTACCGTCGCCGCTGATGATGTTCACTTGCGCCGCGCCCGTCGCCACGCTCAGCGGCACCTCGAAGTTCACCTGCCCCGGAGAAACGAACAGCAGCGGCGCGGCCGTCACCGCTCCACTTGAATCGGTAATGGAAACAGACGTTCCCAAGTAGGTCACCGGAAGCGGCAGCGTGGTCGCGCCCGTGGCGTTGGCCACATCTGTTCCGTAAGCCGCGGCCAGCATTCCCGGCGCGAGCCCCACGGCCTGCGGATAGGCCGCTGACACCACCGCCGCGTTCAAGGGGAAACTGGTCGCCATCACAACCAGCATGGGAGTGTCTGCGGAGTAACCGAACTCGCCCGCGATGGCGATGCCCGCTCGCCCGCTGCCATCGAAATCCGCGACCGCCAGCGAGTTCGGGTTCGGGCCGGAGAGGAAATAAGTTTGCGCGCCGAACGTTCCGTCACCGTTGCCCAGCATGTAACTGGCTTCCGCGTTACCGCAACAATCGCCCATCACCAGGTCCGGTTTGCCATCCCCGTTCAGGTCTGCAATGGTGATGGTAGTGACTACGCCTGTCGAGATGTTCATGGGGGCCCGGAACGTGCCGTCCCCGTTGCCCAGGCTAACAGCGAAAACCCCGGTGATGTAATCGTAAGAGACCAGATCCGGCTTACCATCCCCGTTCAGATCGCCTGCCGCAACCACCGCTCCGGTCGCTTGCGGAATCGAGGGCGTCTCAAACGTTCCATCTCCCTTCCCCAGGTAGAGCGCCAAAATGGTGTTGAGTCCATTTGATCCGGGGTAGGAGACCACCAGGTCCGGTTTGCCGTCGCCATTGAAATCCGCAGTGGCGATGGCGGTGGCGGGGTTCCCGGTCGGTAGCACAACCTGCGGAGGCGCTTCGAATGTTCCATCCCCTTTGCTCAGCAGGATCAGCAGCGTTTCTGACGAGAAGTCGGCGGCATTCGTGAGCACGGCCACGTCGGGTTTGCCATCGCCATTGAAATCGGCGACAGCTGTCTTCCCAAACGGTCCGCCGTTCACGGCTACTCCGGCCGCGAACGCCCCATTGCCGCTGTTCAGGAATACGTTCGCCCCGCTGGATTGCGTGACGAACAGGTCAGGCACGCCGTCGCCATTCAGGTCGAGGATCGATACCGCCACGGGCGCGCCCGTGGTCGCGTAGACCACCGGCGCAGCGAAGGTTCCATCGCCATTTCCCAGTTCGACGGCGATTCCGGTAGCCTCCGCATATACCAGATCGGGCTTCTTGTCGCCGTTGACATCGGCCGTCGAAACGGAGGGAATGTATTCGCCTTTCGCCATGCCGACGGTTTGTACCTCAGGCAGTGACACCGCGCCGGTGGTGTCGGCGAAAATGAGCCTTACACCTTGCGCGAACCTATCCGGCAGGAAGATGGCGTTCCCGTCCTCCAACGGAATCACTCCAACAGTCCCGGCATTCGCAGGCGCAACGTATTGCCGCGATGCCTGGAATGTTCCGTCGCCGTTCCCGAAGCCCACAAAAAGACTCTCCTGCGCGGAATCCACGATCAGATAGTCCAGTTTGCCGTCGTTATTCAAATCCGCATACGCGAAGCCTGCCAGCAAGGAAGACGCACCGGTGGTGGAGGAGATAGGCGCCTTGAAGGTCCCGTCGCCGTTCCCGGGGTAAACCGCCACTACGCCCGCCCCACCCGGAGGGCCGGGTACAGCCGCGATTAAATCCAGCTTTCCATCCCCGTTGATATCCACGGCGGCGATGTTCTGCGTGCTCGCAAACGGAACCACGGGCAATGTCTGAAACGTTCCGCCGCCATCACCCAGCAGGACCGCCAGGGATCCGCCCTCGATCACCAGGTCCGGCTTTCCGTCGCCATTGAAATCCCCCAGTGCTATCGCTTGTGGATACACTCCGACCGGAACCGTCACAGCCGGCGCGAACGTGCCGTCGCCATTACCCAGTAACAGCGCCACTGAGCCGGTTTTCGCGGTCCCGATTGGATCTTGCAGGACGGCCAGATCGAGTTTTCCATCGCCGTTGAAATCTGCCGCGACGATGCCTGGTTCGCTGGTGGAGGGAAGACCGTAAAAATGCGTAGCCAGGGTGGCGCCCGCGGAGGAGTAAAGAGTCACGGTAACGCTCGATCCACCGACGACCGCGGTGTCGGGGATTCCGTCGCCATTGAAGTCCCCAGTGGCCACCCCTTGCGTTGCTTGACCCCAAGCCTCGGAACTCCCTGAAGTGAATTTTGCGGAACCGCTCGCCGGCGGCACGCGCCGGGGAGCGTTGGGAATACCGCCGGAGTTACAAACGGCGTCCGTGACCTGTTCTTCGTCACAGGATTCGCAGGGCAACTCGACCATCGCGCCATCCGGATAAATGACAACGATCTCTTTTTCAGCAGTGTAAGGATTCACCAACAGATAAGCCAAATAGCCGTCATATGTGCCTTCGACCGTGTAGACCGGGAGCACATGGTTAGTCCCATAGGGATTGAGCGGGGAGGGCTCGCATTGTGCCGCGGCGTGACTAGTCAGCCAAAGCAGCAACAAAAGGGCAAATAAGGCGCGTTTCATTTGGCATCAATGCTATCGCAATTTGCTTCGTTCCGACACCTCTGATCGCACGGCCAAGGGCTGGAGCCTGGCTTGCTCAAACGTGATGGTGCTCCGGAGAGTCTCCAGCGCGAAAGAGATACCAGCGCGGATACTCCCTTGAACGAACTCTTCAAACTCCCGGTTCACCGCGTCACGCACAGACGTTGGGATATTCTCGTAGGGTCCGCGATTTAATTCCGCCGCACGGTCGCCTGCATTGAACGCAAGATCTGCGAAACCAGGGAGTGCAAAGAAGGAGGACTTCCCGCCGCCTGGCGGACCGGCGACAATGAACATCCGCGGGGGGCGAATTTAGCCCCCGAAATCGCGGTCCGCGCCTTCCTTCATGTCAGCCGGGAGTTCTTTCGCGAGCAGGTTGCCTTCTGAATCGAGGAGGCCCCTCCGTCGGAGTTCGTCGCCCTCGGCCCGCACTCGCTCCATTCCGTCGGTGAGCACTTGATCGACGAAGGCATCCATCTCGCCCTCGTCATCGAGATTCACGTTTTCGATAGTGAGGCGCTTATAACGGGCATGGTTTGTCTCAAACTCAACTGCTCACCATTTTACAGGAAATCCATGAGGAATCCGCCTCTCAGAAAATGCACACTCTGGAGTCAGGTATTTGCTTCGATCCAGCGCCTCTGAGAAGATCAAAAAGCTTGCATACTTATCCCATTCGCGCAGCACGCGGGAACCATCGCACGGCCAAGGGCTGGATTCAGGAAGCCGCCAAGCGCATGCTGATGAACAATCTGGACCCGGAAGTGGCCGAGAAGCCCGACGAATTAATCGTCTATGGCGGACGCGGCAAAGCGGCGCGCAACTGGGACGCCTACGAGCGCATCGTGGCTACGCTGGAGCGCCTCGAAAACCATGAGACCCTGCTGGTGCAATCCGGCAAGCCNNGCGACGTGGGAGGAGTTTGACCGCCTGGACGCGGCGGGTCTGATGATGTACGGGCAAATGACCGCCGGCTCGTGGATCTACATCGGCACGCAGGGAATTCTGCAGGGCACCTATGAGACGTTCGCGGCGGCGGCGAAGAAGCACTTTTCGGGAACGCTGGCCGGGACCATCACCGTCACTGCCGGATTAGGCGGCATGGGCGGAGCGCAGCCCCTGGCCATCAAACTGGCCGGCGGCGTTGCCCTGTGCATTGAGATCGATCCATCGAGAATCGCGCGCCGCCTGGAAACGCGGTATCTGGATGAAGTGGCGTCGTCTCTGGATCACGCGATTGAATTGGCGGAGGCGGCCAAGCGCGAACGGCGCGCGGTTTCGATCAGCCTGTTGGGGAACGCGGCGGAAATCGTGCCGGAGATGGTGCGCCGCGGCTTCACGCCGGAACTGGTGACCGACCAGACCAGCGCGCACGACCCCCTGTACGGTTATATTCCCCCGTCGAAGCCGGACGAGGATTTGCTGGCCGTGCGGACCGGCGATCCTTCGGGTTATCTGCAGCGTGTGCGCGAGGCCATGGCCGGGCATGTGACGGCGATCGTCGAGATGCAGCGGCGCGGCGCCATCGCGTTTGACTACGGAAATAACCTGCGGGCCCAGGCGCACTTGGGCGGGTACCCCAATGCTTCGCCGTATCCGGGCTTCGTTCCGGCCTTCATTCGCGAATCGTTCTGTGAAGGCCGTGGACCGTTTCGCTGGGTCGCCCTTTCCGGTGATCCGGAGGATATCTACGCAACAGATCGCGCCCTCATGGATTTGTTTCCCGATGATGCGCGCCTGCAGCACTGGCTGCGTTTCGCGGCTGGCCAGATTGCCTTTCAAGGGTTGCCCGCGCGCATCTGCTGGCTGGGGTATGGCGAGCGCGACAAAGCCGGACTGCTGTTCAATGAAATGGTTCGCGATGGGCGATTGCGCGCGCCGATCGTGATTGGGCGCGATCACCTGGACGCGGGTTCGGTGGCGAGTCCGTACCGGGAAACGGAGGCGATGCTGGACGGGTCGGACGCGGTGTCGGATTGGGCGCTGCTGAACTTCGCAACTGGGATCGCCAGCGGCGCGGCATGGATGAGTTTCCATCACGGCGGCGGAGTGGGCATGGGATACAGCCAGCACGCCGGCTTGGTAGCTGTGGCGGATGGAAGCGAGGAAGCGACCGAGAGGCTGCGGTTGTGTCTGAAGAACGATCCGGGCATGGGCGTGGTAAGGCATGCGGATGCGGGGTACGAGACGGCGATACGCATAGCCCGCGAACGTGGGATGGATTTGCCGGGCTTATAGGAGCAGGGGTCAAGAGCATTTAGCCGCCGATAAACGCCGATGAACGCCGATAAGAAAAGACCATCACGAATTGCTTTGGTCTTATCGGCGGTCATCGGCGTTTATCGGCGGCTCCAAATTTCGGCGGCTAGATGAAACTATTTCGCAACATATCAGAGCTTGTCGCCCTAGAGCGCGTCGTCAAGCACGCGGCCATAGCAGTAGAAAATGGCAGAATCGCCTGGTGCGGACCCGAAGCCGATTGGACCGGACGCGCCGATTCCACCGAAGACCTCGGCGGACGCGCCGTGATCCCGGCATTCATCGACCCACACACCCACGCCGTTTGGGCCGGAGACCGGTTAGCCGACTTCGAAGAACGCGCCTGCGGCGTGGGCTATGAAGCGATTCTCGCGCGCGGCGGCGGTATTCGAAGCACGATAGCGAAGACGGCCGCGGAGAGCGTTCAGAATCTGGTCGCTCTTGCGCGGCCGCGCATCGGAGCGCTGATGCGTTCCGGCGCGGCGACCATCGAGGTGAAATCGGGCTACGGGTTTACGGTGGAAGCGGAACTGCGAATGCTCGAAGCCATTCGCGAGTTGGCGCGAGTCGTGAAGGCGCGGCTTGTTCCCACGCTGCTGATTCATATTCCGCCGATTGAATCGCGGGAGGATTACATAGAGGCAGTGGTGAACCAGCTGATTCCGGAAGCTGCAGCGCGCGGATTGGCGCAGGCTGTGGATGTGTTTGTGGAGCGGGAGGCATGGTCCGCAGCGGAGGCATTGAGATTCATCGAATGCGCGCGAGCACACTGCCTGGAAGCCAAGCTTCACACGGAACAGTTTCATCGTGTTGGCGGGCTGGAGTTGGGCGTGCTTGAACGGGTGCTGAGCCTAGATCATTTAGAAGCCTGCTCACCCGAGCAAGTCCAACTTCTTGGGGCCAGCCAAACGGTGGCGACCATCCTTCCCGGAGTGACTTTGCACCTCGGCATTCCGGCCGCCCCGGGTCGCGCTCTCATAGATGCCGGAGCGAAGGTTGCGGTGGGAACGGATTTGAACCCGGGATCGAGCCCGCTGTACTCCATGTCGACGGCGCTCGCCCTGGCTGTGCGGTTGAACGGGCTAACTCCGGAGGAGGGTCTACGCGCAGGTACGGTGAACGCCGCGGCGGCGTTGGGGCTGACCGATTGCGGCAGTATCGAGCCGGGCATGCGGGCGGATTTCGCGGTGCTCGAAAGCGCGGATTGGCGCGATGTGGTCTACTCGTTGGGGACCAATCCGGTGCGGGATGTTTTCATTCGCGGAGAACGTGTATGAGGCGCGTCTTCGCCCCTGAGCTGCTTTATGAAGACGGCGGATTTCAGACCGGGCGCGCCGTGGTGTGCGAGAACGGCCGGATCGCGGCAGTGGTGGAAGCGAACCTGGAACCTCACGCACTTCGCCTCGTGGGCCGGGCCATGCTGCCGGGGCTGGTGAACGCGCATTCGCATTCGTTCCAGCGCGTGTTTCGCGGCGAGACGGAACAGCGGCGCGCGGGACGAGACGATTTCTGGTCCTGGCGCGAAGCCATGTACCGGGCCGCGGGCCGGCTGAGCGCAGCGGATCTCTATCGCGTTGCCCGCCTCGCGTTTCTCGAGATGGCACTCGCCGGCATCACGACGGTAGGAGAGTTCCATTACATCCACGGACCCGACGAGAATCCGAACCGGATTGCACTGGAGATTGTGTGCGCGGCGCGCAGCGTGGGCATACGGATCTGTCTGTTGCGCGTGGCTTATGCGCGGGCCGGGTTCAATCGCGAACTGCATCCGGTGCAGAGGCGGTTCCTGGAGCCATCGCCCGAGCGATTCCTGCGACATGTGGAAGAATTGCGGAGTCAGTTGGATGGCGAGTATTCCTGGGCTGGGGTTGCGCCGCATAGCGTTCGCGCGGTCCCGCTCGACTATCTGCGCGAGGTGTCGCAATGGGTGGAGCGTGAGAAGCTTCCCATCCACATGCATGTCGCCGAGCAGCCGCGCGAATTGGAAGAATGCCGCGCCGAGTATGGCGTGACTCCTATTGCTCTGCTGGCGCGCGAGGGAATTCTATCGTCCCGATTTACGGCGGTGCACGGGATTCATTTGTCCGCCGAAGAAGTGCAGGCGCTGGCGCACGCTGGCGCTTCGGTGTGCGCGTGTCCCACGACGGAACGCAACCTGGGCGATGGGATTGTCCCGGCGGCGGAACTGCTGGGCGCGGGCGTGCGAATTGCGCTCGGGTCGGATTCGCAGGCTCAGATCGATTTGCTGGAGGACGCGCGGGAACTGGAGTATCATCTGCGGCTAAAGAATCTGGAGCGCGGGTTGATTGCTCCTGCCGATTTATTTCGCGCGGCGACGGAGTGGGGCGCGGCGTCGCTACAGGTTCCACCGGACGCGGCGGATTTCTTCACGCTGGATTTGCGCGATCCTTCTATTGCCGGAGTTCCGCTGGAGTCGTTCGTATTCAGCGCTTCGAAAAGCGCTGTCGCGGATGTGATTGTGGGCGGGGAGTTCGTGGTTCGAGACCGCCGGCATGACCTGGCGGGCGAAATTGTGGATGAGTTTCTGGCGGTGGACCCTTGAGCGCCGCGCAAACGCTGAAGGATCTGATCGCGATCTCTTCGGTGTCTTCGGAATCGAATGTTCCCGTGGTTCGCTATGCGCAGAATGTGCTGCGCGGCTGGCATTTTCGCGAGCAGGAATATGTGGATGAGAACGGCATCGTCAAGTTGAACTGCGTGTTCTCGCGCGACGGCCGGCGGAGTTTTGATCTGGCGCTGGTGTGCCACACCGACACGGTGCCCTATGAGAACGCTTCGCAGGTGCAGCCCGAAGAGCGCGGCGGGATCGTGTACGGGCGTGGCGCGTGCGATGTGAAGGGTTATCTCGCGTGTGCGTTGAGCGCCATCGCCGATGCAGGCGATCGCGCGTGTTTGATTCTGACGGCGGATGAAGAGATTGGCTGCGCAGGCGCGCGTAAGCTGGTTGATGCGGATTTCGTGCGAGCGCGCTACGCGATCATCGGCGAGCCGACTTCCTTGCAGCCGGTGCGCGCAGGCAAAGGCTATTGCCTGGCGGAGCTGCAGACGCATGGACGCGAAGCGCACAGCGCGTTCCCGGAGTTGGGCGAGTCGGCGATCTATCGCGCAGCACGTGTGATTGAGCAGGTGGAGCGCATCGGAGTCGAGTTGCGCGACGATCGCGATGAAGCGTTCGATCCCCCTTATACGACGGTGAATATCGGGACCATCCATGGCGGCCGTGCCAAGAACATCGTGCCGGGCGAGTGTACGATGCTGCTGGAATGGCGGCCGATTCCGGGTCAGCCACCCGAGCGCGTGCCGCGAATGTTGACCGATTGCGATGTGAAGGTTCTGCGCATGCAGGCCGGTTTCGCAACGCCGTCTTCGAGCCGCGTGGTCGAGGTGATGCAGTCGATCTCCGGACGCGCGGCCGGGTCGGTCTCGTTTGGAACGGAGGCGCCCTGGATGGGGAAACTGGGCGCGGAAGTTGTGGTGTTTGGTCCTGGAACCATGCATGTGGCGCATACCAGAGAGGAACAGGTTCCGGTGAGTGAGTTGGAGGAGTGTGTGGGGATGTTACAGCGGGCAATGGGAGAATTCAGGGGTGGCCCGAAGAGCTCCGTCTGAGAAGTATCTCGTCCTTCCATTTTGCGATCGCGATTTGGGGTTGGCTCTCGATCAGATATCGAGCGCTCACCAAATCCTTAGACGCGCTATCGAAGGCTTCCTCAAAAATCTGGCTGTTCCCGATTCGCCCCACTGGGCGTGCGAGATGAAGAGGCTTAGGGTCACGATCACAGCCGCTGAGACGTGCCAGATTCTTAGGGCTTCGAAATGGGATTACTTCGAGATTGTGATCCAGTGCGCCACGATTGAGCGCCTAATGGACGCGATGAAATGGGCTCGCGACAACCTACCGGAATACGGCCGCGTAAAATGGTGCAACCCGGCCCAGTCGAACGTTGGGGGGTGGATCTGATCCTTGAAGCGCCCAACGAGGATGCCGCAATGTTCGAGGTCTCTGACAGGATTGGGAGAGCCTACGCAGGGAAAGTGAGAAAGCAAACGGAGGCGTTGCGCAAGGCAAGAGGGGTGAACAAGGGGAACTATCGCTCGGTCAGGACGTTCATCGCCATGAATGATCGAAATGATATCAAGAGTCGCATTTGTGAAATCGACGGGCCTTCGTTTCGGTAAAGAGTATCGACCGCCCCGATCCCTCAGAGCAGCTTGTCATATTCATCGTGTGCCCCGATCCAGAACCAAACGATCTCTTCGCCATCGAGCTGCCCGAGCACGCGATGGCCAAGCCCAACCCTGGCGGAGTAAATGTTATCTTGATCGTTGACTTTCTTGAAATTCAGGCTCGGATGCGATGGGTTCTGGCGGAATAAGCGGTATGCCCGTCTGGCACGCGCTTGAACTTCGCTCGGAAGACTCGCCAACATCTCACGAAACCGTCGCGAGGTGAACGAGTTCATCCAAGCAATTCGTCCAGGGGTCGTGTTTCGCCGCGTCGGTGTTCGTCCAAAGCCTCGCGGGCAAGAGACCGAATCGCCGCTTGATCTTTACTGAAACTGCGCGCCCACGCGGCTTCATCGTCCAGTGTCTCGATGATTTGCGAGGCAATCGCGTCCTGCTCCTCACTCGAAAGAGACTCCACTCGGCGCAACGCTTCCTGGAGCAGACCTGTCATGTCCTGATGATAGCGCTGTCCCCTTTTCCCCTGATCCCTCGCTTTATCTAGTGGGTGATCCATGGTGGCCATTAGTCTCGCAACGAATCCGGAAGCACGCTCGGTGATTGACCGATCGGCGATGAAAAAGTCAGCCCTGCTTGGAGCCACGCTGTTTGTGACCGCGGTGCTTCTCTATGTACTGGCTTTCAGCGTCCTGCTGCTGAGTCATGTATGGTGGTGGAAGGCTTGCTGCGCGCCGGTACTCGGCTTCTCCATTTCGGTCCTCTTCGTCATCGCCCATGATGCTTGCCACGGCAGTCTGACTCCGATCCAATGGCTCAATAAATTAATTGGCAGGCTCGGGTTTCTGGCGTCATTTCATCCCTACGCCGCGTGGGAGTGGTCGCATAACGCCAAGCATCACGGATTCACGAATGTCCGTGGTGAGGACATCGTATATGTCCCTTTCTCACCGCAAGAGTTCGCTCGCCTCCCACTCTGGAGGCGTTGCGCCGAGCGCCTTTTTCGCACCTCTCTGGGCGTGGGGCCGCTTTATTTCTTCACGGTTTTTCTGCCGCATGAGATCTTTCCATCGCGTGAGCGCCGGCCGCGCGGGAAGAAGGCGGCGCAGTATCAATGGGACCGGGCTCTGGTCCTCTCGTTCTTAGTGGTGCAGTTATTCGTGATTGGTCCAAACCCCGTGAACCTGGTGTTCGGTCTGCTCTTACCGCAGATGACGTTTCATTGGCTGATGGGCTTTGCTACGTTCCTGCATCATACGCACCCGAAGGTGCCGTGGTATGCGGATCGGTCGGAGTATTCCTATCACCGGTCGCAGGTATGCTCGACCGTTCACGTGGAGTTTCCCTGGCTCATCGATGTCGTTCTGCATCGCATCCTGCAACATACCGCGCATCATGTTGACCCGCAGATTCCGCTGTACCATCTGGCGGATGCGCAACAGGCCCTGGAGCGGGAGTTCGGTGAAATCGTTCATGAGCCGTTCACCCTTCGCGGTTTCCGGAACACGCTGCGCACGTGCCGTCTCTATGACTACGAGCAACACCAATGGCTCGATTTCGATGGGACACCGACTGGAGAAACTAGCGAAGCCATCGGGGTGTGATTAGGAGACCCCAGCAGCCGGCATTCAGCAGGAACAGGATCGAGGCGGTGATAATCAGGCCCTTGAGTTTCTCCGGCTGGTGCTTATTCTTGAACGCAAAATAGATCACTCCCGGAATTTGCGCGGCTCCGAAGCCGAGGACGGCGAATCCGAGTATGTAAAACAAGGCAGGCTGCAGCGAGCCGAGAATCGCTCCAAGCAGCCCCAGGACGAAGCTCGATCCTATAGCGTTGCCAAACGCCAGCGCGACTCCATCGCCGGGGGTGCCCTGCGGCGTTGGATCATCAGTAGGTTGCATTCGCCAGCCCCCAGCAACCCGCGCTCAAGAGAAATAGGACTGAACTGGTAATAATCAGGCCTTTCATCTTCTCACTTTGTCCCTTGCTTTGAAGGGCGAAATAAATGACTCCGGGTATCTGCACTGCCCCGAAGCCGGGCGCCAGCTTGACTCCGTCCTTGGCAGTTTCCTTGTTCCCGTCACCTTCAGCCACGGGTTTCTACTTCGCGCCGCAGCGGATTCAAGACCGTCTCCTCCAGCTTATCCCGATAAAACAAGTTATAAGTATCGAACGGAATAATCCGTCCATCCGGGTGCGCGATGTGGACACAGGTCTTCTTCACAGATCTCACATCGAATGACTGCGCATCGATGAACTGCATAATGATCACCCGGAATACGTTCTTGTAATCGAGGCCCGCCGGTGTAGTTACCTGCGGCAGGCAGCAGAGTAAGTCACTCAGACAAGACGCGCTCGATTGCGGCGAATGGTTAGTCGAGAACACCTTGAACAAGTTCTCATGCAGATCGGTATCGGCTTCAAAAACGATGGTGTTGCGGCCGGCGTTGATCAGAATCTCCGGGTCCACCATTCCCGTCAGTGGAATCACTTTCCCATCCACCTTCAATGCGTAGGCCATGGCCAGGCTGTCGGGATGGCAGGGCACCGGAATTACGTCTTCGGGCCNNTGCGGCGGCGCACCTCGGTGAGCGTGAGGCGGTTCTGCGCAGGATTGAAATTGTCGGCGCGTCCAGCGAATTGCACGGGCTGGAAAACGACGCCGCGTATCGAAGGCTGGGTAATGGCGAAGTCGATGATGCGCCCGAGTTCGTGGTCATTCACCCCGCGCTTTACCGTGACGACAAGACTGGTGGAAACGCCCAGTTCGTTCAAGCGCTGTATCGCTTGCGTTCGGATACCACGGAGATCGGCGCCGCGTAGGTCCATCAACGCAGCGGCATCGAAGGAATCGAACTGCAGGTAGACTTCAAAGCCCGGCATGTATCCGGCGATTCGTCGCGCGAACTCTTCATCGCGCGCGATGCGGATGCCGTTGGTGTTNNATCAGGTGCTGGATGGGCCGCTCGCGCGCCATGTCGAGAATGCGGAAGAAGTCGGGATGCAAAGTGGGCTCACCGCCGGAGATCTGGACCACATCGGGACGGCCTTCGTTGCGCACGATGGCGTCCAGCATGCGTTCGATGGTTTGGAGGTCGCGAAACTCGTTGCGCTCCGGACCGCTGGATGCGTAGCAGATAGGGCACTTCAGGTTGCAGTGATCGCAGATTTCCACCAGCGTGAGGCAGGAGTGCTGCTCGTGATCGGTGCACAGTCCGCAGTCATAGGGACAGCCCCATTTCACGGGCGTGTTGTAGTGATTGGGCATCTCCGGCGGCTTCAGGAAAACTTCCCGGCAGCGGCGGTAATAGTCCACATCATCGGCAATGAGGACGCGCTCGTTTCCATGAACAGCGCAGCGCTTGAGCATGAAGACGTTGCCGTCTTCGAAGACAATCTTGGCATCGGCGCGCCGATAGCAAGTTGAGCAGATGCTGACGGCGACATCATAGAAGAGGTACGGCCGGACGCGTTCACCCATTGGTAAGTGGCCTCCTGAATAGGATACGCGCTAAGTCGCGCGAATACCAGATGAGCGCCAAGACGCAGGCCCACTGGATGGTGCTGAGGCCGAACCAGCGCGGGTCTGGTTTGATGAAGTCGATGACCAACCGCCAAGCACAGTAGCTGATGAGGAACATTCGGTAATTGTCCCCTTCGCGATGCGGCCGCCGGTCAAACCAGTAAAGGAGCGGCGTGAGCGCGAGCAGGAAGAGAATCTCATAAGCCTGTGTGGGGTGGCGCGGGATGCCGTCGCCAAAATCGACCGCCCAGGGAAGGTTTGATGGGGTGCCGTAGGTGCGGTCGTCGAGGCCGGCGAGCAGGCATCCGATGCGGCCGACCGCCGTTCCCAGGGCGAGCTGTATGGCGAACAGATCGCCGGTGCGCCGATGGATGCCGAGGCGCAGCTTGGTCCATTCAACGAGCGCGGTACCGCCGAGAAATGCTCCGACAATGGTCTTGCCGCCCAGCAGGAAAAGGGGGTCATTCCAGTGGGCCAGCGTTTCCATGGGATGTTCGAACCACCCCAACACCTTGCTCCCGACCGCGGCTCCGGCGATGGCGGCGGTGACAATCCAGAGGCGGTCAGCGGAGGAGAGGAAGTCGCCCGCAAGGCGCCGCTGCCGTCGGTAGATGCGATAGCCGGTGAAGTAGGCGAGGGATTCAAAGAGAGGATGGACGCTGAGGGTGAACGACCCGAGTGGGATGGAGACGGCGGAGAGATGGAAGGCCAAAAGCTAAACCATCGTACGTGGAACGAAGCGGATCTCCAGGCGCTGCTGAAGAGCCGACGCGATTCGTTGCAGCATAGTCAAGGAGTGACCCTCGTAGTCAGCGTCTTCCAGTCGCGCAATCACGGGCTGTTTCGATCCGATCAGAGTGGCAAGCTCGCTTTGTGAGAGACAGGCCTTGGTTCGCGCGTCATAGATCATCTGAGCCACCTCGAAGTTTATCTTCGCTCTTGCAATGCCGGCCTTAACCCCTTCGTCTTCACCCGTGATCTTCTCCAGAATTCTGAGGGCGTCTTTGCGCCCTCGGCTGATGCCATGTTGAGCTTCAAACTCGTCAACGAACTCTCTTACGGGGCGGGTTCTTCCCTGCCTCACATCCTCCAGTCCCTGACGAATGCCTCCCGGGCATCGGCGAGCGCCGCAATATCCAGCAGACGCTGGTACGCATCGGGGTCGGCGGCGGACGTGCCTTTGTCAAGGGTCATATCGGGTCGTCCTATTTAACCACCTGGCGTGGGCGTGCGACATAAAAGTGGAATGGGTAAGTCCGCCGCGCCCCGGTACCCGCGGCTTCAGCAGGTGTTTTTCCAGATCAGGCGGGAAAGCGTCGCCTGAGAACGTTTCCCTGTTGGGACCTGGAATCGCCTGCTGAACCGGAGAATCCAGTGAAAGCCACGCCGTGCGGCAGCGTGCAAGACTTGCCCTGGTCGAGCGCCGGGAAAAACGCGGCTTGAAGCCGCATGTACCCAGTCCGAAGCTCCATCCTGTTGGCCGGCCATTCCCGAAAGCCATCCCCGCCCCATTCATAATGGCTCTATGTGCGGAATTGTAGGTTACGTCGGCCATCACAACGCCGTCCCCATCATTCTCGAAGGCCTGAAACGCCTCGAGTATCGCGGCTATGATTCGGCCGGCCTCGCCGTTTACTGCGCCGATGGGTCTCTCGGCATCCGCCGCGCTTCTGGCAAGTTGCGCAATCTGGAAGAGGTGGTCCGCATAGATCCGGTAGCCGGAACTTACGGGATCGGCCACACTCGCTGGGCCACGCATGGCCGGCCTACGGAAGAAAACGCACACCCCCACCGCGATTGTTCAGGCGATATTGTCGTGGTCCACAACGGCATCGTCGAAAACTATCTGCCGCTGAAAGACCAGCTGAAAAAAGAAGGGCACGTTTTCAAAACCGAGACCGACACCGAAGTGATCGCGCACCTGGTGGAGAAATACTCACCCGGCAAGACGCTCGAAGAGGCGGTTCGCTCGGCCGTGAAGGAAATCTCCGGCGTATTCGCGCTCGCCGTACTTTCGCGGCGCGATCCTTTCAAGATTGTCGCGGCCCGCGTGGGTCCGCCAGTCGTGATCGGGCTCGGAGACAACGAATATTTCGTGGCTTCGGATGTGCCCGCCATCCTGCACCACACGCGCGATATGTTCTTCCTGAACGATGGCGATATTGCCGTCCTGACCCCCGAGGGCGTGAGCCTGATGGACTTCGAAGGGCGCACCGTGAAGCGCCAGGTGCGGCACATTCTTTGGGACCCCATCCTCGCGGAAAAAGGCGGTTACAAGCACTTCATGCTCAAGGAAATCTTTGAGCAGCCGCGCGCCGTTCGTGACACCACTCTCGGGCGAGTGGGTCAGGAATCGGGCCGCATTTTCCTCGACGAAATGGATATCTCGGCGAAACAGTTCCGCGACATCCGGTCCATCCGCATCGTCGCCTGCGGAACAAGCTGGCATTCCGCGCTCGCTGGTAAATTCATGATCGAGCGCCTGGCGCGCATCCCCGTGGAAGTGGATTATGGCAGCGAGTTCCGCTATCGCGATCCCATCGTTTCCAGCGATTCGCTCACCATCGTCATTTCGCAATCCGGCGAAACCGCCGACACCATCGCCGCGCAGCGGGAGGCCATCGGCAAAGGCTCGAAGACTTTGGCCATCTGCAATGTGGTCGGTTCGATGATCACGCGGGAGGCGGCAGGCAGCATCTATACGCACGCCGGGCCGGAGATCGG
>PLFE01000076.1:0-15982 GCA_003136675.1 Bryobacterales bacterium
CAACTACACGGCCCCTGCGGGGCAAGAGAAAAGGTTATATTTCGGGGCCGCGCGATGGCGGTTTCGAGGAATGACCGCCCCGGGATCGCCGCCTTTCAAGGCCCTTACTGTTTTTGGCGCCGACCTGACTTAGTGTTGTTTGCGCCCACAAGTCCGTCGGGGCTGCCGACGCTGTTTGCTCGTGATCGGTGTGGTGGGGATGGGCGTTGCGCTGGGGTGGGACACGCTGGTGCAAGTGCCGGTGTGGGCGCTCAGCGGAGCAATCGGGGGCGGATGGATCGTCATTCCGACGGCGAAGTCGGCGGCCTCCATCCGGATGTATCGTGCCCGGTAAGGGCGAGGTGGTCCGCAACAACGTCCGCCGCCTGCGCTTCGATGCCGCCGAAATGACTCAGGAACAATTGGGAAAACTCGCCGGGGCGACGCGCCATACCATCATGGCGATTGAAGCCGGCAAGTACGACCCATCGCTGCTGCTGGCCTTCCGGATCGCGCGAGCTTTCGGCAAAGGTGTCGAAGATGTCTTCATCTTTGAAGGCGAGCAGCTTCCTTCCTAAGCGACAATCAGACTTCTTCGACGTCGCCGGTGAGTTGAGGCACCACGTCGCCATCTCTCGCGATCCAAACACATAAGGTGGGAAGCAGGAAAACACTCAGCATCAAGGCGGCAAATAAGCCGCCAACGATCACAATGGCGAACGGCCGTTGCGAGTCCGATCCGATTCCATGCGAGAGAGCGGCGGGCAGCAGTCCAAACGTGGCCACCAGGCTGGTCATCATGATCGGCCTCAAGCGCAGCACCGCGCCCTCCTGACTGCCGCGACTACGCGCCCGGAGCGAACAAGGCGAGAAATCCGACGCCGGGGGAGACGCTGAAATTCGTAATTGCGTCCTTTCGATATTTGCCATCTATCGTTCAGTCGATCAGATTAGATGAAGGTCTAATCTAATGAGAATGCCGCTCGCGCCCTTATTCAGCCCGCCTTACTTTGCCGTGATCTTCACAAGCCTGCGCACAGAGGGCGATGCGGACTACGGCGCCATGGCGGAACGCATGGAGGAACTGGCGCGCGAGCAATCCGGCTACCTGGGAATCGATTCCGCGCGCAGCGAGGCTGGGATCACCGTTTCCTATTGGCGCGATCTGGAATCCGTGCGCTCGTGGAAGCAGCAATGGGAGCATCGGGACGCTCAAAGGCAAGGGCGGGAAAAGTGGTATGAAGCCTATACCGTGCGCGTCTGCCGCGTGGAGCATGAATACGATTTCGCAAAATGAAAGTCTTTCTGTTCGATATCGACGGCACGCTGATGCGCGGTGCGGGGGAGCAGCATCGGGAAGCGCTGGTGGGTGGAATTCAGGAAGTGCTGGGAGTGCGCACTTCCGTCGACGGCATTCCGGTGCATGGGATGCTGGATCGCGACATTCTGGCGCAGATGATGGCGCGCGCGGGCGTGGAGGCAGCGACCATTCGCTCGGCTCTTAGCGCCGCAATGGAAGCGGCGCAGAGAATTTATCCGGATTACTGTCCGGACTTGGTCGATAAGGTTCTTCCGGGAGTGCGGGAAGCACTGAGTGAGATCCGCGAGTTGGGATATCCGATTGGCCTGGTCACGGGAAACTTGTCGCGCATCGGCTGGACGAAGGTGGAACGCGCCGGATTGAAGCCGTTCTTTTCGTTCGGAGCTTTTGCTGAAATGGGGCTGACGCGAACCGAACTGATGCGGCTCGCCATGGAACAGGGTGGGGCGGCGGGCCGCAATGTGACCCACGTGGGAGATGCCCCCAGCGACGTCGAAGCAGCCCGAAATAATGGGGTGCGCATGGTTGCCGTGGCGACGGGCCTGACCCCGGCGAGTGAACTGGAACGGCTGGGCGCGGATGTGGTGCTTACCGATTTGTCGCGGCCGGTGGACCGGCTTCGATTGATTGGGGAAGATTCACTGGCCGGCGCGTGAGGCGCACCGCAACCTGAGGCCTGACGCCTTTTAGATAGAGCACGCCCGCCTGGTCCGTTGAGACCTCTTGCATCTCCTCGTCATCCGGCTCCACATGAAAGGAGGCGCTGCGATCCAGGCCCAAGACAAAAACATCGTTCTCGGGCTTGACGCCGGAGACGAAGTGTTTGGATTGGGCCGGAAACAGAATGGTGGCTTCGTCTAACTCAAGCGGCTCGCGAGCCGTTTTCGGATCGATGACAACTACGCGGCCTTCGCGGAATTCCTGCAGTTGGCCGCCAATGAATCCGGCCCAGAGGGCATCGTCTTCCCAACTGGAACGAACCAGGAGCCGGCCGAAAGTCTCGTCGTACATTACTAGCGGCACATGGTAGTAGCTGAGCCCGGGCTGATAGGGATTCGCCCACAGGAACTCATAGGGAATTCCGTAGACGCCTCGCATCAGGAAACGGTCGTTCATGAGCCAGCCTTGCAATACCTGGCTTTCGGGCGCGTTTGTATCGAGCGCGACCATGGCGAGTTCCGCGGCGCGCGAAAGCGCCGCCACTTTCAGATCGGGCTCGCCGATAACGGGAGACCCCACGGGAGACCAGGGAATATGAAATTCGTTCTCGGCGGCGGGATAAGGCGGGGGGTAATAGGAAAGCAGATCGAAAAGCGGAAACTGTTTGAAGTAACCGGGGAAATCTTCCCGGAGATCGAGATTGAGGTTGTCCCGCACGGCGTGGAAAATCTCGTAAAGCGGATAGGTATCGCCGGGCTTCCATTCCAGTTTTCCGGCCTTGAGAGCAGGCAGCAGGTTCTCCGTCCACTGGTGGAGCACATATTGAAGGGCCGCCTGAGAAACCGGATCGTCATCGCCGGCGATGGCGATGGCGGCCAGCAACTGCGACCGGAGATCGCCGAGCGCGGGATTTGCCGCGCGCTGGGACGCCGTCTTGCGCAGCGTCTCCAGAAGCGCTTGTTTTTCCGCCGGCTTCAGCTGGTCGCGGCACCAATCGTAGACCAGCGCGACCTGGCGGGCGTCGCGGTTGGGCGCCATGGCCCAATCGATCGCACGCCGCGCGGCGGCAGGATCGTCTGTAGCGCGGAAGTAGAGCGCGTTAGCGAAACCCGGTTCCGTCATCGGCGCGCCCCCCGAAATGAGCAGGCGAAACTGCTCCCAACGAAGAGAATCGCGACCGGTTTCGCGCCGGAGCAAACGCAGGCGTTGCGCACGCAAAAAGAGCCGCGGGTGATCCGTATAAACACGCGTACTTTCCGGACTGGCGGATTGACCGAGGCACACGGCCGCCAGCGCCAGAAAAGTAAAGCAAAGCCGGCGCATACGCTCCGATTGTGGCACGCGCAGGGCTGGCTGTGTCACCGCGACACAGCGCCTCTGGGGCAGACTACAGAGGGGCGCGGAAGCACATTCGGCATTCCGAAAGAAATCAACAAGTTAGCGCAACGCACCTTCGGCCATCGGGTTGCTATGATGAACGTCGAATCGGAGAAGAAATCTTCTCAACCTGCCCTCTGCTGCAATTGGTGGGCGACTTCAGGGGTGAAAAGGTGCAAAGCGACGGTGTAACGGACGCCGGCGCTGTCGTAGTCATCTGGAAACTCTGTTGTCTCCGATTGCAGCCGAGGGGTTTTTTTACACCCTTTCCCAGAAAGCGTAGTCCCATGCGGCTAGAGATACAGCCTGTGGTGCGGGCGCATTTGAGTCTAATCCCCGAAATAGCTGTGGTTTGCCCGGAAACGCAAAGCGTGACGGTCTGTTTGACAGATTAATCGCGATCAGCATTGTTTGCGCTTCGAGTCTTCGTTCAAAGGTTAGGACGCAATCCGGCGCGGAATTGTCGATCCACACCAGACTCCCCTGCTGGAGTGTTTTCGATGCGCGCCGCAGCGCGATGAGTTTTCGATAAAAAGGCAGAAAACGCGGACGCCGGTTCGCGCCTGGCCAAAATATCTTCAACTGATGGAACAGCGCATCGCCGCCGCTTTCGGTGGAGTCGCCAACCTCCATGCCGTTGTAGAGCATGGGGACACCATCCAGCGTGAACATCAGGGCAGATGCGGCCAACGCGCCATGGTCGCCGAACAAAGCGGTGGCGCGATCTTCGTCGTGATTATCGGAGAATTGCATGTGGAGCGCGCCGGGCTGGAATTTCGCATTCTGCTCTTCCCAAGTGGTCCTGAGACTTGAAGCGGGGGCTTCGCCGGACATGACGGATTTCAGCGTCTTGTAAAGCGGCCAGGAATAATCGAGGTCGAAGGCGCGGCGCAGCAGTTCCGGCTGATCCCATTCCGCCAGCATCACAAGATCCGGTTTCACCTTCTCCAGGCTGGTGCGAGCATGCTCCCAGAAATCGACGGGAACCAGACCCGCGACGTCGCAGCGGAATCCATCGAGATCGAAATCGCGCAGCCAGTATTCCAGCATGGCGGTCATGTAGGTGCGGACGCTCGGGTTGGAATAATCGAGGGCGGCCACGTCGGTCCAATCGGCGTTGGGTGGAACGATACGGCCCTGGGCGTCGTGCTTATAGAAGGCGGGATGCTGCATGAGGACGGAATCCCACGCGGTGTGGTTCGCGACGATGTCGATGATCACGCGCATGTGGCGGGCGTGGGCGGCGTCGACGAGCGCGTGCAGATCTTTCGCGGTTCCGTAGCGGGGATTGATGGCGTAGTAATCGCGCACCGCGTATGGACTGCCAAAGGGGGGCTTGCTATTGAGCTTGCCCGCGGGGTGGACGGGCATGAGCCAGAGCAGGTTGACGCCCAGGGCTTCGAGATCGGCAAGCCGGGCGGTGACGCCCGCGAAATCACCCGCGGCCGAAAAGGTGGCGGTGTTTATCTCGTAGATGACGGATTGAGTTAACCAGGCAGGCATTACAGTGAACTCCAAGAGTGACTAAGAACAAGCTTATGCCGAGTCTGAGCGCGGAAGAGCGGATTCGTATGCTCCAGTTGTTCGATGAGCTTGTTCCGAAGATTCCCAGGCGGAGCGCGGCGGAGGTGGATCGCGAACTTGCGGAGATCCGAAGAGCGAGGAGCAGGGGCGGGAGGCGGACGCCGTCACGCGATTCATAAGTGGCTGCTGAGGGAGTCCAGCGATCATTACCAGTGAGCCCCATGCTTGCCGAGCGCCGATTCAGTGATCGGCTCGCCGGGGTTTGTTCACCATCCCGATATCAACAGGGCGTCATAGACGGTTGCGCATGTAGTTTTCTTCCGACGGCGCCTACACTGGGTCAGTACCAACGACTCTGCTGAAAGCCACTCTCGACCGGAAAAGGGCAGGCGAAACCTCCCGCCCCACCCCCAGGGTCCATTTTCGTCACGGGGCGACACGCTCATAACCATTCCCTAACGGTCGCACTCGTTCCTGCATCCAGGCTCATCTGCCCCGGCTGTGACGTCCGGATTATCATAGGAGCGGACCCATGCCGCTCGTTCCCCCGTACATTGCATCGCTTCAGCCTTACCAGGCTGGGCGCAGTATCGAAGAAGTCAAACGCACCTACGGGCTGACCAAAGTCATCAAACTGGCATCGAACGAGAATCCGCTGGGGGCGTCGCCGCTGGCGATCGAGGCCATGCGCCGCGCGATGGACCGGCTCAACATCTACCCCACCGGCGGTCTCAAACTTCGGGAACGCCTGGCCGAGCAGTTCGAGCTAAAACCGGAGAACGTGATCGCCGGAAGCGGCTCGGAAGGCATCATGTCCAATATTATCCGCACGTTTCTGTGCGACGAGGATGAAGTGCTGACCACCGAATCCGCATTCATCGGATTCCAGGTGCTGGCCAAAGGGCGCGGCGTGGCCTACCGAACAGTGCCTTATCGGGGCTGGGCTTACGATCTGCCCGCGCTGGCCGCCGGCATAACGGAGCGCACCAAGATCATCTATCTCGCGAACCCCAACAACCCCACGGGAACCATCTTCACGCGAGCCGAATTCGACGCTTTTTACCAGCATGTTCCCGAACGGGTGCTCATCATCCTTGACGAAGCCTACTGCGAATACGCCAAGGACAATCCGCGCTATCCGGATTCCATGCATTACCGCTATGACAATGTGATCACCTTGCGCACGTTCTCAAAGGCATATGGGCTTGCGGGAGCGCGCATCGGATATGGATTCGCGCATGAGGACCTGATCGCGAATCTGCTGAAAGTCAAACTGCCGTTTGAGCCTGGGGCGATGGCGGAAGCCGCCGGAATCGGCGCGTTGCAGGATAAGGAGTTCCTGCATCGCACGCTCGAAGCGAACGCGCGGGGGCTGCGGACCATCTTCCAGGGCCTGAGGGCATTGGGAGTGCAGGTGATTCCTTCCGACGCGAATTTTGTGATGACGGTTTGGGAAAGCGAATCCGAAGCGCGGCGTGTTACGGAAGAATTATTGGGCGAAGGGGTGATTGTGCGGCCGCTTGGGGCATTTGGAATCCCCAACGCCGTGCGTATCTCCACCGGTACCGAACCGGAGAATCTCGAATTTCTGGACGCCATGGAAAAAGTCATGTCGCCCGCAAAGGTGTAAAACGATGCCACAAGTATTGGAACCACTTACCAAAACCCCTCAGACAGAAGCTGACTTCCTGCCCCTGAACGGAACCGACCATGTGGAGTTCTACGTGGGCAACGCCAAGCAGGCCGCGCACTTCTACCGCACGGCTCTAGGCATGAACCTGACGGCCTATCGCGGCCCGGAAACGGGAACACGCGATTCCGTTTCCTACTTAGTGGAGCAGAACAAGATCCGTTTCGTTCTGACTACTCCATTGAAGCCGGATCACCCGATTGCCGCGCATATCAATCAGCATGGCGACGGCGTCAGGGACATCGCACTTTGGGTGGACGACGCGGAAGCGTCCTGGCGCGAGACCACCAAACGCGGCGCAACCAGCGTCCACGAGCCTTCCACGATTACAGATGAGAACGGCGAAGTGCGCGTGTCGTCGATCGCTCTCTATGGCGACACGATTCACACGTTTGTGGAGCGCAAGAATTACCGCGGGGCGTTTCTGCCCGGCTTCCGCGCGGTATCTCATCCAGGAGACCAGCCGGATCCATTGGCCCGCCCGGTAGGCCTGAAGTATGTGGATCACATGGTGGGCAACGTCGGGTGGGGCGAGATGAATCGCTGGGTGGCGTTCTATCGCGACATCATGGGCTTCCGGCAATATCAGCACTTCGACGATAAGGACATCAGCACGGAATACTCCGCGCTGATGTCCAAGGTGATGGCCAACAGTAACGACCGCGTCAAGTTTCCCATCAATGAGCCGGCAGAAGGGAAAAAGAGGTCGCAGATCGAGGAGTATCTCGATTACTATCAGGGTCCGGGCGTGCAGCACATCGCCATGGCGACCGACAATATTATCGATACGGTAGCCCGGCTCCGCTCACAAGGTATTGAGTTCCTGCGCGTGCCCAACACTTACTATGAAGAACTGGAAGGCCGGGTTGGCAAGATCGATGAACCTGTGAATGAACTGCGGGACCTAGGCGTATTAGTCGACCGCGACGACGACGGTTACATGTTACAAATCTTTACCAAGCCGGTGGAAGACCGTCCCACGCTCTTCTTTGAAATCATTGAGCGGAAAGGCAGCCGGAGCTTCGGGAAGGGAAACTTCAAAGCGCTGTTCGAAGCTATTGAACGCGAACAAGGATTAAGAGGCAATCTATAACCGGGCATTCTATAAACGTGCATTGAGGAAGCTGAGTAAGTCGGCTTCGTTCACCTCGGGCTCGCCCGGCGCGACGTTGTTCAACTTTCCTTCGCGCATCCATTTCTCGAGGCGGTCCACCAGGCTGAAGAGATGATCAAACGAATCCACCACAAACAGCAGCGGCTGATAGTGGTCAATCGCAAAACTCTGGTTGATGGCCCATTCCAGTTGCAGTGGATAGCGCTGCACATCGGAAGACTCGATGGCGTGCTGAATCTCGCCGAATGAACTCAGCAATCCGCTGCCGTAAACCTTCAACTCGTTTCTGCTCCGCATGAGCCCGAACTCCACCGTGAACCAGAAGAAGCGCGCCATGGCCTTGATGATGCTGGTCAGCCGCTGCGCTCTCAAATGTTCATCGGCGATTTCGCTCGAAAGCTCGGCGGCGGTGCGCGCGCATTCCCCAAAACGCACCAACGCCTCGGCAAAGGCGCGGTCGGTGTGCATGGGAACGTGCCCCGCTACGTCGTGAAAGATATCCGGCTCCGGCAGGTAATCGAGCTTGGCGCCGTGGCGAATGGTGATCGTTGTCGGGAACGTCCGTTCGCGCAGGCAGTCAAAGAACGCGAAAGCGGGCAGATAGCCGCTGACGGCTTTTGCCTGAAACCCGGTCAGTGGTTTCAGGAATCGGTTCACTTCGTCGAGACGTGGAACGGCGTCTTCGGGCAGCGCCAGGTTATCGATACCGAGCAGGAAGTGGTCGTTTGCATAAGCCCGCCAGCGCGGAACCATGCGCGAGTATAAGTTCCGCCAGGCTCGGTGGTTCTCCGGGGAGTACAGTTCGTAAGGCTGGTGAATAAAAAGCTGGCCGGTGCGACGGATGCTCTCGACGAAAGGCGCCTGGGTAGTGGTCAGCCCTTCGGACAATACGGTCTCGGGCAAGGATAATGCCTCCAGTCCTCAGTGTATCGCCGTTCGCTCCGATAGAAACTTTGGATGGCCCCGATCAACATTCGACGCCTCTTGATCGCAAATCAAGCTGTAACTGCGCTGCGTCCCGAAATAGGACGGCATCGATCCCGAACTGGCATGCACCTTCCACATACTCAGCGATATCGTCGGTAAAGAAACACTCCGCCGGCAGGCAACCGGCTGCTGCCACAGCAGCCTGGTAAATCAAACTCGACGGCTTCATTGCTTGAACTTTGTAAGACAACACACGTTCCTTGAAGTGCCGCAACAAGGGGTAATCCCGCTGGATCATCTCAAAGTGGATCTGGTTGGTATTCGAGACCAGAATCAGTGGGTAGCGATTGGCGAGCGAACTAATAAACTCCTCTGAAAGCAGGGTATTGCGGGAGAAAATGGAGCTCCAGATATCACAGAACCCGGGATAGTCGATCTTCATCCGCAGCGCACGGCAGAGCTGGCCGACAAAGTCTTCGGGATCGATGAGCCCGGTCTCAAATCTGGGTACAAGTCCTGTACTACGAATGCACTCCCGGATGGAATCGATGGACATGCCCGTGCGGCTCTCAATGACCTTATAACCAATGCTGAAGTCGAAAGGTACGATGACCTTTCCAAGGTCGAGCAGGATGGCGCGAATCACGTAGAAGAGTCCAAAGTTGCTTCTATTTTAGCGCCTTCGCTGTATTGCCGTTCCATACTGGAATAGTGCTTTCATTGTGTCTCAACTGTTTCTGTTGTACCCTTCCTCACTGTCACAACTTAAAGTAAATTAACGCGCTTGACGGAGCACGAGAAGCTCCCCCATACTTGTTTTGTAGACGTGTTCGCGTGCTTGCTCGGAAGTCTTATATCCGGCACTCTTGATGTTCTGCACTCTCATGTGGTGCGGCTATAAAGTTCTTTTGGAGGATATCGAATGAGACCTATCGTAAAGCCATTTCTTGCTGGTGCTCTTCTTACGAGCATGAGCGTATTGTCTGCCGCAACAACTGGTATTGGTGTTGTTGTTTCGAGTGGCAGCGTAACCGTTGACAACGCGGTTGTGGCGAGCAACGCCACCGTGTTTGACGGCAACACAGTTCAAACCGGCGCCACGTCTTCGCGCCTACAGCTCAATAACGGCGGGATTGCGCAGCTCGGAGCCGATTCGACGGCGCGGGTTTACAGCGACCATATGATCCTCGAAAAAGGATTCGGGCAGTCGTCGGGCAAATACGGTGTAGAAGCGAATACTCTCAAGATATCCGGCGAGTCAGCCAAGGTTGCGATTTATGGCAAGACGGTGGAAGTAGCGGCGCTTGGGGCGCCGGTGGTTGTTTCCTCTTCAACCGGCGTGCAGATCGCGAATCTGATGCCCGGACGCGCGTTGGCCTTCACTCCTCAGGATTCGGGAGCGATGGCGCCGACGACGCTTTCTGGTGTGGTGCGTAATGTCGGCGGGGCGTACGTGCTCACCGACTGTACATCAAACACCACCGTGCAACTCACGGGCGGCGGTGTGGAGAAGTATGCGAAGCACATGATTAAGGTGACGGGAACACCGGGTTCCGGCACAGCGGCCGGCGGCGCATCGCAGATCATCACCGTTTCGAATGTGGAAGATCAGGGACATGCGAAGAGCGGGTCCTGTGGCGCGGCAGGCGCCGCGGTTGCGGCTGGTTCCGGCGGCAGCGCTTCTACCGGCGCGGTCGTGATTGCGGGCATAGCGGTTGCGGCCGGCCTGGGCGCGACGGCGGGTGTCCTGGCGACACAGAACAACAACTCCTCGCCAGTCACTTTGAGCCCCGAATAAGCTTGGATTTGGTTCAGGAAAAGCGGACCGGAACATTCCAGTCCGCTTTTTGCATTTAGGCCCTGCGAATCTTCACAAGACCTCTCTTGACAAGGCTTCTCTTCACAAGACCAGGATAAGCGCCAATCAGTGCGAGCAGCGCGCCCGCGACGAGGATTATTGCGTTCCGGACGTCATCCCTGCCCGAAAACGTATACTGCGTATTCACGAACAACCCTCGAACCAGGACTCCCAGCACAATCGCACTGAACAGGAATAGCAGCGTTCGAACGGCTCCGAAAGCGGCTAGCGCAACCGAACAAAGACCCGCGAGAGACAGCCCCACGATCCAGCGAATCTGGTTCGCACCCGTCCAGGGTAGCCAGGGAACCCCGACGTCGGTATGGGAACTGGCCATCGCAAACCCTCCCAGCAACAGGCCCGCTGCGCAGAGAACGGTCTCGAATACGTAGCTGTACAAGCGAAGAAGATGTCCAACCAGCCTCAAACCGCGCGACCTCCTTACTGAAGAAACATCAGTGTATCAGGGCGGTTGTTGAGATATTGTTCGCGGCGCACTACAATGATTTTGTAGGGTTTACGTGACGCCAAGAGCGCAGGAAGTACTTCACTCCATCATTCGGGCATACATCGAGACGGGTGAGCCGCAAGGATCCCGTACGATCTCCTCTGTCCTCGAACGAGGGACCACGGTCAGCGCCGCGACCATTCGGAACGTGATGGCGGACCTGACGGACGAGGGATATCTCTCCCAGCCGCACACGTCCGCGGGACGCGTCCCGACGGCCAAAGCATTCCGCGAGTACGTCGCGTCACTGAACGCGCGGCCGATGAGCGCGTCCGATTCGCAGCGCGTTTTTGCGCAGCTCAGCGGCATCGATTCGGTTCAGGGCCGCGCCGAACACAGCTGCCGGATACTCACTGAAATCTCGCGCGCTGTGGGCATTGCCGCCACGGTTCAGGTGGGTGGCCAGCAACTGGAACACATTGAACTGATTGGGCTTGCGGAACGCCGCGTCCTGATCGTCGTGGTCACCAAGGATGGCAGCGCGAGCAACCGCGTGGTGGCTTTGAATCAGCAGCTTTCCTCCGACCAACTGGCTTCGATCCGTAATTATGTGAATTTCAACTTCTCCGGCTGGCTGCTAAATGACGCTCGCCTGGAGATTCAGCGCCGCATTGAGGAAGAGCGCGCCGCTTACGACGCGGTGCTGCAGCATCTCAACATGCTTTGCCAGAAGGACTTTCTGGCGGACGCGCTAACGCCGAGCATTCACCTGGAGGGTGCGTCCAACCTGGTGGGGCTGGATCTTCATCTGACGCGCGAGCGCCTTCGCGATCTTTTCCGGACGCTGGAAGAGAAGAAGCGCGTGGCGGAATTGCTGGACCGTTTCCTGGATGGAACGGGGGGCCTGGCGGTACAAATCGGCTTGGAAGACGCGCACCCCGCCATGAAAGAGCTCTCGCTGGTGGGTTTGGTGCTGGCCCTGCCGGGCGGTTTTGTGACGCGCGTAGCGGTTCTTGGGCCGATGCGGATGAACTACGGCCGCATCATTTCGGCGGTTTTGGAAATCGGCCGGGCGTTTGAGAAGGTTCAGGCCAGCTAGAACCGCGTACGTCCCGGTGACGCCCACTTCCCCACCCTTCTGGTAACCTAAAAGTAGAATTTTTTTTGCATGCCAGAACAGAACATTTCAGATATTCCGACCCAGGAGGCGGATTCTCCAGTGGATAATGGAATCGGGACCGATCTCCAGTCTCAACTCGCCGCCGTAACCGCCGAGCGCGATCAGCTTGCGCAGGAAAAGGCGGATATTCAGGACATCCTCCTCCGGCGACAGGCGGAATTTGAGAATTTCAAGCGCCGCACGGAACGCGAGCGCTCCGAATTTGTACAATATGCGGGCTCCGAGCTGGTGAGAGATCTTCTTCCCATGGTCGATGATTTTGAGCGCGCCCTGAAGGTGGAGTGCGCCAGCAAAGACTACGCAAAAGGAATCGAGTTGATCTACAACCGAATGCTCGATACCCTAAAGAAAGCCGGGCTGGAGCCGATTGACACAGCAGGGAAAGTGTTCGACCCGCACCTCCACCAGGCCGTGGAGCGGGTGAACACGGAGGAAGCGGAAGACAACGCGATCCTTGGCGAGTTCCAGCGGGGCTATCACTTTAAGGGAAAGCTTCTGCGCCCGTCGATGGTAAAAGTGGCCGTGCGACCCTGAGGCTTCCGGCAGCGTCAGATTCAGTAACCAATGCCCGTGACGAAACGTGATTACTATGAGGTGCTCGGGGTTAGCCGTGACACCGACGATGGCTCGATTAAGACGGCCTACCGTAAGCTCGCGCTCCAATACCATCCCGACCGGAATCCCGGCGACCGGGCGGCGGAAGAGCGCTTCAAGGAAGCTGCGGAGGCGTATTCGGTTCTGAGCGACGGCCAGAAGCGGGCGGCTTACGATCGCTATGGCCACCAAGGCGTTCAGGGCGCCGGCGGGCAAGGCTTCGATCCGAACGACATGGATCTTGGCGACATCCTGAATCAGTTTGGGTTTGGGGACTTGTTCGGCGGGGGTGGGCGTCGCGGCGGCCGGAGCCGGGCGCAGCGCGGAGACGATGTCCGGTACGACCTGGAAATTACCTTTGAAGACGCCGCATTCGGCATGTCACCCGAGATCCAGGTGCCTCGTCGCGAGGCTTGTCAGCGGTGCGAAGGAAAGGGAGCGGAACCGGGTTCGGGGGTAACTTCCTGTCCCGCGTGCCATGGCCGCGGCGAGCAAATCTTTCAACAGGGCTTTTTCTCGGTTCGCCGGACTTGCAGCCAGTGCGGCGGTGCGGGGCAGGTGATTCGCAATCCCTGCAAGGAATGCCGCGGCGAAGGGACCCGCAATGTCACCCGCAAACTCAAAGTGAATATTCCGGCCGGCGTGGCCGACGGAAATCGCCTCTGCCTGCGCGGTGAGGGCCAGCCTGGGTCGCATGGCGGCGCCAATGGAGATCTTTACGTTTTCCTGCGCGTGCAGGAGCATGCGTTTTTCGAACGGCATGAGAACGATCTGCATTGCGTGGTGCCCATCAACTTCGCCCAGGCGGCTCTCGGTGCGGAGATCGAAATTCCCACGCTGGGCGAGCCTCATAAATTGCGCATCCCGGAAGGGACGCAATCGGGCGCGCAGTTCCGGATCCGGCACAAGGGCGTGGCCGGAGTGAACAGCAGTTCGCGCGGCGACATCGTCGTCCACGTGCAGCTCAAGACACCTACGAAACTGACCCGCGAACAGAAGCGCATGCTCGAAGAACTGGCCGACACTTTGCCAGTCGACAATGAGCCGCATGAGAAAAGCCTCTTCGCCAAAGTCAAAGATATGTTCTCCTAGGATGCAATATCGAACCGCGCGAGCCATCTGAAGACGAACTCGATCAACTCGCGCAGATCCCATCGGCTGGCCCCTTCCTGAACGATCGATTTCTGGTTCTCTTCGCGGCCGATAAAGCCGCAGCTTTCCTTGCGTGGCGCGCGGTCGCAGAAGACGAGTTCGAGATCCTGCAACTGGAAACCACGCCTTTATTCCGTCGTCAGGGCTTCGCACGAAAATTGTTACAGGCGTTCCTCCGAAAGAACCGGGGAAACGTGTTCCTGGAAGTGCGCGAGTCCAACACTACCGGCCGCCAACTCTATCAATCTGAAGGTTTTACCGAAATCGCAAGACGCCGGCAGTACTATTCCGCTCCTTGCGAAGATGCTATTGTCCTGAAATTTCGTTCATGTTAAGGTCAGGTTAGACGGTTCGGTTGGTCCGGACCGCCACTTCAAAGCGAAGTGAAGCTACCCACCGGCTGCCCGGTTTTTCAAGCGTATTCCGAGCGGGCAGACGGCGCGGCAACTCCACTCAAAGGAGATGTTGCCCAGACATGGAACGGAACGCACAAGACGACATTAAGGCGCACCTGATGCAAACCAGCGATCAGTTTCGTAACCTCGCTGACCAGCACCAGACCTATAAGAAGCTTGTAACTGAGCTCGAACACAAGCCTTTCCTGACAGAGGAGGAAGAAGCCGAGGAATTGCGCTTGAAGAAGCTGAAGCTCCATCTGAAAGACCAGATGGAAAGCATCGTGAGCGAATATCGCTCGCACCACGCAGCGGTTTAGGTTTGGCAACCCCTTTCCAGGTTGGGAATCTGGCTTCAGGGGCGCCGAAATTGAAGGTACGGCCCGGTTCGCTCACAGAGCGAACCGGGCTTTTGTTTGCATGGCCAATCCACATGGATCAAGACATGGATCAAGACGACGACGCTCCCGTTGAAATCCCGATCACCGACACGCTCGATCTTCATTCCGTTCCGCCTCGTGATGTGAAGGGAGTGGTGGAAGCGTGGCTTGAGGAAGTGAAAGCACGCCAGTGGAAAGGGCTGCGCATCATTCACGGACGGGGGATCGGAGTGCAACGCGAGATGGTGAGGTCCATTCTGTCACGCGATCCGGATGTCATCGATTTCCGCGACGCCCCTCTCGGAGCAGGCGGTTGGGGAGCGACTGTGGTGACGTTGCGCTAGCGGTAGCTTAATCCTTAGGAACCGGCTTACTAACTGGTCCGACTCCGCGTGGAAATTCGACTGGATCGATTCCTCAGTTCGATTCCCGCCCTCTGAGGATCGCCGCCATCATCGTAAGCGATGATATAGCCTCGCGCCTGCTTGAACCGAAGTGAGCGGGAAGTCAAATATCACCCGGTCCACCGCGTCTTAGCGCGCAGACGGGCCATTACTTCATCTCCGCTAACCGGCTTTACTTTGCCACTCGTGATCTCGTCGTAGCGGCTGTCGAGGCTTGCTCGAAGATCAAGCAGCTCGTCGACATACCCCGCCATGGCATCTTGTACAAATTCATCCGCCGAGCGTCCTGTCTCCGCCACCAGCCTATCCAGTTTGGCCTGCGGGTGCGGCGTTAGATTCACTTCCATAGCGTCAACCCCTCTAGAATAAGCTCAATCCTTAGGAACCGGCTTACTTTCAATCAAGCGGTTCAACAAATCATCTGTCGTTAACCGGTCAGACTCCGCATGGAAATTCAGCAGCACCCGGTGCCGCAGCACAGGCACGGCGAGAGCCCGGATATCTTCGAACGAAACATGATAGCGGCCTTTCATCAATGACCGCGCCTTGGCCGCCAGCACAAGGAACTGCGCCGCCCGCACGCTGCCGCCGTAGTTAATATATTTCTTGACAAAATCCGGCGCGGACGCGTCCCGCGGGCGCGTGGCGCGAACCAGTTCGATTGCGTGCTTCGCGACGGATTCGGCGATCGGAACCATGCGGACCAGTTGTTGAAACGCCAGAATCTCCGCGGCATTGGTCACCGGCTCGGCCTGCGCCACGGCCGTCGAGGTGGTCAAATCGATGACTTTCAATTCCTCCGCCGGCGAAAGGTAATCCAGCAGTACGTTGAAAAGAAACCGGTCGAGCTGGGCTTCGGGGAGGGGATAAGTGCCTTCCAACTCGATCGGATTCTGCGTGGCCAGCACAAAGAAGGGCGACGGAAGATCGTAATGGTGGCCGCGGACGGTGCAGGCGCGCTCCTGCATCGCCTCCAGCA
>PLFE01000076.1:15987-34377 GCA_003136675.1 Bryobacterales bacterium
TCGGGCGTGAACTGGATGCGATTGAATTGCAGCCCCAGCGACTGTGCGAGCGTCCGGACAAGCAGGGTCTTGGCCGTGCCCGGCAAACCCGTGATCAGGCAGTGGCCGCCGACGAAAAGCCCGATCAGCACTTGTTCGATGACTTCGTCCTGTCCGACGATGACGCGGCGGACCTGGCTCAAAATCTGAGCTTCCACCTCGCGAAAACGGTTGACGCGTTCTTTGAGTACTTCCGGTGCGAGTTCTGTAGTCACTGTAGCCATTGTCAGTCCGATGAGTTCTTAGAAGTCATTTCCAGCAGCATTTTTTGCGCGGGCTTGAAATTCGGCGCCGCTTCCAACGTTTCCAGAAGTTCGTCTTTGGCTTCGCCATCTTTATGCTCCAGGCGCAGCGCACGGGCCAGACCGAAATGCGCCGCGGCAGTATCGGGCGACTTACCGGCTATCAGCGCACGGTATTCACGCGCCGCTCCGGGTGCATCGTTCAAGGTCAGCAAATCCTCGCCAAGCGCGCGATGAAGGTCTTCATCCAGGGGCGCAATAAAGATCAGCCGCTCGAGGACCTCGGCCGATTCCTTCACCTTGCCCTGCGTGGCCAGCAATGTTCCGAGACGCTTTAGAGAATCCGGATTGCGTCCACCGGCATGCGAGTATTCGAGAAGCGCGGCGGTCTCCTTCGCGTCGTCCGGTTTCCTGCGCCAGTATGCGGCCACGGAAGTGTAAATGGAACCATCCCCCACGTAGTTGGGAAACTCATCGCGAACGCCCGGAGCTTCCGTCACAACCTTTTCCCAGTTACCGGTAGCCGCCGCGGCGTTCACTTCGCGGATGTCCTTTTTCCATTGATCGAAGTGGGCCACCAAGCTCTTATTCTCGGCGTTCACAGCGGCGAGAAACTTCTCGTCGAACTGTTCCGGAGTAATGCCGAGCTGCGTTTTCACCACATCCACGGTGGAATCCGTGTGGGCAAATGCGTGGATCATGTCCAGGAGTTTTTTCTCACCCCACTGCTGGGAGATGAAGTCGCAGACGCGCCCCGCCTGCCAATACGACACAATCACCTGTTCGGGAAACTTGGGATGGATAAAACCGCGGTCCAATTCAGCGATAGGCAGCAGTTTTTTGTCTTTAATGGCGGAGACGATCTCAGGAGTCAGCCGGTCGCCCCAATCCGCGGACGCCTGCGTCTCTTCATGTACCGCGACGCCTTCGGTAAACCAGCGCGGGACCCTTTGATTTGTGAGCGTCAACACGTATACGTGACTGAGCTCATGCCACATGGTGGCCGCCCAATGGAAATCACCGGGGGGGCGGCCGGAAGGGCTGTCCATAGCCACAACATTCTGAAAAGTGACGCCGAGAATACCGATTCCGGGCATGCCCATCGTGCGCACGGCGAAGTCGTCATGATTCGGATAGACTTCCAACTGAACAGGACCCGGCAGAGTAATTTCATACTTGCGCTGGTAAGTGGCGATGGCTTTCCGCATCTCCGGCTCCATGTAAAGCCGAAGCACCGCGGCTTCCTTCTTATCCAACTTCAAGATGGTTGCGCTGGTGCGGAATGTTTCAAAGTTCTTATAGCTATCCATCAACCGCAGCGTGTTCACCGTTTCGTCGTTACGGTAGCCGTTGTTGTAGCTCAGCTCCAATTCCTTGCGGGCTTCCGGCTCGCGGCCGAGGCGCATGAGGTTCAGCCCCAACTGGGAATGCGCGCTCCACAAATCCGGCTGCACAGCGACGGCTTTGCGGAACCACTCGATTCCATCGTCATATCGACGGTTGAGCTGCAGGAAATACCCGATGAGTTCGTAGCCATGGCCATCGTTGGGATGGCCGGTGGCAATGCGGTTCAGCCATTCGTCGGCAGGTTTGTGCTCGACTAAGTCGGCGGAAGCTTCGACAGCCTCGGCGGTGATCGATTTCGGGTCAAGCTCCAGCGCCAGTTCCGCCTCCGCGCGCGTCTCCTTATAGTCGTTATCTTCGAGCGCCAGTTTGGCCAGCAATTCGCGGCCCTCGAGCAGCTTCGGGTCGAGCGCCATGGCCTTGTGCGCCAGATCCGACGCCGATCCACTGAAATTCTCATCCGCAACAAGCGCCAGGCCCAGCAGCGCCGGCGCGTTCCTGGGATCTATGGCCAAAGCTTCGCTGAACAGGGACGCGGCATCGGCGGGATTGAAACGTTCCAGGAACAGCCGTCCGAAACGAACCTTATAGACGGCATTTTCCGGATGCGCCTTGACCAGGGTTTCAAACACATTCTTCGCGCTCTCGTAATCGTGCGCGCGCCATAGCCCTTCCGCCCGATCGAGACCGGGGTCTTCCGCGGCAAGTGCCAGACCTGCGATCAGGAAAACCAGGAGCCGGATCACTTGTCGATCTCCTGCTGCGTCTCGGCCAGTTGAACCAGCAGGGCGGTCAACTGCGCTTTATAAAGCTCGGGCGCCATGGTATTTTTCTGCTGCTTCAACGCATCAATCTTGGCTTCCAGATCATCGCGCCGGACCATCAACTGCTTCTTCGCCGGATCAGACGCGGCGGCAGCTTCCGAGCCGAATCGAATCACCGTGAACTGGCCGGCTTTCGCCGCATCGCTCAACACCGGGTGTTCGGTGGCAATGCGCTTCTGCTCCTCATAAAACTTCGCGGTCTTGCGCTGCGCGAAATTGAAGGCCTCGAGCGCGGTCACTACTTCATTCTTATCCGTATCGGCGCTGTTGTCATGGAGCGCTTCCACCCAGAACCGCGCGAAGACGGTGGCATTGGTCTCCGCTCCATCGCGCGTTGCGGTTACCACAATGCGGCCAGGGTGCTCCAGCGGCTTGAGGGCGGCTCCGCTCGCGCTGGTTGTATCCACGACCAACTGGCGCGACGCCGGGAACTTCGTCAAATCCCCGGCTAACTCGGTAGCGCTCAAATCGGGACCGGGCAAGTTGAATTTGTAATCCACTCCATCGAACGTTCCGTGCCCAATCAACAACACGACCAGCGAATCGCGAGGCGTCGCCGATCGCGCCATTTCCGCCAGCGCCGCCTGAACGGCAGCCTTGGTGGAAGCCGGCGAAGTGAGCGTCGTGATGCTGTCGTCCCCACCCGCGGCGCGCAGCGATTTATCGGCCTCTTTCGCCAAGCCGGAAAAGCGCAGGTCATAATCCGGTTCGCCGCCCAGGCCGGATACGATCAGATAGAAAGTCCTAGCGGATGCCACTTCAGCAAGCAGGAAGAGGAATAGAAGCAGCCTCATACGACGCCCCACTTTCGGCGCAGGAGCCATTCGGCGGCGCGCAGCCCGAGGGCCAGGAGAAGTACGACAGGCAGATCCCACAAGTCCAGCATCTCGCGGCTGGTAACGCCGGCTTCCGAATAGGAGATTTCGTCGGCCAGATGGCGGGCATCGCGCGCATTGTAATAACGGCCGCCGGTTTGCTGCGAAAGCTTCTCCAGCAAGTCTCGATTCTGCGTAGTGCGGAAATTTTCGGCCACGCCATCATTACGCCGGAAGGTCAGCACGTCTCGGCCTACCTCAGCCCCGTTTACAGAAGCGGTCACCTCCGCCAGATACGCGCCCGCCTTGGGGACGGACCAATCCGCGGTATAAACGCCTGCTTCCGATCCAGCGGGCTGCAGCCGCAGCGTCTCGCTCAAACCATCCGGACCCACGAAGTGCGCCTGCACCACGGCGCTTCCCAGCGGCTGATAATTTTTGTCGCGGACTTCCACCCGCAGCGGAAGGCGGTCTTCGTCCTGCAACACCTGGCGGGGAGTGGCCGCCACAACCGTGCCCGGAGTATCGTTCGACAGCCAGCGCAGCATCTGCCGCCAGAAGGTGGGCAGCGTCTTATCGGTGTGATCCGATCGCATTTGCCAGCGCCACATGCCGCCCGTCGCCAGTACAGCGGTCCGGCCGCGGCCGTAGGGTTCCGTTACCAGCAGCGGCGACTTACGATGACCCGGAGGGATGATCTCCGCCAGCAGCGCAGCGCCGGGTTTCGGATCGCCCACTAACTGCCAGTTGGCGATCTCCGGCATTTTCTTCCAGCGCTCCACATTCTTTTGCGGATCGTCGTCCAGCCGGCAAAGCGCGCTATCCATCCCCGCGGGCGCGAGTTCCGTATTCGAGTAGACGCGCTGAAAAGTGGCGCCCGCGGCTGGCAGGCGAACGGGCAGCATCTCGGCGACCGGCGTCGCGCCCCAGCCACCTTCTGAAAGCCCGAACCGGCCGCCGAGGAACAGTACGCCGCCGCCGCGCCTTCCCGCAAACTCGCGAATCATATCCTGCTGCGCGGGCGTAAACCACGAAGCTTCCACGCTTCCGATGATCAACCCGTCGTACGCAAACAACTCTTCCGGTTTGGTGGGAAAGCCATCCGCCAATTCGGATTGGTCGCGCACACCCTGCCGGTAGATCTTGTTCGGCGTGGTGCGCAGCATGCTCACCAGTTCGATCTGCGGATCGTCATCCGCCGCGCGCCGCATAAACTTATATTCCCAACGCGGCTCGCCCTCCACGTAAAGAATGCGCGGCTTGTGCGCGGAAACGTTCACCACCCGCGCCAGCGCATTGTTGGCGGTATTCTCTTCGCCGGGCAGGGGGTCCACGCGTGCGATCAGATTCAGAGCGCCGGCCGCGCCCGCGTTGAAGATCAGCGGAACAGCAATCGCTTCACTGGTGAGATTCACATTCTGGGCCGCCAGCACGTTGTCCCCATCGCGAATGGTGACGCGCGCGGTTTCTCCGGTCAGGCCGCTTTGGCGCAAGGCGATGCGGGCTTCAATGCGCGAGCCGGCCAGCGTACGCTGTGGAACCGAGAAATCTTCCACTTCGATATCGCGGCTCAGCTTTTCTTTGCCAAAACCCACAGTATGAACCGGGATGCGCGTCTGCCGCAGGCGCTGGATGGTGTCGAAATCGATGCCGCCGGCGTTTTCGGCGCCGTCGGAGAGCAGGACGACCGCGCCGAAAGGAAGCGAAGCGGATTCCGCGGCAATGTCCTGCAGGGATCGCGCGATACGCGTGACGGGTGAATCCGGCGGGTTATAAAGATGCGCGGTATCCACCCGGTGCGCGTCGTCTCCAAAACGATAAAGCCGCATCTGAAAGCGCCGACCCAGCGAATCGATCAGGCCGTCTTTCAAAAGCCGGGAGGCGGCGTCGAAACGCGAGTGCCCATCTTCGTCGGCGATGGCCATGCTGCGCGAAGAATCCAGCAGCACGGCGACAATATTTTGCTGCGGCCGCAGCGTGGCCACGCTGATGGCCGGACGCCAAAGCAACAGCAACAGCAGCGCGATCAGGGCGGTTTGAAGGCCCCAGATGGCAGCCGCCCGCAGGTTCGACATCAGCGTCCATCGCCGCCTGGCATTCCAGTAGAGGCCGACCGCCGCAATGAGGACCAGCGCTACCAGCACCCACCAGGGCCATGGACCCGCCAGCACGTAGTGCCCTCGCGAGTAAACGGCCGGCGGGTATTTGAAGAGAAATTCGAACATGTGCGCGACCGTTTAATGGGTCATGGAATAGATGATGTAGTTGATTCCTAAACGATACGCCTGCGATGTGAATTGCTCCGGGTACTGCGGATTGTCGGCATGTTCCCACGCATCGCCATCGTCCTGATTGAAGCACATGGTGACCATGAGACGCCCTTTATCATCGTAAATGCCCCGCCAGTGAGGGACGATTCCGTCTTTCTCATAGAGCTTTCCGCTATAGACGTATTGAAGCCCGGGAACCTGCACACGTTTCCCTAAATCGTAAAGGACGTGAAAAATCGGATCCGCGTCGCCGATTTCCACGATCGGCCGGTCCGGAAAAATCCGGTTCATGCTGGCCACGAAAACCTGCCACTCATAGGTGCCGTGAAAATCGTCCACCATCAGGAATCCGCCGCGCTCGAAATATTCGCGCATCATCTTCACCTGCGCGTCGGTCAGGTCCCAATGGCCCACTTCCACGGCGTAGACCCAGGGCCAGTTGAAGATTTCATCCGTATTCAGGTCGATCACCTGTTCTGTAGAGCGNNGCGTATTCCGCGTAGCGGCCAGAGGGATATCTGAGGCGCGCGAAAGTCCACTCGGTTCGTTCGAAAGCTCCGCTGGGGACGGCGGTGGGATTATCTTCCTCGCCCGGATATTGCTTGAAGTTAGCCTGGAAAGCGACAGCGGTGATCGAAAAAGTGAGGGCTATCGCCAGAAGTGCGAAGCGAATCCGCATCGGGCGTCTCGTAGCTCGATCATAGCATTCGCCCTTTTGGGAGTGAGAAATCGGTAACCTTCCGCACACTCTCTGGTTTGCGGAATGTTTTCCTGAGTGCTGCGCTTGCTTTCGTCGCAGTATCCGCCGGCCAAAGATGTTTTGGGCAGAATATTACTTTCGGTCTAACGTCAGGAACGGGCAGCCCTGGTTCCACCGTGGTTCTCGATTTAACGATGAGTTCCACAACGGGAACGTCTCCGGCGGCGGCGGAATGGACCCTGAATTATCCGGGGGTGGATTTCTCTTCGGCTACTGTGACGGCCGGCCCGGTCGCGGTTGCGTCCAGCAAGTTGGTTTCGTGCAGCGCAGGCATGGGCTCCGCAACCTGCGTGCTGTGGGGCGATAACGAGCTCACGATAGCGAATGGCGTGGCCGCTTTTGTATCGCTCGCCATTTCCGGCTTCACGACCGACACCACTTCACAGGTCCAGATTTCCAGCGATATGGCGGCGTCCTCGGATGCATTCCCGTTTGCTTCGTCCGCGACCGGCGGCACGGTGACCATTGTGCAGCCCGCGGAATTGAACGGGTTCACCTGTTCTCCATCGTCCCTGACGCCCCCGGCGGTTTCGACTTGCACGGTAGACCTGAACGCCGCCGCGCCAAGCGGCGGTGCTTCCGTGGGAGTGAGCGCTTCTTTACCGGACGTAAGCTTGCCGGCTGCGATCACGATCGCCCAGGGACTCACTTCGGGCGCCTTCACGGTGACGCCCCTCACGGTGACGACTGCCACGGCGACCAATCTCACGGTGTCTTATCTGGGGGCAACGGAAGGGTTCGGACTGACGGTGAACCCACCGCCGATCGCGCTCACGGGCATCTCAGTCACACCTGGAGCGATTTTCAGCGGGCAAACGGCATCGGGTGCGGTTACGATTTCGCAGCCAGCAGGCGCAGGCGGAGTCACCGTCGCGCTTTCGAGTTCCAGTCCGGCGGCGCTTGTGCCGGCTTCCGTCACGGTCCTCCCAGGCGCAACAACAGCGGCCTTTACGGCAACCGCGGGAACCGTAGCGGCAATCACTCCCCTGGTGATTACAGGCGCCTACGCGGGAGTCAACGCCACCGCGAACCTGACCATCAATCCGATTGTTCCCACGGGCGTGTCAGTAAACCCGTCGGCAATTCTTAGCGGTCAAACGGCGTCGGGCACAGTGACCATTTCCGCACCGGCCACTGGCGGCGGAATGGCGATCGCCCTTTCCAGTTCAAACGCGGCGGCGTCCGTACCGGCGTGGGTCACCGTTGCACAGGGAGCCACCAGCGCCTCCTTCACCGCAACCGCGGGAACGGTCACTACGGCAACTTCCGTCGCACTCACGGCTTCCAGCGGCGGCGTGAATATGGGCGCTAATTTAACGGTGAACCCAATCGTGCCCACCAGTCTCTCGGTGAGTCCGAATGTCACCTTCAGTGGCCAGACGGCTCTGGGAACGGTCGCGATCGCAGCCGCGGCGCCATTTGGCGGGATCACCGTGGCGCTCTCCAGCTCGAGTTCCGCCGCCTCCGTGCCCTCGTCCGTCACCGTGCCGCAGGGAGCGACCACCGCTTCCTTCACAGTAACGACAGGATCGGTGACCACTGCGACTCAGGTGGTGCTCATGGCTTCCTATGCCGGAGCGAGCGTGACCGCGAGTCTGACAGTGAACCCTCCCATCTCTCTCAGCGGGCTTTCCCTGAATCCGGACTGGCTCTCGGGCGGGCAGACGGCAGCAGGAACGGTGATGATATCAGCACCGGCGGGGATTGGCGGAATCGTCGTCACGCTGGCAAGTTCCAACAACGCGGCCGCCACGGTTCCATCCTCGGTAACGATCTTGCAGGGCTCCGCCACGGGATCCTTCACGGTCACGGCGCTGAACGTCAGCCGAGCTACTACCGTCGCCATCACGGCCAGTTACGCGGCGAGTCAAAAAATGGAGCACCTGACGGTGCGCCGTTACGGCGCTGCGAATTAGTGCGCGGCGGGCGCGCCCATGCCCGCGCGGTTCCTTTTCATGATGAAAGCAAAAGGTACCATTACCGCACAAACGCCGGCAAACACCCAGATGGTGTCAATGTAGGCCAGTGATGCCGCCTGCCGCTGCAACATGCCGTACATCTGCCCATAGGCCTGCCGCGTTCCACCCAGTCTATGGGAGAGTGAAGAAACAGAATCACGGAACGCGGGGTTGTAGTTACTGAAATTTCCCGTCAGCCGGGCGTGATGAAACTGAGAGCGCTGCGCCAAGAGGGTTTCCACCAGTGAGATACCGACGCTGCCTCCGATGTTACGAAACAGGTTCGTCATCCCCGACACCGCGTTATTCTTCTCGCGCGGGATTCCCACATAAGACATCGTGTTGATGGGAACGAACAGGAAGGCGAGACCGAACGACTGAAGCGCGCGGTATTCCACCGCCTTGCCATAGCTCATTTCGAGGCTGAGACCGGTCATGTGATAAAGCGCCAAAGCACTCACCGCCCAGCCGAAAGCAATCAGCCAGCGCGCGTCCATTTTGGACACCGCGATACCGACGACCGGCATGCACAAAAGAACAACCACGCCGCCTGGAGAGAGCACCATCCCAGCCTGCGCCGCTGAATAACCCATCAGCGTCTGCAGCAACTGCGGAATCAGCACCGTGCTCCCAAAAAGGGCCAGGCCGAGCATAAACATCATCACGCACGAGACCGCGAACGTGCGGTTGCGAAAGAGCCGGATATCGACAATGGGATCGGGATGGTGAAACTCCCAAAAGATCGCGCCAATAATTCCGATGGCGGCAAGAATGGCGAAAGTGACGATGAAGTGCGAGCCGAACCAGTCATCGCGCTCGCCTTTGTCGAGAACCACCTGCAATGCGCCCAGCCCCAGAGCGATGAATCCGAGGCCCACGAAGTCAACGCGCCGTTTCACCTTGGTGACGATTTTCAACCAGGGCGGATCTTCCACCAGGCGGTGCGTCAAATAAAGAGACAGGATGGCGACAGGAATATTGATCAGGAAGATCCAGCGCCAGTTATAGTTATCGGTAATATAGCCGCCGAGCGTTGGCCCGATCGCGGGCGCCAGAACCACGGCGAATCCATAAAGGGCGAAGGCCACGCCGCGCTTAGCGGGCGGAAACGTGTCGGCCAGAATCGACTGCTCGCTGGGCGCAAGTCCGCCTCCTCCCAATCCCTGCAAGACCCGGAAGAAGACCAACCAGGCCAGCGACGGAGCCAGGCCGCAAAGAAACGAACTGATTCCGAACAGGGCCACGCACGTCATGTAAAAGCGTTTCCGTCCGAACACCGAGGCCAGCCAGCCGCTGATCGGCAAAATGATGGCGTTCGAGACCAAATAGGACGTCAGAACCCAGGTGCTCTCGTCCTGACCCGCCGAAAGGTTGCCCGCAATGTGCGGGAGCGCGACATTGGCGATGGAAGTATCCAGGACTTCCATGAAAGTGGCCAGAGTTACCGTAACAGCGACAACCCACGGATTGTGCCTGGGCTTCCAGTTATCGTGGGAAACGGCCACTGCTTTTGGCGGGGTTGCGGTAGCGGAAGACATTATTTCTGGAGCAGGAAATGGCCGACGTTCTGCTCCGTCATGCCTAGCGCGCGAGCCAGTTCTATCTTCGCCTGGTTGTGACGGTAGGTGGCGTCGATCAGGTTTGAATCGGCGGTCACCACGGATTGCTGCGCCTGAACCACTTCGACGTTATCGGTGATCCCCGCGGTGAAGCGGTCGCGCGACTGCGTCAGCGTCTCATGAGCCAACTGCACGTTTCGCTGGGCGACGGCGAACTGATCGGCGGCCGAGCGCAAATCGAGCAGCGCGGTCCGGACCTGTTGATCGATTTGACCCCGCAGATCTCCCAGCTCATTTTGCCGGTTCCGGATCGTCACGTCGGTTTGTTCCACGTCGGCACGGATGCGCCCCCCGTTAAAGATGGGGAAATTGACCGCCCCAGCCACACCGAAAACGTTATGGGAGTTGCTCAGGTAAGAGCCCGCGTCTCCAAAATTCGCATTCAAATCGACGGTCGGGTAGTATTCCGCCACCGCCGCTCGCCGCGCGAGCATCGCGGCGCGTACCCGCTCCTCCGCGGCTTTGAAATCCGCGCGATTGGCGAAAGCCTGCCGCAGGGCGATCTCCGGCGTCATTGCGTCCAGCGGGGCGAACGGGAGGCGATCGCTCAGATTAAACTGCTGGCCGGGCGGCAATCCGATCACGCGCCCCAGAGCGATCTTGTCCTTGTCGGCCTGGTTCTGCGCCACCAATAACGATTGCTGGTCGGTGCGCAACTGAACCTCCGCGCGGAGCTGATCGATCGCGGGCGCCGTTCCGGCCGTGTGCAGATCCACCGCGCGCTGGAACAGAACCTGCGACGTGTCGGCCTGGGCCTTGGCGGTGTCAATGCGAGCCGTGTCCGCGATGATCAGCAGGTAGGCGTTGCCTACGGCTTCCACCACCAGGTCGCGCGAATCCTGAACACTCAATTGGGCGGCCTGCAGATTGGCGTCGGCCGAGCGCAAATTCCGCAACCGCTGGAGGCTGAAAACCGATTGCGAGAGCGTGGCCTCGGTTTGTATAGAGGGGTAGGTGACCACCAAGGGAATCGAAAACCCCGTATTCGGCGGGAGCTTGAAATCAAAACCCTCCGCCACCAGATTGACGCGGTTGTAGCTTTCCGTGTAGTTGCCATTCACATTCGGAAGCAGAGCGCTGAGCACGCTGAGCCGCTGGGCGCGAACACTATTCGACGTCTCCGTGCTGTTCAATAGAGAGAGATTGAACTTTAAGCCGCGCTGGATGGCGTCCGAGAGAGACAAATCGATCGGATTCGCCGTGGCCGTACCTTGCGCCACGCTCCCCTTGACGGCATCCTCGCCAAAAGCGCTCGAACAGACGAAGAATAAACAGGAAACTGCAACGTTAGTTTTGAACAGAGTTCTCCCCAAAAGTGCTAGATGCCGATGCACTCCTTAAGTTTCAGCCAGATGGCCCGGCGAGACAAGTAAAATAAGCTGAGTAAGCTCTGCTGGAGGAATACGAATGCAACTGGGAATGATTGGATTGGGCCGCATGGGCTCGAATATGGTGAAGCGCCTGATGAAGGCCGGCCACGAATGCGCGGTGTTCGACCTGAATCCGGCGACGGTGAAGGGACTGGCCGGCGAAGGCGCCAAGGGCGCCGAATCGGTCGGCGATTTCAAGAAGCTGTTACAGGCTCCCCGGGCCGTTTGGGTGATGGTGCCTTCGGGCGACGCCACCGAGGGCATGGTGAAAAATCTCATCGACACCCTGGAGAGCGGCGACATCATCATCGACGGTGGTAATTCCTATTACAAAGACGACGTCCGCCGAGCCAAACTGGCCCGCGAAAAAGGCATTCACTACGTGGATGCCGGAACCAGCGGCGGCGTCTGGGGCTTCGAGCGCGGCTACTGCCTGATGATTGGCGGCGAGAAAGAAACGGTGGAGCACCTTGACCCCATCTTCCTCTCGCTGGCGCCCGGCGAAAGCGGCATCCCTCCGTCACCCGGCAGGACGGTGAAGACTACAGCCGACCTGGGCTATCTCTACTGCGGACCAAACGGCGCGGGGCATTTCGCCAAAATGGTCCACAACGGCATTGAATACGGCCTCATGCAGGCTTATGCCGAAGGTTTCGACATTCTCAAGAACGCGAATTCAGAAGCGCTGGAAGCCGATCTGCGTTATGACATCAATCTGCCCGACCTCGCCGAGACCTGGCGGCGCGGCAGCGTGGTCGGTTCCTGGCTGCTGGATTTGACCGCGATGGCGCTGATTGAAGATCCGCAACTGGCGCGGTATACCGGCTTTGTCCAGGATTCCGGCGAAGGCCGCTGGACCATTCAAGCCGCTCTTGAAGAGGCTGTCCCGGCCGACGTGCTTACTGCTGCGTTGTTCGTGCGGTTCCGCTCCCGGCAAGACCATACTTTCGCGGAGAAGATGCTTTCCGCAATGCGCAATAAGTTCGGCGGCCACGTGGAACAGCACGCGGCGAAGGGTTAGGCCGATCGATTTGTCAACCAAACCAGTCGAAACCGTGCAGGCCCAGGGCCACGGGCGCGTGGGCGACGCGTGTATTATCACCATCTTCGGGGCATCCGGCGACCTGACCACACGTAAGTTACTGCCGGCGCTTTATAACCTGAGGCGCTCCGAAGTACTGCCGGATGAGTTTGCCGTGTTGGGCGTCGCTGTGGATCAGATGACGGAAGACCAGTTCCGCGATAAGGTGCGGTATGACCTTCGCGAATATGCCGGCGCACCGTCGGATTGCAGCGTCTGCGACTGGCTTGCTGAGCGCGTTTACTATCTCACCGGAGACTTCCGCGATCCACAGACCTATCAACGAATCAAAGACAGGCTGGCTGAGTTAGATCAAAAGCACTCAACGCGCGGGAACTATCTTTATTACATGGCCACCGCGCCGGCCTTCTTTGCCGAGATTCCGACGCGCCTCGGCGAGGCCGGATTGACCGAAGAGAAGGACGGGCATTGGCGTCGCGTGGTCATCGAAAAGCCGTTCGGCAGCGACTACGATTCGGCGCGCAAGTTGAATAGTGACTTACTGAAAACGCTGTCGGAAAAGCAGATCTACCGCATCGACCACTATCTGGGGAAAGAGACGGTTCAGAATATTTTAGTATTCCGGTTCGCCAACGGAATCTTCGAGCCCACCTGGAACCGCCGCTACATCGATCATGTGCAGATCACGGTCGCGGAAGAACTAGGCGTGGAGCGGCGGGGCGGTTACTACGACCATGCCGGGGCTCTGCGCGATATGGTTCCGAACCATATCCTGCAATTAGTCACGTTGACCGCCATGGAACCGCCCATTTCTTTCCAGGCCGATGCGGTACGGGATGAGCAAGCGAAGATTCTACATGCGATTCAGGTAATGCCGCCCGAAGAAGTTCTCACGCGCGCGGTGCGCGGACAATATGCGGGTTACCGGCAGGAGCCGCTGGTGAATCCTGAATCCAGCACGGAAACCTTCGTGGCGCTGAAGTTATCCATCGATAACTGGCGCTGGGCGGACGTTCCTTTCTATGTGAGAACCGGTAAGCGCATGGCCAAACGCATGACCGAGATCGCCATCCAGTTCCGACGCGCCCCATTTATCTTATTTCGCGATACCCCGGTGGAGAAGTTATCGCCGAATATGTTAGTGCTGCACATACAGCCGGATGAAGGAATCACTCTGGGATTCGGCGCTAAGATACCCGGACCGCTGGTGCAAGTGGGATCGGTCAACATGGACTTCGACTATGTGGATTACTTCGGCAGCCAGCCCAGCACGGGATATGAGCGCTTGCTCTATGATTGCATGATCGGCGATGCGACCTTGTTTCAAAGAGCCGACATGGTGGAAGCCGGCTGGAGCGTCGTCGGCCCGGTGCAGGATGTCTGGAAAGCTCTGCCGGCCCGCGCGTTCCCCAACTACGCCGCCGGCGCCTGGGGACCGAAAGAAGCGGACGATCTGATGAAGCGCGATAACCGCGCCTGGCGCAAAATCGAGTAACTCTCGTGGCAGGGCAGGATTTCAAGGCCTCACGAATCTGCTCTTATTCCCGCTTGCGGATTAGATCAACATCCGGCGAGAGTGTACGTCACGTCACCTTCGACACCTGCATCAATCCCCATTTTCACAACGAATTGACCAACCTCGACCTACACTGGTTTCTATAACGTGAGCTCGACATACAACCTCCTCCCCCAAGACATCGATGGTTTCGATTCCCTCGCCGAACTCGCCCTCGACATGCGCTGGTCATGGAGCCACGCGACCGACGCGGTGTGGCGTCAGTTGGACGCAAAACTGTGGGATGCCACGCATAACCCCTGGGTCGTGCTGCAAACCGCTTCGCGGGATAAAATCAAGAGCGTCCTGGCGGACCCAGCATTCCGCAACAACGTCGATGCCCTCGCACAAGAGGCGAAACAAGCGAAGCAGGCCCCCGCGTGGTTTCAGAAAAATCACGCGCGGGCGTCGCTCACGTGCGCCGCGTATTTCAGTATGGAATTCATGCTCAGCGAGGCCCTCCCCATCTACTCGGGCGGTCTTGGTAATGTGGCGGGCGATCAACTGAAAGCCGCGAGTGACCTGGGCGTTCCGGTGGTGGGGGTCGGACTCCTTTATCAGCAGGGCTATTTCCGACAGGTGATCGCGAAAGACGGCTCGCAGCAAGCCCTTTACCCCTTTAACGATCCAGGACAGTTGCCGGTAACGCCGGTGCGCGAGTCGAATGGCGAATGGCTACGGCTGGAAATCCGCCTGCCTGGATACTCCGTCTGGCTGCGCGCGTGGCAGGTGCAGGTGGGCCGCGTGAAGCTTTATCTGCTGGACACCAATGACGCCGCCAACTTCCCCGCGTACCGCGGCATCACGAGCGAACTCTACGGCGGCGGCCCGGAACTACGCCTCCGCCAGGAAACGGTGCTGGGGATCGGCGGCTGGCGCCTGCTTCGCGCGCTCGGTCTGCAGCCCGAAGTCTGTCACCTCAACGAAGGGCACGCGGCGTTCGCCATTTTGGAGCGCGCCCGCAACTTCATGGAAGAAACCGGTCAACCCTTTGAAGTGGCGCTGGCCGCCACGCGCGCCGGCAATCTGTTCACCACCCACACGGCTGTTCCCGCGGGCTTCGACCGCTTCGCCCCGGAACTGATTGACCAATACCTGAGCCGCTACGCGCAGCAGCAACTGGGCATATCCATTCAGGATCTGCTCGCGCTGGGGCGCCGGAATGCCGCGGATTCGTCCGAACCGTTCAATATGGCCCATCTCGCCATGCGCGGATGCGGCGCGGCCAGCGGCGTGAGTGAATTGCACGGCAAGGTTAGCCGGCAGATTTTTCTACCTCTTTTCCCTCGCTGGCCTCAACAGGACGTTCCAGTGAGCTTTGTCACAAACGGCGTGCACGTGCCGACGTGGGACTCAGCTCCCGCGGACACCCTCTGGACGGAAGCCTGCGGGAAAGAACGCTGGCTGGGAAGCGCGCGGAATCTGGAGGAACAGATTCGCGCCGTCCCGGACGAGAAGCTCTGGCAGTTCCGCACCGACGCCAGTAAATCCCTCATCGAATACGCGCGCGAGCGGCTGTCGCGGCAGCTCGCCGTGGGCGGTTCATCGCCCGAATCAGTCGAGCGCGCGAAGCATCTGTTCGACCCCAATATCCTGACTCTCGGTTTTGCGCGCCGTTTTGCGACTTACAAGCGCCCGGACCTGTTGCTTCACGATGAGCCGCGCCTGCTTCGTCTGCTGACGAACGCGGAACGGCCCGTGCAACTGATTATCGCCGGAAAGGCGCACCCGGAAGACCAGGCCGGACAGGCGTTGATCCAGCGGTGGGTACAATTCATCCGCCGCCCGGAGACGCGCCCGCACGCGGTGTTTCTGAGCGACTATGACATGCTGCTGACCGAGAATCTGGTGCAAGGAGTGGACGTGTGGATCAACACGCCGCGGCGCCCTTGGGAAGCGTGCGGCACCAGTGGCATGAAAGTGCTGGTGAATGGCGGAATCAACGTCTCGGAACTGGATGGCTGGTGGGCGGAAGCCTTCACGCCCGACGTGGGTTGGGCTCTGGGCGACGGAAACGAGCATGGTGAGGACCCGGCCTGGGACGCCGCGGAAGCCGAAACTCTCTATAACCTGCTGGAACGCGAAGTAATCCCGCAGTTTTATGAGCGAGATCAGCGCGGTATTCCCACCGCCTGGGTGGCGCGCATGCGGGAAAGCATGGCCCGGCTGACGCCGCGCTTTTCCGCGAGCCGCGCGGTTTGCGAATACACCGAGAAGCACTATATCCCCTGCGCCGACGCTTACCGCGAGCGCGCGGCGGACAAAGGCGCTATGGCCAGGAAGCTGGTCGACTGGCGCCAAGCCTTGGAACAGCACTGGGATGCTGTGCGCTTCGGCGAAATGAAGGTGCAAGATCATCAGTTTGAGGTCGAGTTATTTACGGGTGCGCTGGACCCTGATTTCGTGCGGGTGGAGCTTTATTCGGATACTGCGCGGCAGGAGATGAAGCGTGTTCGCCAAAACGTTTACACCGCCGGCCTGGCGGCCGATCAAAATCCCGGCGACTACACGCCCAGGGTGGTTCCTTCGTTCCCCGGAGCAGCCGTGCCCCTCGAAGCCTCTCAAATCCTATGGGGACGCTGACTCGATCAGTCTTCGGCATCCAAACTGCTAGTAAACAGGCTGTACAGGAAATTCTAAGCCGGAGGTGCAAGATGTCCAAGAAGACTGCAGTTGGTTTATTTACGAATTCAAAGGTGGCGGATCAAATGGCTCGTGAACTGGAGGCCGGTGGTTTCGCACACAATCAGGTCCGCGTGCTGCGGGAACCCCTCGGCATGCAGTTGGCCGACGCCTCAAGCACGCCTCATGCCGATTTTAAAGTGGCCCTGGGGCGAGATCTCGTCGCCATGGGCGCCACCATTGCGGAGGCAAACGCGTATGCCAGCGGAATTGGCAGTGGCGGAGTGCTGGTTTTCGCAACCGGAACAGACGAGCAGGCGGATCAGGCGCTCGCCACGATGAACCGGCACGGAGCGGCGCAGGTCGAGGAATTGGCGGGTACCGAGCCGGCCGAAATCGGGATGACCGCGGGCGCGTTTGCCCCCGCGCCGGACAACTCCTCGCAAACCGGGCGAATCCGCCAACCGGGCGGCGGCGGCGCGCGCGTGTTCGTCTGGTAAATTCTAGGGCAGGGACGCCTTTGGAAGCAGGGCTTATGAAACCGACCGAACAACTGCACAACCTGGGCCAGAGTCTCTGGCTCGATAACATCACCCGCGGCTTACTCACCAGCGGAACACTGGCGCGCTATATCGCCGAGCTTTCCGTCACTGGTCTGACGTCGAATCCGTCGATCTTCGACCTCGCCATCAAGGACTCAAACTTCTACGACGATGCCATCCGCCAAAAGCGGGAAGAGGGCAAATCGGGCGAAGCACTGTTTTTCGAGCTGGCGATTGAGGATTTGAGGCACGCGGCGGATCTGTTCCGTCCGGTCCACGAAGCCACCGCCGGCGTGGATGGCATGGTGTCGCTGGAGGTTTCTCCTACCTTGGCTTTTGACGCGGCGAATACCATCAAGGCGGCTCTTCAACTGCACGCGCAAGCCCAGCGTCCCAATCTCTTCATCAAAATTCCCGGCACCCATGAAGGGCATGTGGCAATTGAAGAAGCCATTTTTCGGGGCGTGCCGGTGAACGTGACGCTGCTCTTCTCGGCCGATCACTACATCGGGGCGGCGGAAGCATACCTGCGGGGCATCGAGCGCCGCATCGCCGCGGGGCTAGATCCGAAGGTATGCTCCGTTGCATCCATCTTTGTGAGCCGGTGGGACAAGGCGGTGGAGAAGAAGGTTCCGAAAGAACTTCATAATCTTCTGGGCATTGCCATTGGAAAGCGGACTTACAAAGCCTATCGCGATCTGCTCGCGTCTGCGCGCTGGCGCAAAGCCGCGGAAGCGGGCGCTGAACCGCAGCGGCTGCTGTGGGCCAGTACGGGAACCAAAGATCCAGCCGCATCGGATGTGCTGTACATCAAGGCGCTGGCTGCGCCGGATACTGTCGATACCATGCCTGAGAAGACGCTGCTGGCGTTCGCCGATCATGGCACTATCGGTGACGTGATGCCGGTGGATGGCGGCGATGCCGAAAAGGTAGTGGCCGAGTTCACAAAGGCCGGAATCGACGATAAGAAACTCGCTGCCGATCTTCAGACGGAAGGCGCAGCCAGTTTCGTTGCGTCGTGGACAGATCTGCTGGAGTGCATTGAATCGAAGTCCGCGGCGCTCACTGCGGCGCGCTTCTAAGTAAGTCGCCCGCAAAACGGAGTGCGCGGGCCGCTTTACTTGAATGCAATGAGGGTGCCCGACGCACCCTTTGCGGGCTAGTAAGCTGTCGCTATAGTAAGCGCCCGCTATAGTAAGCTAAGCGTAGCGGGCAATCTCGCCTGCCAGCCGGCTGTCAGCCCCCTTCTTACCAATGATTCAACTTACCGGAGCCGGAAAGCGGTTCGGGCCCAAGATCCTATTCGACGAACTGGACTGGCTGATCACCCCCCGCGAGCGCGTCGGCATTGTGGGCGCTAACGGCACCGGCAAATCCACCCTGATGAA
>PLFE01000059.1 GCA_003136675.1 Bryobacterales bacterium
ACGAGAACTGCGCCTGCGCGCAATGAGCGTGACGATCGATCCTTCCGCGATCCATTGGCCGGGATAGGTGAGTCAGTTCGCGACTCAGAACGGACGGTCGGTGTGGAAGTACTTCTTGTAAGCGGAAATCCAGTCTGTGGCGATATCGTGCTGGGCCGTAGCCAGGTCGAGTTCGCCGGAGCAAACCATCTGATGCAGTCGATCCTCGAGCGCATCCTTTACATGAGCGTTCCATACTGTTGCCCGGTAAGGCTGCGGCCACAAGTTCCGAATATCTTCAGCGCCGCCCAGTTCCGGAGTCACCAGGTAATCCACCTCAAACGCGTCCGCTTTGCCCGGTGGCATTCCGTATTCCTCAAAGACCTGATGTCTCAGGGATGCGGAGACCGCGGCGCGCGTCCCCGGCCCGGCCGTACACAATTCGTCGCGCGTGGCGATGCGGATCGCCCCCGGAGTCAGCGAGAATTGCGGTGTGGCGAGAGGCACGAAGCTGCCGTTCGTGCCATGCCGCGCCAGCAGCGCGCCGAACGCGATCACCAGAACCGCCAGCGCGCCCATGGCTGAGCGGATCGCCGGCCGCGGCCACTCTCGCGGAGCATCAGCCGTTTCTAAGCGCGCCCTCAAAAGGGCCCTCGGTCCCTCCACCGACGGAAGAGACCCATCGGAGTTTTCAAACGCGTGAGTGAAATCCGCAATCGTGGTCTCTATCTCCGCAAGGCGCGTCCGGCAGTGCCAGCAGGAAGCGAGATGCGCGCGCACGCGGGCGCTCCGGCGCGGATCCAGTTCGCCGTCGGCGGCGAGCAGCAACTCTTGATTCGAGGGATGCGGATCTTCGTGCATCTTAGAGCCTTCCATCCACGCGCTGCAGCTTCTCCAGGGAGCGCGCCAGCGACTGCGCCACGGAACCAAGGGAAACACCGAGGGCGTCGGCAATCTCCCGGTAACGCAAACCCTCCGCGCGCAAATGCAGGCAGCAGCGATCCTGCTCGGGCAGCGCATGGAAAACGGCCAGTAGTTTTTGCTGTCTCTGCCGCGCGTGCAACTGCTGCTCGGGATTCGGGCCGGGGTCGATTTGGCGCTGAAAGATGCTGTCGTCTTCCGGATTGGTGGTACGCCATGCCGTGCTCCGGCGCTTCAACCCCAGGTTGTGCGCGACGCGGAAGATCCAGCCGCGAAGNNGCTCGCGCGTCCGAGTTGAAGGTGCTCGAAAAGGGCCAGAAATACTTCCTGCGTCACTTCCTCGGCATCGTGATCGCGCACGCCCATTGAATACAAATAGCGAAGCAGGCCCGCTCGGGATTGCTCAAACAGGAACAGCACCTCGTTCTGCAGCCCACGGTCCTTCAGCGGTTCCGACGTCGTGGAGCGACCCAGCAGCGGAAGGCGTAAGGCTGGATCTGACGGAGGAGGAAACATTTCCCCTCAGTTTACGAAAAAAAAGGTGAACAAAGGCGATGCACGCGGAATATTCAAGTGATGGCATTTACCCGCGCTCTCCTCTTCCTTGTGATTGCCGTTCTCGCGTTCGGCCAGAGTGATAAAGGAGAGCTAAGGTTGCTGATCGCAGACCCCAGTGGGTCGCCTGTTCCAGCATCGGTTGAGCTGACGAGCGACGTGAACCAATACCGCCAGACTTTCGACGCCGACGCAACGGGTCAGGTGATTGCGAAACGGCTGCCCTTCGGGCTCTACACCGTCACGGTGAGCCGCACTGGATTCGCCACGGCCAGGCAGGTGATTGACATCCGCTCCGCTCTACCCAGACAAATTAAAGTCGGGCTCGCACTGGGTGCCGTCCAAACGTCGGTGAATGTGAGCGCGGACGAAACGTTGATCGATCCTTACTCGACCAGCAGCGCCAACCGCATCGGCAGCGATACCATCGCCGATCGCTTAGGCTCTCAACCGGGCAGGGGACTGGCGGACCTGGTGAATCAGGAGCCTGGATGGGTCTTCGAAGCCAACGGAATTCTGCATCCCAGAGCCGAGGAGTACCAGGTGCAGTACGTAATCGACGGCATGCCGCTAACGGAAAACCGCTCCGCCGCCTACACTCCCGATTTCGACGCGGACGACGTTCAGGAGATGACCGAGATGGTGGCCGGCTTCCCGGCCGAGTACGGCCGCAAAATGGGCGGAGTGATCGAGGTGCAGACCACGCGCGACAAGCGGCCCGGGTTCCACGGCAAGGCCGTATTCGGCGGTGGTTCCTTCGACTCCACGAACGGCTATTTCGAGGGCCAGTATGGCTTTGGCTCCAGTACGCTGAGTATGAGCCTTTCCGGCGCTTCCACCGACTACTTTCTCGATCCGCCCGCCACTGAGAACTACACCAACCACGGAACCACGGCCGATTTCATGGCTCATTACGAGTTCGATCTTGACAAGAACAACCGCATCGGCATCATCGTTAGCCGCAATCAGTCGAAGTTTCTGGTGCCCAACGAAGTACCTCAGGAGGAAGCCGGCCAGCGTCAGGATCGGCAGAATTTTGAGAGCTCTGCGCAGTTTTCTCTACAGCATATTTTCTCCGCGAACGTGCTGGGCGACTTCCGGGCCATGACCCGCGACCTCACCGCGGGGTTCTGGTCAAACGATCTTTCGACACCCATGATCGCCGGGCAGGATCGCGGCTATCACGAAGAGTATGCCAAGGGGACGGTTTCGGTCCACGCCGGCATTCATGAGTTCAAGTTCGGCGCAGAGGTCGATTTTGCCCAGTTGGAAGAAAATCTCAACTACCTGATTACGGACCCCTCTCAGTTTGACCCAGGCACTCCGCTGGTCTTCAATTTTTATGGGCACGCGCCGGATCGCGAGCAGGCCGCCTTCGCGCAGGATGAAATGCATTGGAAGAACTTCGCCCTCAGCGCGGGCATGCGGTTCGATCATTACGACCTGCTGGTCAATCAGACCGGATGGAGCCCGCGCGTCGGTCTCGCCTATTTCTGGCCGAAGGCGAAGATCAACTTCCATGCATCTTACGACCGCGTTTTCCAGACTCCGCCATTTGAGAATCTTCTGGTCTCCAGTTCTCCGGCCGTGACTAGTCTGGATTTCCTGGTGCTGCGTCTTCCGGTGCAACCCGCGCGGGCAAACTATTACGAAGCTGGCTTTGGCAAGGCGCTGTTCGGTCACATTCGCGTGACGGGGAACTTCTTTTGGCGCAGATACCATAACTATCCCGATGACGACCTGCTTCTGAATACGGGCGTTAGCTTCCCGATTACATTTGCATTGGCGAATATCTACGGCGAGGAAGCCAAATTGGAAATACCGAGATGGGGCAAGCTCTCCGGGTATATCTCCTGGACCAATGAGCGCGGCAACGGATACTTTCCGGCGACCGGCGGGCTGTTCCTGGGCGACGATGCCGCGCAGGCGATTTCGCAGACCAGCGGCGTGTTTCCGGTTTCGCAGGAAGAACGCAACGCCGTGCGCGCGCGCTTTCGATATGAGGTGTCGCCGCGGGTTTGGCTCGCGTTTGGAGGCACTTACGATAGTGGTTTGCCCATCGACTTCGGCGGCACCGAAGCGGACGCTGCCGAGCAGGGGTACACGCAGAACATTCTGAATCGGGTGAATTTTTCGGACCTGCGCCCGCGTCCCCTGTGGTCGCTCGACGCGTCCGCCGGAGTGATCCTGAAAAAGAGCGAAAAGTACCAGGCCCGCTTTCAGCTCGACGGAACGAACCTGACTAATTCCTTGAACGTGATCGACTTTGCCGGTTTGTTTTCAGGAACCGCCATCGGCATGCCGCGCTCGGTGGACGCGCGCCTGCAGTTCAACTTCTGATTTCATTGACTTAAAGCTTTCCGGCTTCTATGATCTTTAAGATACATATGCGAACCATCATGCGCCGAACGCTGTGCGCCGCGGCATTGCTCGCTCTCCTCTTCACATTCGGTCTCGCGGCTTACGCGGATTGCGACACTACGGCCCCAAACGTCACCGGCGGACAATACAATACTTATCGTACGAGCGCCAATTCTCAGGAGACCACGCTGACCCCCAGCACCGTCTCGAGCGGCTTCGGCTATCTGTTTCAACTCGCCCCGCAAGCCGGGCTGCTTTACGCGCAACCGCTGATTCTTCATAATTTCACGATCTCGGGTACCTGCCACGCGACGGTGGTGTTTCTGGCGACCATGAAAAACAAGATCGTCGCTTATGATGGCGACACTCCGTCTTCAACCCCGCTCTGGCAGAGCCAGACGTTTGGAACTGCGCCCACAACGGGTTCGGTGTCTTATCCGGCGCTCTACTGCCGGTCGAACGTCGGATTCACAAGCGTGGGGATTTTGAGCACTCCGGTGATCGACGCGAAAAATGACCTCATGTATTTCGTGACGCTCAACGATGTTGCCAAAGCCACGGCATGTACCGCCGGCGGCAGCACGAAATGGGAGTACACGCTCCACGCCATGTCGCTCAAGAACGATTCCACTTTCGGGCTCGATTACATCCCGCCGCATGACATTGATCAGGATATTGAGCAGTATGGCTTTGTCGCTACGCAGCAGCTCCAGAGACCGGCGCTGTTCGATGCGAACGGCAGTATCTTCATCGGCTTCGGCTTTGGAACATCCACCGATGGCGGCGGCGAAATCGAGTCAAACTATCAAGGCTGGATGGCTCAATATAACTCGTGCGCAACGGGTAGCGCGAGTTGCCCCACCACCACCTGCGTAACGAACACCAACTGCAGCTTCTTCTATGCCAGTGCGTCGAATCCGGGTCCGCTATCCACGCATGGCGCCGGGGTTTGGTCGTCCGGCATTGGTCCCGCCACGGATGGGACCTACTATGCGTTCTCCACCGGAAACGGATGCCGGCCCTACCAGGAAACCACTCCCAAGAATTGTGCTCCAATCACGGATAACCTTCTCGGAGACTCCGTGATTTACCGCCCTACGAGCACCATCAACACGAACCTGGGCACGACCTTCACTCCGGAAAACACTTCCGAGTCGTCGGGCTTTATGAACTACTACGTGGATGACTACAACGATCTCGACGTGAGTTCCGGCGGCGTGATGATGATCCCGCCCGCGGTCCCCAAAGCAACCGCCAGTTACCTGGTCGCGTCGGGAAAAGCCGGGCAGACCTATCTTCTCCAGACCTCCAATTTGGGTGGGTACACCAGCACTCCCTACCAGAGCTTTTTTGGCGCCGTGAGTACTGCTCCGTGCGCGGTGCCTTTCCCCGTTTATCCGCAGACCCCGCTCTACGGCGGCATTGTTCCCACCGGCGGTGGTTGCGCCGAAATTCACAACCCGGCCTATTGGACTCTATCCTCGGATACGGGCTTCTATTTCGTTTGGGGATTCGGCGATGTTCTCCGCGGCTACTTTTTCAATGGCGCCAAGTTTGAAACAGCCGCGAACTCCTCCACGCCCCCTCTCGCCGGGACCACGGCGGCGCAGGGCGGCGGCGCGCTGGCTGTATCCTCCAACGGTATGAACGAATCCACCGCGATTTTGTGGGGCGTCACATCGGACGGTTTCGCCTCGTCGGGAGCTTTCCTTCAGGGCGCTTTGACCGCCCATCAACTCTATAGCGGTAGCGGAGCCTACGAGATCGCCGGTATCTATAACAGCAAGACCCAGACCGGGGAAACCTTTCACGCGCAAAGATATGTTGTGCCTCTGGTCAACAACGGCAAGGTATATGTCTCAGCCGTTGTGAACGGGAGCGGCAGCATCTTCGTCTATGGCCCGTGCTCGCAAGGCCCAAATGGAGTTTGCGGAACGCAGCCCTAGAACTCGTTGATCGATATTCGCTTTGTATTCTTTTGTCGATGTCTCTGGGCTCGATTACTGACGCGCATTGACTTACATTTGCTTGGCTACTATCATTTTGAAGTACCCTATGCAAATTTTCATGCGTCGAGCGCTGTGCGCCACATCGCTCCTCGCGCTCATTTTCACCTGCAACCGCGTCGAGGCTGCGACTTGCGGAACTACGGCGCCCAATATCACCGGCGGACAATATAATACCTATCGAACGAGCGCGAATCTATCAGAGACGGCGCTCACACCCAGCACCGTTTCCAGCGGTTTCGGCTATCTGTTTGAGATGGCGCCAAAGGCCGGCTTAGTCTTCGCTCAGCCTTTGATCCTACATAACTTTACGATCTCGGGAACCTGCCACGCCACGGTGGTATTTCTTGCCACGATGAAGAATCAAATCGTCGCGTTCGATGGCGACGCTCCCTCCGAAACGCCAATCTGGCAGAGCCAGACTTTTGGAACTGCGGCCAGTTCCGGTTCGGTCGCCTATCCGGCGCTCTACTGCCGGTCGAACGTCGGTTTCAACTCCGTTGGAATTCTGAGCACCCCCGTCGTTGACACTACGAATGACCTGATGTATTTCGTGACCCTGAACGACACCGATAAGGCCTCAGCGTGTACCTCCGCGGGCAGCGACGGCTGGGTGTATACGCTCCACGCCATGTCGCTGAAGACCGACGCCACGTTCGGCTTGGATTACATCCCCTCTCACGACATCAACGCGGACCTGTCGCCCTACGGTTTCGTTGCGACGCAACAGATCCAGAGGCCCGCGCTGTTCGATGCGAAAGGCGGCATCTTCGTCGCTTTCGGGTTTGGAACGTCCACCAACAACGGTGGTGAAATCCAATCAAATTATCAGGGCTGGATGGCTCAGTACAACACCTGCGCAACCAATAGTACGAGCTGCCCCAAAACGACCTGTTTCACCAATACAAACTGCAACTTCTTCTATGCAAGCGCCCCCAATCCGGGCCCTCTCTCTTCGCATGGAGCCGGCGTCTGGATGTCCGGCATCGGGCCCGCGACCGATGGAACCTATTTCGCGTTCTCCACCGGAAACGGATGTTATCCGCAAGCCAAGACAACGCCCAAGAACTGCTCCGCGATTCTAGACAACTTACTGGGAGATTCGGTTATCTACCGCCCTGTGAGCACCACCAACAGCAACTCCGGCACGACATTCACGCCGGAGAATATGGACGAGTCGGCGGGCTATATGAACTACTACGTGGATGACTACAACGACCTCGACATTGGATCCGGCGGTGTTGTGATGATTCCTCCGGCTGTTCCCAAGGCGACCAGCAGCTACCTCGTCGCTTCCGGAAAGGCCGGGCAGACCTACCTGCTCCAAACCTCTAATTTAGGGGGGTATACCAGTACTCCGTACCAAGCCTTCTTTTCCTCTGTGAGCGCCGCGCCGTGCGTTGCGCCCCTGCCAGTTACCCCGGCAACACCGGTTTATGGCGGCTGCTCGGAAATCCACAATCCTGCCTACTGGACGGTCTCCTCGGATACGGGCTTCTACTTCGTCTGGGCTTTTGGCGATGTTCTCCGCGGCTATTTTTTCAACGGCGCCACGTTTGATACAACCGCGGGTTCCGCTACGCCTCCCATCGCCGGGACGACCGCCGCGGCGGGTGGTGGCGCGTTAGCGGTTTCGTCCAACGGATCGAATGCTTCCACCGCTGTTTTGTGGGGTGTCTCCAGCGCTGGTTTTTCCCAGTCCGGCTCGTTCCTCGATGGCGCGCTCACGGCTCATCAGCTCTACAGCGATAGTGGTGCCTATGAAATTTCCGGCATTTATAACAGCAAGACTCAGACCGGACAAACCTTCACGGCGCAAAGATATGTGGTGCCCCTGGTGAACAACGGCAAGGTATACGTATCGGCTGTAACGAATGGAAATGGCAGCATCTTCGTTTATGGCCCCTGTTCGCAAGGGCCGGGCGGAGTTTGCGGCACGCAGCCGTGACCTCAGAAAAGCAGCTTCAGGCCGAACTGGATCTGCCGTGAAGTGGTATCCGTCGTCGTAATCAACCCCGCCGACGGACTGATCGCCCCGCCCGAAAACACGGTCGCGTTCGGCGTCGCAAAATTAGCTCGATTCAGCAGATTGAAAAACTCCGCGCGAAACTGCAAACTCACCCGCTCCCGAATAACCGTGTTCTTAAACAAGGAAGCGTCGACGTTGGCGAGGCCGGGGCCGTTATAAACGCCGCGCCCCAGATTTCCATACGTTCCGGGGGTGGGCAGAATAAACGCGTCCGGATTGAACCACTGATTCGGATTGCCCTCCACGACTGGCCCCGAAAACGCGGGGTTCACGGATGGCCGATCGGGATTCCTCGTATCGCCATCCCCCGACCGGTTCGATCCCACCTGCGGGGTAAAAGGAAAACCGCTCAGCAGCGTCACAATCGTATTGACTTGCCACCCGCTCACCAGCCGGTTTCCTTTGAACGGCAGATCGTACGTGCCCGATAGGTTTGCCTGATTCGTGGCGTTATATGCCGATGGACCCCAATCGCGATGCAGATCGTTGCGGTCCAGAATCATCTGCGCCTGATTGTTGGCCTGCGCCCCGGTGAGCGCGGAGTTCATGTCTAGATCCTTCGACCAGGTGTAGTTTGCCCGGAACTGCAGGCCTTTCCGGAGACGGCGGCTCACGTCGATCTGGAGCGCGTTATAGCTGCTGTTGCCTTCGGTATACCAGAAGAATCCCGCGCCCAAGTCGGGATTCGGACGTGTTGCGCCGGGCCCGGGGATATAGAGCGTCCCCTGCGGCACGGTATGCGGTGCGCTGCCGAAGCTGGCAAGGCTGATGTCCCCGCCCGCGGAACAGCCGCCGGGGCTGGAACAGACTTGCGCGGGAATCGTATTGGGATCGACGCTTAACAGGCCATGGTACCCGAACGAGCCCACATACGAGGTGCGCAGAACCGTGTCGCGGCTGAGTTGCTGCTCCACCGTAAAATTCCATTCCTGCACCGTCGGAGTTTTGGCGTTGGGTTGGACGCCTTGCGGGGCAAAAATGGTGGAGGCTGAGGGGGGAACGCCGGCCGTAATCGGAACCAGCGAGGGTAAAGACCCCGTCTCGGAAACGGATCCGTTGTAGGGAGGGATCGAATTGAGCAGAAAGCTTAAGTCGTCAATCAGCGAATAGTACATGCCGTAGCCAGCGCGAATGGCCGTCTTCCCATTACCGAAAACATCCCACGCCAAGCCCGTCCGCGGACCCAGCAAGTGGGTCGCGTTGTTCTGGGTGAAGGCAGAACTGCCCACCACGGGCGCGGTTTCAAGAATGCCGTTCGAGCCCGTCACATAGTTGGCTGCTCTCCCCGATTCTTCGTTCCACCCGGTGGTGAATTCGTAACGCAGCCCCACCCGGACAGTGAGGTTCGGGAGCACTTTGATTGCGTCTTCGAAATATCCGGCGCCAAGCAAACTTCTCCAGCCCAATTCATTCGGATCCGGCACAACCTGGAACGAGGTCACCGTGCCCTGCAGGAAAGTTGCCAGACTCGCGAAGCTGGCCTGCCCCAGTTGCCGCGAGGCGTCATTGTCGTTGTCCTGCACTCTCTGGAGCCACACGCCCGCGCTGATCTGGTTACGTCCCTTCGTGATCTGTACCCCGTCCGTGTAAGTGAACAGATTCCGCCGATTCCCTACGTTCGACGCGTTGTTCGGCCCAGCCGAAGTGATGCTTCCGCCGGATGTGGTGGTGACCCCGCCGCCGATTACGATGCCGCCCGGTCCCAGTCCAGTGACAAAGTCTGTGCTCGCGGGGAACGCAGCCAGCAGGGTCGAATCAAAGTTGAAAGCCGCGCGTGAAAAACCAGCCCGAAAGGTATTCAGAATCTCCGGAGAGAAAATGTGCGTCTCTTCGACGCTGGCAACCTGGTTGCGCAATGTTTCATAAGAGGCAAACAGCGGGTCCACCTGAGGGATGAGGCTATTGCCATCGTCAATCGTGTAGCTCCCCGACAACGTGTCGCGCTCGCTGAAAATGTAGTCGGTTCGGAGCGTGCCGAAATCCTCGCGAACAGTTTGCCTGGGATTTGTATAGGAGAGCGCCGTGCCGCTGGGTAGCCCGCCGACAGTGAGCTCCGGACCATTGGGCACAGGCCAGAGCTGCATGTAATTCAGCATGGCGGGGTTGAGTTTGCTATACGGCTTGTACACCCCGGCAGCGTTGGGCAGCATGCCCTGCCGGGCTTCCGCGTCGGGAACCACACTCACATTGCTCTCGGCGAGCGACTGCCGGTAGCCTTCATAATTTCCAAACACGAACCACTTGTCTTTGCGAATCGGCCCGCCCAAAGCGCCGCCAAACTGGTTTCTACGGAACGGGGGAACCGAAGTCTGGTCGAAGAAATTCCGCGCGTCCAAATCGCTGTTGCGGAGAAACTCGTACACTGCTCCGTGCAACTGGTTCGTTCCCGATTGCGTGACGACGCTGATTTGCGCGCCGGCCCGCTTCCCGTACTCCGCGCCATAGGTGTCGGTGAGAACATTGAACTCCCGGATGGCGTCGATTCCCAGCAGCGCTCCGCTCGCCCCGCCGGGGCTGATGGCGAGCTGGCTGGTCCCGGTGTATTCGATGCCATTCAGCAGAAACACGTTCTCATAGGTCCGTCGGCCGTCCACGTCAAACGTATTGCCATCGCTGGTGCTGGTATACCGGCTCTTCAACGCGCTGTAGTTGATCGCGCCGGGGTTCAGAGGAATCAAATTATCGAAGCTGCGGCCGTTCAAGGGCAGATCCTTGATCTGCTCTTCCCCCACCAGGCCGGACACGGAAGACGTAGTGGTGTTCACCAGCGGCGTTTCATCGGCCGTGGTCACCTGCTGCACGAGTTCTCCGAGTTCCAGGTGGAAGTTGACTAAGGCTTCCTGTCCCACAACCAGGTCCACGCCCGTCCTCACCGCGGTCTTGAAGCCGGATTTCTCGGCCTTCAATTCTTGTGGGCCAAGCGGCAGGGAAACCAGGGTATAACTGCCTGATTGATCCGTTTTGACGGTTCGCGACGCGCCCGTCTCCAGGTTTCTGACCGTTACTGTGGCATCCGGCACCGCCGCGCCGGAAGCATCCTCCACGGTGCCCGAGATTGCGGCCGTGATTTGAGCCCGCAGCGGAAGCGAGCCGCCCAGCACGGCCATAACGGCGAGCACGTAACTCAGTCCTGGAAGCCACCATGGTATTCGGATCATCTTATCTCTCAATCTTACGTTCGCTGGCCCTGCGGGCGCTAGCGGGGATTCCGTTCGCCGCCCGATCCTCGGCCCGCCTTATCTGAAGTCCCGCACCGCCAGTATCTCAATCCCATCCTCGCCGTCTTCTGTTCCGCGCGCCTTGTCAAATCCGAATCGGGGCGTCAAACTATAACCATGGGCCTCTGGATCGCGCTTTTTCTGCTCTTCCAATCGCCCGATTTAATCGATCAGGGCCGCGCGGCGCTCGACGCTCATCATAACGAGGAGGCCGCCGCCCTCTTCGAACGCGCCGTTGCAGCGGACCCGAAAGACTATGCGGCCCATTTCCACCTCGCGCTGGCCGAGAGCCTGCTCAATCACGATCCTGAAGCCATGGCCGAGTATCAGCAAACCCTTCAACTGCAGCCGCACTTGTATGAGGCGGAACTGAATCTTGGCATTCTACTGCTGCGTAACAAGCGCGCCGCAGATGCTTTGGCGCCGCTTGAAAGCGCCGCGGATCAAAAGCCCGGCGAGTTCCGGCCGAAGTATTATCTGGCTGAGGCCCTGCTCGCCGGCGGGAAGCCGGCCGACGCCGAATCTGATTTTGAAAGCGCTTTGAAAATAAACCCAAAATCGGCCGCCGCAGAAGTGGGACTGGCGGAGGCGTTGCTGCGCCAGAATCAGTTGGAAGCGGCCGCGCCGCATTTTTCCTCGGTAGCGGAACGCGACCCCGCTTACCGCGACCGGCTGCTGGAACTGGCTGAAGCCTACGAGAAAGCCGGCAAAAAGACCGAAGCCATCGAAATCTACAAGACCTTCCCGGATAATGCCGGCGCTCAAGCGCGACTGGGGGACTTGTTGGTTGAAAGTAAACAGTTCGCCGATGCCATCCCGCGTCTCGAGAAAGCCGTCGCGGATTCCCCCACAGTCGCCAACCGCCTCGCGCTGGCCCATGCCTACGCCATGACGCACCAGACCGACAAGCAGAACCAACAGATCTCGAAGGCGCTGGCTTCCGACCCGGGCAATTACGACCTGCGCATGTTCAGTGGCCGCACCCTGAGGGACGCGCGGCAGTTCGCCCCGGCCGCGAATCAGTTTCTGGCCGCCACGAAACTGAAACCCGATTCGAAGGAAGCCTGGAACGAACTTGCCATGGCGCTCATTATGCACGAAGATTATGGACCGGGGCTGGCCGCGCTCGATCGCGTCAAAGCCCTCGGTGAACTGCCGGGAGATGAGTATATTCGGGCTATCACGCTTGACAAATTGCGCCAACTTCCACAGGCTCTCGCTAGCTATCGGGCGTTTCTGGCCATGAGCGAAGGCAAGTATCCCGATCTGGAGTTTCTCGCCCGCCAGCGAGCGCGAATCATCGAAACGGAGTTACACAAGAGATGAAGGTTCTGCTACTGGTCTTACTTGTCGCCCTTTTCGCGATGGCCGCGGATCTGAAACAGATCGGGAATGAGCCCAACCTGGAGCGGCGCGCGAAAATTGCGCTGGATCACGCGGAAGAGTCCTTCACCAGCGCCCGGCGCGACTATGCGGATGGCAAACGGGCGGGCGCCGGCGAAGAGCTGCGGGACATGGAAGCCGCCGTGGAACTGGCGCGCGACGCCCTGGACGCGACGGGGAAGAATCCGCGCAAACACGCAGGGCCCTTCAAGTTGGGGGAGACGGTAACCCGCGATCTGCTTCGTAAGCTGGAAGGTCTCTCTCACTCGATGGATTACGATGATCGCAAACTGGTGGAAGGTCCCAAAGCCAAAGTGCAGGAGATACATGACCAATGGCTCGAAGAAATCATCTCTGGAAAACATTCGGAAAAATAGCGGTGCTGGTGCTGTTCTGTGTTGGTGGGTTTACCGTGCCGGCCCGCGCGGACCGCGACTTCCTGACGGAGAATGAAACCGACCAGATTCGCGATGCGCAGGATCCAAACGTGCGCGTGGCCCTCTATATCCGATTCGCGCGACAACGCCTGGACCAGGTGCAGTTGCTTCTGGCGAAGGATAAACCGGGGCGTTCCGCGCTGATCCACGATCTGCTCGACGACTACGGCAACATCGTCGATGCGATTGATACGGTTACCGACGACGCGCTCCGCCGCAAGGTGAATATCACGGAAGGCGTCACCACGATCAAGAACGGCGAGAAGGAACTGCTGGCCGCGCTGCAGAAGATTCAAGACGCGCATCCGAAGGACAGCGAACGCTACGAATTCACCTTGAAGCAGGACATCGAAGGGACGTCGGACAGTCTGGAACTGGCGGGCGAAGACCTGGCCAATCGCTCCACCGAAATTGCCGCTAAGGAAGCGAAGGAGAAGAAAGAACGCGAAGCGTTGATGACTCCCGAGGAAGCCAAGGAGAAGAAGGCCGAGGAGGCCAAGGACACGGAGCAGAAGAAGAAGCCGCCGACGTTGCTGAAGCCAGGCGAACAGGCGCCGCCCCAGTAGCACGCTGGACAGGTGCGGGCCTCATGGGGGTTGCCGCGCCAGATAGGCGCGAAAAGCGCCAAAACTGTGATAGCATTCTTCTGTTGAAAACGACTTATTCCACGGCCCCCAGCACCGACTCTGTTGCGGGCGCCCCTTCCTGGGTTCCCACCACCAGAAGGACGATTCAGCTTGGTTTCGTTATGATTGCGGGCTTTCTGGGAGCGGCCGCGTACGCTCAGGACGTCCCCATCACCTTGCGACTGACCAGCGCGCTGAGCGCGGGCTCTGCTCAGAAAGGCGACCAGTTTACGGCGCAGATCGCAAGCCCCGATTCACTGAAAGGGGACACCGTGCGAGCCACAGTGACGCAGGTAGCCGTTTCGCATGGTCAGGCTCTAGTGGAGTTTTCAGTTGACTCCCTTCACCACAGCAGCGGCGTCGATATCCCGCTCGCGGCGAATGTGCAGGGAGTTTCGAACTCCAAGGGCGAGGCGGGAGTGGATGATCAGGGGCGAGCGGTCCATGCGATGTTCGTGCAGGCGAAAGCGCCGGGCCGCAATAAAATCGGAAAACTGGGAGGGATGCTGGGCGGGCGTCTCGGGAATACCGTGAGTCAGGCGCCGGACACCGCAGGGTCGCCCGCCGCGATCCAGATTGCAGCGCAAGGCTCGGCTATGGAACTCGGGTCCGGTTCGATGATTATGCTCATCGTGCATTCCACGAACGACACCAGTCTGGGTAGTGTTATGGCGAGTGCGCCCGCCGCTGCGCCCACTTCCGCCGCCGCTCAGGAAACGGCAAAGCCGGCATCCTCTGCCTCGCCAAGCGCAGCCGCCGGCGGCCAACCCGAACTCAAGGCCACGAAAATCGAGTTCGTCCCCGGAGAGCGAACCATCTTCTATGAGGATTTCAGCGACATGACGGAAGGCGAACCTCCGCCGCACTGGAAAGTGCGCGAAGGTACGGTCGAACTGCGCACCGGCGGCGGCATCAGGGAATTGTACGCGGAATCCGGCGTGCATCTGTTTTCCCCGTCCTTCGCGATCCCGAAGAATTTCACCCTGGAAGTGGAATGGACGGGCACCGGGGAGATGCTCTGGAAGTTGAGAGATAAGGGCAACAGCAACATCATCGAAATAAATGTGTCGGCGAATGGCGCGAAGGGCAGTGCGGCCGTGGCGGTTCTTGGGCAAGGACTTGGCAGTGCCGAGGCCCAGGTGGATCCCGGCAAGCCCTTTCACTTTGCCCTATGGGCGCAGCAGGGCCGTGTGCGCGCTTACATCAACGGCCAGCGTCTGGTGGACGCCAATCAGGTGGAATTCGACCCCATGGATAATATTTACCTCGACTTCGCCCGCTCCCACCCAAATGGGCTCCGCGTGGTTCGCGTCGCCGAATCCGCGCCAGACTTCTCCACCGTGATCAATGCCACCGGCAAGTACATTACCCATGGAATCAATTTCGATACCGATAGCGACCGCCTGAAGCCGGACTCGGCGCCGGTTCTCAAAATGGTGGCCGCGGGTCTATCCAAGAACCCCAACCTGAAGCTGGAAATCGATGGCTATACGGACTCGGTGGGAGACAGCGGCCATAATTTAGACCTCTCGCAGAGGCGCGCAAAAGCGGTGCAGTCTGTTCTCGTTTCGCAATTCGGCGTGGACGCGGCACGGTTGTCGGCCAATGGATTCGGGACAGCCCAGCCGATCGGGTCAAACGATACTCCAGACGGCAGAGCCGCGAACCGGCGAGTTGAATTTATAAAGAAATAGACCGCGTTAGCGGCTGCGGTGATCGCCGCGACGCGAGTTAGCGTTCCACGATCAACTTCAACGAACGCAGATCGCCATTCGCGATATCAACCGTATCGGAAGCCCGCAGGCCTTTCTTCTGAATCGCGATTGAGTGGTGTCCGGCCGGCAAACTGATGTGGGCGGGAGTGGTATATCCCATGTCCCTCCCATCCACGAACACCTCGGCGCTGCTCGGATCGCTGGTCAAATAGAGGACCCCATTAGCGGAACGCAGCGAAACGAGCGGCAATTCAACATTCTGGTTCGAAATCCGTACTTCCCGGCTCTCGGTCTGGTAGCCATCGAGCTGTAAGGTGACGTTGTGAACTCCGCTGCGCGCGGCCAGGGTGCAGGGGGTCTTGCAACTGAGGTCGCGATTCGAATCCATCATGGCCGTCGCTCCCGCGGGGTCGGTCATTAGCTGGACCACCTGGTTTGTCACTGGCGCAGTCGTCACTGCGCCTGAGGCTGGAGCCTCAGACCGGACTCCCTCGCGCGGAGCCTCTTGCACGGTGTCTTTTGCTATCGGAGCCCCAGGCTTCGGCGTGGGGATCTCCGCATCGGTCGGAGCTGCGGGCATGGGGCTGGGCCGGTCTGAATTGGAAGTCGCCGGTTCTTTGGCGGGAAGCGACGCAGGCTCCGCGGACGGGGAATCGTGACTCGCCAGATCACGCAACCAAGGCAAATCCAGCAGCCCGGTCTGCCAGGCAACCAGCGCAAGAATGATGGCCAGGACCACAAATGCACCAAAGAACGGAAGGAACCATCCAGCGCTCTCTCTCTTGTTCTGCGCCGCGGCCGCGGCCACGCCGCGCTTACGTTCGCTCTCGTTCTGTTTCGTTTCCGTATCCCTGCGGGAGGGTTTGAAGGAAGGCGCCACGAGGCCTGTGGACGCCGTCGGAATACTCTGCTGGGCCTTGCGCGGGAGCACGCGCCATACCTTCGTGGTCCCCAGGCCTGTCTCAAGCCCCGTGACGAAAGCCGTACATGTGGCGAACCGCCGCTCCGGTTTCTTGGCCAGAGCCCGCCGGATCGCTTTATCGACGTTCTCGTTCAGTGTTGCGTTGAGGTTTTGGATCGGGCTCGGCTGCTCCGCTACGATTTTGTAAACCACGGTTGAGATCTGTTCGCCGAAGAACGGTCTCTCGCCGCAAAGCATCTCGTATGCGATCACACCCAGAGAGAACTGGTCGGAGCGGCCATCTACTTCATGACCCTGCACCTGCTCCGGAGACATATAATTCGGGGTGCCCACCAGAACGCCGGTGAGGGTCTGGCCCTCCACCTGGGTGATCTTGGCGATTCCGAAGTCGGTGATTTTCACCGCTCCCGATCCATCGATCATGATGTTGGCGGGCTTAATGTCTCGATGGATGATGCCCTTGCGATGCGCATAATCGAGCGCGGCCGCGGCTTGCCGCAGAACCTCCCTCAAACGGTCTCCCGGAATGGGTTCGGGACGCGAGAGGATCTCCTCCAGCGTTTGGCCATCGACGAATTCCATGGCGATGTAGGCGAGGCCATCCACCTCATCCATGTCGTAAATGGTCACAATCCCAGGATGTGAAAGCGCGCCGGCGGAGCGGGCCTCACGGAACAGTCTGTCGCGCAGGCGCAGCCGCTGCTCACCGTCATCCACCTCGCGCAGGCGCAGGGTTTTGATCGCTACCGCGCGGCCGATAGTGGGGTCGATCGCATGATACACAACGCCCATGGCGCCACGGCCCAGTTCGCGCGTAATCTGATAACGCCCGATCTTTTTCATCAGATGTTCAATAGTAGCTTGCGGGCCGCCTGCTACTGTTCGCGGAGAATTTCCAGCGGGCGCTGGCTGAGAATGCGCAGACTCGCCAGCCAACCCGCGAGATTCGCAATCGCCGCCGTCAGCAGAACTGCGTAGAGGTTCGGCAGAGAGTCCAGATGCACTTCCGCCTTCAACAGTTGCCGCAGCAAAAGCGAAGAGAACCCCGTAGCCAGCAAGCTGCCGGCCAGACCGGCCACGGCGCCAAGAATAAGGAACTCGATGGAGAAGATCTCGGCGATGCGGCGGCGAGTGGCGCCCAGGGTTTTCAGAATCACCACCTCACGAATGCGGCCGAAGCGTGTTCCGGCCACGCTCGACGCCAGAATGATGGCGCCCGCCAGAATAGTGAACAACGAGATGAACCGGATCACAATGGCAATTTGATCAACCACATCCTGTACGATGGCCAGCACGTCCGCCATGTTCACCACCGCGACGGTGGGGAACTGGGCGTAAACGGCCTTCTGCATCTCCGCCACCAGCTTGGGGTTCATGCGGACGCTTCCGTAATAGATGATGGGCAGCCCCGCAAGAGTGCCCGGGGAGAAAGTGAACTCGATGCGCGCGTTCATCCGGATGGTCTCTGTCCGGTGAATCGCCGCCACGGTGGCGCGGAAGTTTCGCGTGCCGGTGGTCCAGTCGATCTTCATCCCGGGCTTCAGGTGCATCACCTTTGCGGCATCCTCCGAAACGGAAACCTCGTTCGACGGCGCGTGGACGGGGTCCCACCAGCGGCCTTCGACGATTTTGGTGAAGGGGAGCGGCTTGGCGGATTCGTCGCCGGATACGGTGGAAGCGTAGTGGCGTTCCATACCCTTCAGCTTTTCGCGAACAAGAGGAACGCCGTCGATGGCGGCCATCTTGACCGCGACCGCGCCCACAGATTCAGGCGTCGCTTCAACGCCCTTCTGGTGAGCGACCACTTGCAGCACGGCATCGCGATTGGCGGGAGTCATATCCAGCAGGAAGACATTCGGCATGCCGGGCGGGGCATCGCGCATCATATCCGCGATCAACCCACGCTGCACCAGGAACACCGTAAGGGTGAACATCACGCCAATTCCCAGCGCCACCAAAGACGCCTGCGAATGCGAACCGGGCCGGTAGAGATTGGCGATGCCATGCCGGAAACTGGGGCGTAAACGCCACGCCGCATTCCTGCCGAACCAGCGAAGGCCGCGCAGAAGAAGCCATGCGACCGCCGCCATCGCCGCAAGGCTGCCGGCCAGGCCGCCCGCGAAAAACGCGCCGGTTTTCCAGGAATCGCTCAACCACGCCGCGATTCCTCCGATGCCCGCCAAAATCAAAAACGACGCGCACAGAGACGCGCGCGCATCCAGCAAACGCTGGAACCATGTGCGCCGTTCCGGGGTGACGTCGCGGCGCAAAATCAAGCCGGGGCGGATGCGGCGGATAGAGAGCAGAGGAGGCACCGTAAACAGTAGCGCCGCCAGCACGCCGATGGCAAGCCCTTGCACGGCCGATGAAGGGTCAAGGGAGAGATGCGGCCGAATCTGGAAATAGCGCGAGATGAAGAAGGGAAACAGAGCCTGTACGCCGAGGCCCGCCACGATGCCCAGCAGTCCCCCCGCAAGCCCGAGTCCCAGCGTTTGAATGGTGTAGATCCGCATGATCTGGCCCGCGCGCGCGCCCAGACATTTCATGATCGCGATGGAATCCATCTTCTGTTGCAAATGCGAATTGATGACCATGGAGACACCGAGTGCGCCCACAATCAAAGCAATCAAACTGACCAGGCTCAGGAACACTGTTGCGCGTTCCAGGCCCTGCTCGACGGTGGGATGACTCTGGCGGAAGTCCGTTACCAAAGCCTCCGGGAACAGGCGCTTCAGATCCCCATGAAGCTTCTCAACCCGGCTCGGAGCCACCTTGAACAGAAAGCGTTCTGAAGCGCGGCTGCCTGGAACCATCAGTCCGGCGCGGTCGAGCGCCGTGCGAGACATCAAGACGCGCGGGCCCACGTTCAGGCTGCCGGACATGCGGTCGGGTTCGGATTCCACCATGGCGGCGATGGTGAACTCCTGGCCGCCGATGATGAGCCGGTCGCCGATCTTCTCGTCCATACGCACCAGAAGATCGCGCGAAACAGCAACGGAATCAGGAGTCAGAACACTCCCCAGACTCGCCGGCGGATCGAGCTTCACCTGGCCATAGAACGGATACACTTTTGGGTCGACAGCTTTCACGGAACCCAGAATCAACGGTCCGTCCTGCCTGGTCGAAGACAGCATCGTAATGGTTTCCGTGATCCACGTGCGCTCGACGCCCTGCTGGTCCAGTTTTACCAGTGCCGCTTGCTGCGCGGGGCTGGGTAAGGCGAACACCCGCACCATGAGGTCCGCCGCCATCAACGTGCGCGCTTCCTTGAGAAGCATGTTGTGAAACGCGCGGCTGAAACCTTTCACGCCGGTAAGAGAGCCAACGCCCATCGCCACTGCGAATATTACGAATAGAAACTTGCCTGCCGACGCGCGCGATTCACGCCACGCGATGCGCAGAGCTGCCCGGTTACCGAAGGTTGATGGAGTGTTCACGTGTCCCAGTCCGCTCATCGCTGACGATCTTCCCATCGCGCAGGGTCACGCGCCGGTCGGCGAACGAAGCCAGGTTGGCGTCGTGCGTGACCAGCACCAGCGTGGTACTTTCGCGCGCGTTCAAATCCAGCAGCAGATCCAGCACATGTTGCCCGTTCGCGCTGTCGAGGTTGCCCGTCGGCTCATCCGCCATCAGGATGGGCGGAGAAACCATGAACGCGCGAGCCAGCGCCACACGCTGCTGCTCGCCGCCGGAGAGTTGCACCGGATAATGATCCAGCCGGTCTTCGAGACCGACGCGCGCCAGAAGTTCGCGAGCGCGGCGCGGATCCCCGGTGCCCGTCAACTCGGCGGGCAGCAGCACGTTCTCCTGCGCCGTGAGCGTCGGAATGAGCTGATAGGACTGGAACACGAAGCCGATCTTTCGCCCCCGCACCAGGGCCAACTGGTCTTCCGCCATGCCGGTGATGTTGACGCCATCCAGAATCACCGAGCCTGACGTCACCGTATCGAGACCGGCCAGCAGACCCAGCAGCGTGCTCTTCCCGCTTCCGGACGGTCCCATGATCGCGACGAATTCCCCGCGCGGGATACTCAGGTCGATGCCCTTTAGAATTTCAACCCGGTGGACTCCGGTATCGATTGCTTTCGTGAGCTGCTGAACTTCAATGATGGACCGCTCGATGGAATTATCCTCGCCATTTTCTATTATGGCTTTGTGAGCCTGCGAACTTTGTCAAGTTGTGTGTACCTCGGCGTGGCTCTGGCGTGCCACGCGGCCGGCGCGCCGCAATCGTCCGTCACGCCCGCCCTGATCGTAGCTTTCGGCGATAGTCTGTCGGCCGGATACGGAGCGGACCCCGGCAAGAGCTACCCGGATTTTCTCCAAAAACTCATCGATCAATCGAAGAAGAACTTTAGAGTCTATAACGCGGGGGTGAGCGGAGACACTACCACCGATGGCCTCGGACGGCTGCCTGGCATTCTGGCCATGAAGCCAAAGATTGTCATCCTCGAGTTGGGAGGCAACGACGGACTGCGCGGCATTCCCCCGGCGGTAACAAAAGCGAATCTGGAGAAGATGATCCAGCCGCTCGAGAGCGACGGCGCGAAAATCGTGCTGGCCGGGATGACGCTGCCTCGCAACTATGGGGCTACGTACATTCATCAGTTCGAAAAGATTTACACTGACCTTGCAAGTCAATATCACCTTACCCTGATTCCGTTTTTGCTCGAGGGTGTAGGCGGCCATCCGAATCTGATGCAGCGCGACGGCATTCACCCCACCAATGAAGGCAATAAGCTGGTGGGGGCTACTGTTTATAAGTATCTAAAACCCCTTCTGTGACCTGCTGAGCGTGCACGATGAAGCGTTTCGGCGCATTGCCAATAAAGTAGAACGGATAACAGGTGACCAGAGTGAGTGTCTTCTCGCCGCGCCTGTTCGCCAGTACAAAGACGTCGCCTGGACGCACGATCGAGGTTGATGTTACCTGATAGGTATAGTCGTTGTCGCCGGTCGATATCAGGATACGGTCGTTCTTTTGAATTCCCTGCAATTTCCGGAAAAGGGTATCGCGATGCGCCGCCACTCCAACATTCCCGATTTCGCCAGGGAGCGCGGTGTAGGGTATATGGCCGGCGGCAAAGCTCAGGGTGTTTTCGTCCACGCCCTCTTCCACCATTGCCGTGAGTTCCAACCTCGGGATGACGAGCCTGGCTTCAAAAGGTCTGGCGCCATGAGAGACAGATTGTAACGCCCGCTGCCGGTCAAAGGCCCTGCTCTCCGATCGCTGATGCAGAAACGCATACGAGTAAATCCAGCCTGTATAAGTCAAGCAGATCACTGCGACAAGCAGCAATAGCAGCCTTAAGTAAGCCCGGAAGGTCATTTATGGTCCGGCACCATATAACGGGTTCGGGTCCGCACGATCAGTTTCTGACCGGTTGGCGAGGTGGCGGTGACTTTAATGAGATGTACCGACCCCGGCGCGCCCTGCCCGGGATTGTAGGAAATCGTGTACCGGTGCCGAATATCTTCCGCGATTCGGGTGCACACGTTCGTAACCTCAGTCATGTTATGCAGCTGAAAGTCCTCACCACCAGTCATCTGCGCCATTTTCTTTAGCACATCCGAATTGTCTTCTGGATCATCCTCGTCGAAGATATCGATCCCGTAAATGGTAGCGCGTGATTGCTCGATGGCCTGAGTAATCCCTTTGCGTGTGAGGATGCTGGCGTTATCCCGCCCGTCACTGACTACGACGATTGTCTTTTCATCCATCCGGCCCTTGTCCAGAACCTTCAGCGAGTAATCGATCGCGTCATAAAGCTTCGTTCGCCCTTCCGATTTGCCATGCCAAAGCGCTGCGCGCAAGGTGGGCACGTCATCACTGAACAAAGTGTTGGTGGGAAGCCCTTGATTTACCGTGTCGTTGAAATTCACAACGAAAATTTCATCGTGAGGATTACTCGCGCTCACCAAAGCGAGCGCCGCAACATTCACGCCGGGCCGCTTGGCCTTCATGCTTCCGCTGTTATCAATCACGAGGCCCATTGTGACGGGGGCCTCGTTCATGGAGAAATTCTTGATTTGCTGCGGCTTATTGTCTTGAGTCACCCGAAAGTCTTCGGACTTCAGGCCCGAGACATATCCGCCTGCCGGGCTCTTGACGACCACATCGAGCTGAACGAGATTCACGTCCGTCGAAATCGAGAACCCACCGGCATCCGGCGCCACAGGCTCCTGTGGCCAGAGGCAAAGCAAGGAAAGCAACAGAGACGCAAGCATCATCCCACCTCTCTTACAATACCGAAGAATCGCCGGAGACCTAAGAGCGTTTAGGCCGAGCGTTTCGAACGCACGGTCAGAACCGCGAACGCGATCAATGAGCCAAATCCGACCAATGCGATCAGCGGAAAGTCGCTGGCAGTCTGAGGCAGTTGTTGCGGAGCGGGAGTCTGGTCGGTTGGAGGCGCCGGGGCCGGTTCGGCGGAAGCCACCACTTGCGGCGCAGGCGCCGGTTCGGGTTGGGGCTCGGCGGCTGGCATCGGAGCCGGCGTTGCCGCAGTTGTGGTCTCGGCTACCGTCTCGGTCGCTTCCGGCACCGTGGCATTGCTATTGTTCGTCGCGATCTTTGCAATCGTCGTCTTGGGATAGGCGAACTCCTGACCAAAGTTATCTCCTGGGTAGAACCACGCACGCAAAGCGCGGGGCTGTCCGGCGGGCGTTTCCCAGAAAGCGAAATCCGTCTTGCCGGTGGGTGTAAGCCTGTAGTTCGGGATCGCTAGAATCGTCGTGAGCAAGTGCTTTTCGTCTTTGTCGAAGATTTGGACGACATGCCGGTCGCCTTGGTCATCAAGCAGTTTGAATACGTATGTACCCGGTTCCAGAACCAGATTCGGTACTTCAATCGGTTCGTTTACGGTCATAATCGTTTTCTTATCCCATTGCGTGGCTTGGGCCGGCTTGGATAGTCCAGCGAGCGCCAGCACCACAACGAGGGATGAGAAAGCAGAAGCTTTCGTGCGGTTTGTCATAGATTGTTTCTCCTAATAAAAATAAACTGTTCGGCGCTAAGTTATTGCAAACGCCAGATAGCCTGGAGGGAGCATGTTGATGGCCATAAACGCGCGGATTTTCGCGCTTTAGCATGCTAAATCACGAGGGCTACATCACGACGGCAAGGAAGGCGCCAGGTTTGAAGGCGCGGGAGCGGATCCATTCGTTCCGCTAAGTAACTTCGGCTTGACAATAGTCTCTACCGCCGGGCGAGGTGCGATCCGCACGATCACATGATGTATCTTTCCATCGTCCGCAAGATGGATGTTATCCACGGGCTGCCCATCTAGTTCCATTGTCGTAGCACCGTTCACTGTACTTCTCAATACTTCGATTTCATAAGTCGAGTTATCGCGCCGATAAGTCATCTCGAAGCGCGGCCAATCGCCGGGAATGACGGGGCTCAACGTGAGAGTATCTCCCCGGAGCTGGAATCCCAGCACTTCCTCGATCCAGATCCGATACATCCATCCAGCCGAGCCCGTATACCACGTCCATCCGACCCTCCCGACCTTCCCGGGAGCGGTGGACACATCGGCGGCAACCACATAAGGTTCACCCCGATAACGAGTCACGTCGTCTGGGCTGCGCGTCAGTTCCGCGGGGTTCATCAGCTTGAGTAAGTCGACCGCGGCGCTACCCTCATTCATCCGTGTTCTGGCCATAGCCATCCATAGAGAGCCGTGCGTATACTGTCCGCCGTTCTCGCGAAGACCTGGCGGGTAGCCCATGATATAGCCGGGATTTGGAGTGGAACAATCGAACGGAGGAGTGAACAGCTTCACCAGTTGATCGCGATCGTCAACCAGATACGTCGCGGATGACGCCATCGCCTGGCGCGCGCGATCGGTGACCGCGTTCTGCGCGATCACCGCCCACGACTGCGGCAGCGAGTCAATTCGCGCCTCCTGATTTTGATGGCTGCCGAGCGGCGATCCATTATCGAAGAAGCCGCGCAAATACCACTGGCCATCCCAACTGGATTGCTCGATCGCATTGAGGAGAGCACGCGCCTCTAAACGCCATTTGTCCGCAAATTCGGGCTTCAGCTCCGAGAACGATTCGAGAACCGCGCAAAGGAACCATGCCAGCCAAACACTTTCGCCGCGTCCTTGTTTTCCCACCAGGTTCATTCCGTCGTTCCAGTCGCCTGAACCGAACAGCGGCAAACCATGAGATCCCAGACGTGACCCGTGTTCCAGAGCCAAACGGCAGTGCTCCCACAGCGGCGCGGTGCGCGCGGAGACTGGCGGAATGAACAGCCGCTCGTCCTCGCCCTCCGCAAGCGGCGCACCATCCAGGAACGGGACCTCCTCTTCCAGGATGGCCGCATCTCCGGTGATTCGAACGTAATTCGCCACCGCGTAGGGCAACCAGATCAGGTCATCGGAGCAGCGCGTACGCACGCCCATGCCTGTTTCCGGATGCCACCAATGCTGCACATCGCCTTCCACAAACTGGCGCGCTGCCGACACCAGGATGTGCTGACGCGTCAACCGCGGAACGGAATAAAGCAAAGCCATTGAGTCCTGCAGTTGGTCGCGGAAACCCCACGCGCCGCCGGATTGATAGAGTGCGGAACGTCCCCAGAAACGGCAGCTCAACACCTGGTAAGGAAGCCAGCGGTTCAGCAGAAAGTCAGTCGACAGCAGCGGAGTATGAACCTCAACGGCGTTCAGCGTCGAATCCCACCATTGGTGTGTCTGCTTCAAAGCAGTTTCGACTTTATCGCCGGCCTGGTAGCGGCTCACCAAGTCCCTGACGCCATCAATGTTCTCGGCCTGTCCCAAAAGAAAGACGACTTCCACTTGATCGTCCGGCTCGATGGTCACCGGCACCTGAAGCGCCGCCGCCGGATCCAGTCCCGCGCCCGTCCTGTTATCCAGCCGGATACGGGCAAGGGCCGCGGGCTTCCTGCGAGATCCATTTCTTCCCAGGAACTGCGTGCGATCGCCGGAATACGAGGCGGCCTGGGGGCTGGACGCGGCGAATCCGACGGAACTTGTGAAGCTTCCCGTCCATGCCTGGGTCGCCAGAATGGCTCCGCATGGTTGATCGTAAGTGGTTTGCACATGTAACTGCTGTTCCTCGCGGTCGGAGCCGAGTACCCATTCCGCGAAGTAAGTTACGGTAAGTCGCCGCCGCCGGTTGGAATGATTACGCAGCCGCAGCCGGTAGACCTTGACGGGGTCGCCTTCCCCCTGCGCGTTCAAAGGAACAAATACAGTCAATTCCTGGCCGATCGCATGACTATTGTGTTCAAAGGTTGTGGACCCTTGGGCGTGCCGTGCGCGATAGGCGTCGTCCTCTCGAATCGGAAGCGCGGTCGGCGTCCATATGGTCCCGCTTTCCTCGTCGCGCAAATAGATGATTTCCGACTGCTTATCAGCCACCGGATCGTTATGCCACGGGGTCAACCGGTTCGCCTGGCTGTTCCCCTGCCAGGTGAAACCAAGTCCGCTTTCACTCACCAGCGTGCCAAAATGCGGGCTGGCCATCACGTTCACCCAAGGCGCCGGCGTTTGGCTGCCGGGCTTCAGATAGATAGCATAGTCGCGGCCATCCGGCGTGAAGCCGCCGAGGCCATTGAAGTAAGGCAGTTCGAGAAAAGGAAGTGGAGGCGACGGTTCCTCGTGGCCGCCCGGCGCGACAAACGGCGGGGGCATCACGGTCTCCCGCACGGTGGCGAGTTGCTGTTGCAGAGGCCCGCGATTACCGCTAAGAACGACGCTCGAAACCGCCAGAATCAGGTTGCGGTGTTCCTCGCTCAAGCCATGCCAATCGCGAAGATAAACGCCGCCGGGCTTGTTGATCGCCTCGGCCGGCGAGTGGGCCTCTACCTGGCGGGTCAGTTGGAGATGCAACGGGCGATCGTAACTCGGTATTTCTTGATTCAGAATCACCAGATCGACGTGGAAACCGCGCAGACGCCAGTATGCATGGGCGAGTAACAACTCGCGAACCAGCGGCACGCTGCGAGGTTCTGTTATGGTGATCGTGAGTATGGGTAAGTCGCCGGAAATGCCGTCTCCCCAGAGCGCGGTCTGGCCCAGCCGGTTACGCGCCAGGCGGTCGCCCGGCATACGAAGCCTCGGATTGGGATAGAGTAAGTGGCTGGCCAGATCCTGGAACCTGTGCGCAGCCCCCGGACCGACGCCGAGATAACGGAATTCCAGTTGTGCCCGGGTCCAGGACATCTCGAAAACGCGTGCCACCGATCCCTGGCGGCGGTACTTCTGAATCAGCGCCAACAGCGCCTCGCGTGAGGAGGCAACGGCTGTAATGAAAGAGATTTCGAGGCGATCGAGAGGTTCAATCGTGGGGCGGCAGCGCAGGCTGAAGATTGGATCGAGGACCGTTCCGACGGACCCGGTCAAGTCCTGCCTCAGCGCAGAAGCCGACTCCGGAGTGTTGCCCCTTCCCAGAAACTTCTCGCGATCTGTTTCATACTGCACCGCATCCTGGGTCACGCCCAGTCCGCCGATCAGGATATGCGCAGCCCACACCGCAGGTTCGTCCGGAGAACGCAGCCTCCGATGCGCGATCAACACGCCAGGCTCCAGATACTCGGTTTCGACAAACATCTTGGAGAAAGCGGGATGCGCCCGGTCAGCGCCGTGGGGCGCCAGCGCTAACTCCGCGTAACTGGTGAACTCCAGTTGTCTGCTGCGGATGGAGCGATTCACCACCGTAAGCCTCCGCAATTCCACGTCGTCTTCGGGCGCGACGGTCACATCCAGAATGGTCTCAATGCCCGCGAGACGGCGATGAAACTCTGCGCGATCCGCGGAGAAGCTAACCGAGGAAGTGCCCTGTGCTCCACCCACCGGTTGATAGGCGGCGGCCCAAACCACATCTGACCGCAGATCGCGAATATAGAGGAAACTGCCCCACGGATCGAGCGTGGTATCGGAGCGCCAGCGGGTGACGTCGAACCCGTTCCATCGGGTATATCCTCCACCGGCATTGGTCACCATCAACGAGTAATTGATATTGCCCTGAAGATGCACGCGCGGCAGAGAAGTATCTTCCTTCCACGCCCGTTCCGACGGCTCCTCTGCGGGTACCGGGCGGATGGCGGGCGAAGCGGCCAGCGGCTCTTCGAGCGGTATACGAACCACCGGGATTCGCTCGAAAAGGAGCGATTCCACTGCGCGGACTCGCAGATCGGCATGGAAGCGCCTCTGCATCACGCCGCGGTGCAGCAAGTTGTCGAGCGCCAGCATCGTCATGCCCTGGTGATGCGCCATGTAGGCATAGATCACCACCCCGCGATCTCCGCCGCGCTTGCTCTGGAGCGTGAAGTCGATGGCCTCGTAGAGCCCCATCGGTCCGCAGAGCCCGAACTCCTCCAGCACCCGGATGTTCTTTGTGGCTTCGGCGGGATTGATCGCGAGGGCCAGCATGGTCGCGTACGGCGCCACCACCAGGTCGTCGGTCAGCGCCTGCTTCAAAGCCAGCGACGGGATTCCGAAAGCGCGGTACTGATAGACCTGGTTGGCGTCGAGGGCGCTATAGGCGGATTCGGAAACGCCCCACGGGACTTTCTTCTGTTCACCGTATTCGATTTGCTTATGGACGGCCTCATGGCAAGCCTCATCCAGCAGCGAGTTCGCGAAAGTGCGCATGAACAGCAGCGGCATCAGGTACTCGAACATCGTCCCGCTCCACGAAAGCAGTGTTGGTCCATCCGCTGTGCTGAGGTAAGGTCTACCGAGCGCAAACCAGTGCTCGACGGGCACGTCGCCCTTGGCGATGGCGATCATACTCGCCAGGCGGCACTCGCTCGCCATCAGGTCGTAGTGGCTGGAAAACTCAAGGGGACTTCCAACCAGGTACCCGATCCCGAACAGTCGCCGGTTCCGGTCATAGAGGAAACCCATATTCATGCCCGCGGATAGCCGCTTCGCGGTCTTTCGGAGCTCCTCAAAACGCTGCAAGGTTTGAACCGCGTTGGCTCGCGCGGCGCGGTACTCTTCCGCCAGCCGATCCAGCCACTCCCGGATCTCCGGCCGAATCTCGGTGGTTCGCGGGCGGCTCAGAAGACGCTCGACGGGTGTTGCGCCCCCGCTGGCCAAGGTCAGAAGCGATGGCGCGCTGTGCAGCGCGCGGTGTCGAAGCCTCACCGCATCTTCGCCCAATTCGCGCAGGAACGAATCCGGCAGATGGGTCAAGGTTTCCATCCACGGCAGATAACGCTGCGCGGCTTCCGTCCAGGAGGTCAACTCGCGGGCAAGGCACGCCACCCAGTACGAACGGTCTTCCCCGGTGGCGTCGGGCCAGCGCCCGATATCCTGCAACTGCTGCACAGGGTTTATGGCAAGCCGGAGCCGCGCGATCAGGTCGCCTTTCACTTTGCCATGAAGCAGCCGGCGCAGCGCACGCAGGGGCACACTCACCGACGGATCCGTTCCGCAAATTCCTTCGAGGGTCGAAACGATATCCGCCAGGCCTCTCAGGCAGGAAGGCCCCATCACCGGGGCGCGAAGCACATCGTTGAAACCCTGCTCAATGACCCACAGTCCGGCCAGCAGGTTGCCGCTATCGACGGTTGAAACATAGCGCGGCGTCAGCGGCTGCAGGGTCTTCGTGTCATACCAGTTGAGAAGATGACCTTCGTATTTCTCCAGGCCATCGATTGTAGCGAGGGTCTCTGCGCTGCGCCTGAGCAATTCGTCGGAGGTGAGATAGCCGAGGTCGTGCGCCGCCAGGGCGGATGTCAGCCACAGACCGATGTTCGTCGGAGAAGTCCGCTGGGCCACTTCGATGTGCAGGCTGAGTTGCGAGTTGTCGGGCGGCAGCCAGTGCGTTTCCGGGCCCACCAGATCGTCAAAGTAACGCCACGTCTTACGTGCGATGCCGTGCAAAAATGCTGCGTCTTCGGACGGAATCTTATGACGGTCTCGCGGCGGTACAGAACGGTCGAGCCAGCGTATCACCGCCGGCGAGGCCGCCCAGAGGAGCACGAAGAGCGCCGTAGGGGCCAACACGCCCCTGATTCCCAGCAGCACCGCGAGGGCCAGGGCGAATCCACAGATCACCCACATCTGCCGGACAATCAAATCGCGCTGAGACCGGCCGCCCCCGCTTTCGGCCGGCTGCCACTCGAGTAGGTTGTGATGGCTGACGTGCCGGCGATAGGAGACGCGCACAATGGCGTCCACCGCGAGCCATGCCTGATGCGGCAGGAAGACCAGCATCACGGCCGCGCGAATCACTTCGTCGGCGGCGCCTCGCCAGCCGTGAACAGTTCCCTGCACATGCCGTGCGACGCGATCGAGAAGCGGGGCCAAAGCCGGGATGGCTACGGCCAACCCGATTACCAGAGTCCAAACGCCGGGCGCCCGTGAAATCAGCCACCCGAAAAGAAGCAGCAGCAAGGACGCCACCGGAACCAGACTTCTTCGCAAGTTATCCAAAATCCGCCAACGGGCGATCATGGAAAGCGGGTTGGCCACCATGGCGCCAGAGGCTGTGGGTACGCGCCGGAAAATCCACGGCGCAATCTGCCAGTCCCCGCGAACCCAGCGCCGTTGGCGCTGGCTGTAGCCTGCATAGTCCAACGGGAGATTCTCAAACAGCTCGATCTCCGAAGCCAGACCTACTCCTGCGTGCGCTCCTTCAATCAGGTCATGACTCAGTAGCGTCTCGGCAGGAAAACGGTCGGCCAGAATCCCGCGGAAGGCGTGGAGATCGTAAATGGCCTTGCCGTGAAAGATGGCTTCCCCGAATAAATCCTGCTGGGCGTCGGAAACGGTCTGGCAATATGGATCGGTGCCCGAAGTGTCGGCGAAAATTCTCGTGAAGCGCGTGGCTGTTGCGCCGGGCAGCGCGATGCTGACGCGCGGCTGGATGATGCTGTAACCTTGCTTGCGAACCTTCGTAGCGCCGTCGATTACCACTCGATTCAACGGGTGGGCGATGGTCTCGACCATGCGCCGCGCCGTCCCCGGCGGCAATTGAGTATCGGCGTCGAGAGTAATCACATAACGCACCGGAAGCGGTAGAGATCCTGTGCGAAGAATTTCAAAGTAGCCTTCGCCGCTGAGAAATGCGTTGAGTTCTTCTATTTTCCCCCGCTTGCGCTCTCGGCCGATCCAGCGTTGCTCGCTCTCGGACCACACCCGGTCGCGATGGAACAACAGGAAATGGCCCCCTGGATAGCGTTCGTTGAGTTCTTCAATACCTTCGCGCTCTGCGTTTAGCAGTTCCGAGTCGCCCGGCGCAGTCGGGGTTTCGGCGTCCGTGAAATCGGAGAAGAGGCTGAAGAAGAAGTTGGCTTGTTGATTGGCTAGAAAACGGACTTCCAGCTTCTCCACTTCGCGCCGCACCACTTCCATGCTGGAGAGCATCATGGGGATCACCACCAGCGTCGCGTCCTCGGCCGGTATGCCGTCGCGGAAATCCAGCTTGGGGAGCGTTTCCGGGGGCAGCAGCGAAATTAAGAGAACGTTCACGGTTTGGATGGCCAGCTCGCTAAGTGGGAACAACGCCAATAGCCCAACGACTGCCAGCACCGCTTCGCGCCGCACCCCCGCGTCCCACGCGAGAGCCAGCGCGATGGCGACAAAGCATAAGGTAAGCCCGGCGTTTCCGCCCACATAGACGGCCGTCGCATGACGCCGCAAAGCCCGAACAATAGCGACCCGAAACGGAATTCGGGCGTGCGTCTCGGATTCGAGCTGCGTCACCCCCTCATCCAGCAAATAGTAAGCGACCTGCTGCTGGCGCGAATCGGCGCCGCGGGCGGCCATCGAGACCGCTCGCCTGGCCACATCCAACTCGCCTACGCCGCTATTCCGCGAGATTCGTTCCACCACACGGCGGCAGCGATCGCGAGTGGCAAAATCGCTGTGCGCGTAAGTCCCGCTCGGGTCCGCGTGCAACTCCGCCTCCATCAAACTGGTGGACTCGAAAACCTCGGTGAAATCGATCCGCGAAATCGCCCGCAGGCTGCCAAACGCATTGGCCGTCGAGATCGACTCCGCCGCTTCGCGAGTGTGCTCCGTCCGCACCACTTCGGTCAGTGGCATCTTCAGGCGTTCTTCGATCCAATGCTGTACCGGCGCGAGCGCGTCCTCTTCATCCTGAAGTTGCTCGGCGAGGCATGTGAGGAAGTAAGGTTCCATCGCCACCGGCTCGGCTTCGAGCAGATGGAGCACTCGCCCGAAAACTTCCGCGCCCCTGCGTGATCCGACGGCCAGTCGATTGCCCCAGAAGTATGCGGCTTCGCGCAATTGCTGCTTCTGGCTCGCTTGCACGCCCAGATGCGCTAGTTCCGCAACTAAAGCCATGCGCAGCATCAACGCAAACGACCACAACTCTGCGATGGTGAGCGGCGCCACCTGCTGGTAAGCTCGCAGGCAGTCCCGTATGTTGGCCTCGTTGAGAGAGTGGTCGGTGTGCGCTACCAGTTCTTTCGCGAGTTCGTAAATGTACGGATCACCGGACGGGCCGGCGGGAAGAATTTTGTGATGGTCGCGGGGGAGGTGCCTCCGAATTTCGGCAATTTGGGTGCGGAGAAGATAGCCGTTGTCGAGTAACCATTCCGCCGCGGGAGTGAGCGCATGCTCCAGACGCGAGGCCTCGGCCAGTTCGCGCCGCGACGATTCGAGGAGTGACTCATCGTCACGCAGGCGCGAAAGAATCAGTGCCTTAGGCGTGGCAGGCTTGCCGCGGCGCTCGGCGCATTTCCTCGCGAAATCCTCCAATGGCGCATTCGCCGCCGCGCCACCGGGGTCCTTGTCTGGAATACCACCCTCGGGACCGTCCGATAAGCCCTCCGACACAACGAAAACCGCCGGGGACCCTTTAGCTTGCAACTGTTGAACAATATCCGGGACTTCGGCCGGCGTCGCCTCAGCGACGATCAGGCATTCGCCCTCCAAACGGAGCGCTCCATAGCGACCTGGTCCCTTTAATTTCGCAGGTAACTTGGATGCGGTGAGGGGACCGTTCGCTGTGGGGCGGGCTTGAAACAGCCGGAGCTTACCTTTGTGTGCCGCCGACAGTGCTTCAAAAGACTTGGCGCATTCTCCTTCGTCGGAAGCGTAGACGCCGATGACTGAGCGGACTAGGTTCGCTTCCTTGGATCTCCTTCGATCTCTCACCAAGCGCGACCGCGTGCCAAGCGCGTTGCCAACCCGACCACGAAAAGGAGCGCGAATACAAATCCGCCCATTTCAGGAGCCAAAGACTGATTTCCCGTGAGTATCATCAATGGCGCGAATAGGGCGATTATGGCGAATAGGATCATCCAACCTAGCATTTGTTCTCCTTTGTGGGGAACCGCGATCTTATGTACGCTCAGTCACTTTGCGGTACATCGCGGTTCACGACTAATAGCAGCAAGCCAATGGCCAAATTGATGAATGAATCTTAAGGACTTGGGCGCACATGCGTCGAACATTTCGAAGGCGATTCGCGATCCGGAAGGCACAAATTACATGGCCGGACTCAAGAACCCACCGGGTGCGACTTTGTGACGCTTTCAGGGACGGAACGATCGGGTTGGCCCAGGTGGTAATCCGAATACGTGATCACCTCCCGCAGTCGGTAATTCTTGACAAAAAAGATCTTGGCGTCTGCTTTGACTTCCACAAGCTTGGGAAGCCAGATTCCATCGGCCACGCGCGTCTGTTGAAACGTGATATGGGTGCCGGGTTGAACTCTCGCCACAAAAAAGCCCATCGGAAATGACTCGGTGACAACGGCTTCCACTTTCACCCACCCGAAATCCTGCTTATCCACCCAAAGCTTGCCGCGGACCTTGGAAAACATTTTGCCGTATTTTGTGTGAGACCGGTAGCCGGGCTTTGGTACGGCTTCGAGAATGTACGCGGGCCGTCCATCGATGGTTTCCTCCCCGAGCAGCCGGAATTCGAACGCATCGGGCACCTCGGCGATAAATGCGCGATCCTCTTTCTCCTGGTTCAGGCGGTCGGCTCGGGTTTGTGGAGTCTCGTTCTGTCGTCTGCGGAGCGCATCCTGTTCCTTCTGGATTTTTTCAGCCGTCGGCGGCTTTCCATTGTGCGAAACAGTTTCCTCGAAGGTGTCGCCGTCAACAATAATGGCTTTCAGGACCTGCACGTCAGTTGATTTTATTCGCTCGCCCTCAAAATGACTCACCTCGTCGCTTTCGATGTAGGTATAACTGTGATTCACCGCCCAACTGCGATCGGCCGCCGCAATCGATTGCTCGATAATCTGGCGGCCGTCTGGTTGTGCCATCAGACCTGGCGAAGCCGCAACAAGAACAGCCAGAAGGGCAGTGACGCGGGCACGAATGGAATTGTCCATGACGTCCGATCAGGCCGCTTCAGAACGCTGGTCCGAAAGTTGACGGGAGGCGAGCTTCAGCCGCGACTGGGCGGAACGCCGCGCACGAAGGAGCCTGATGCGCATTGCCGTCTCCGAGCATCCGTATTCGCTGGCGATTTCTTGAATGGGACGCTCGTCCAGGTGATGCTGTTGCAGAATCATGCGCTCCATCGGCTTGCACCCTTCGAGAATACGCGTCACGTCCACGGCCGCCGTGTCGAGTTTCGGCGCAACGGAGATTTCGGAAAGTGATTGAAATTTTTTCTCGCGGCGCAAGAGGGTTCGGCAGGCATTGAGCGCGATGCTGTTGACCCATGTCAGCAAACATTCACTATCGCGTAATTGGCTGCGGCACTCCCAACCTTTCGTCCACGCGCACTGCGCGATTTCGGTGGCGAAGTCCATGGATAGGCCTCTTGATCCGAGAAAACGAACGGTGAGCTGAAACCAGCGCTGATAAGCAGATCCATATTCCTCGCGTGACAAGACAATCGGGCCAATGAGTTTTTCTGTATGTTTCAACGTGCTTCCCCGCTTTCGGATCACTCGGCCCGACGACCCGGCCCGCTCGGGAGTAATGCACTTTGAGTTCCGCTTTGAACTGCGCTGTCAACCGTAGGTTTCCTCACCGCGGCTCAGTGACTTGGCTTTTGACTTGCAGCCGCCCTTCCGACGGCCCCTTTAATAACTGGAGAAGCATCATGGCAAAGAATACAGTGGTGTTCGGCATTTATTCCAGCCGGACGAGCACAGAAAACGCGGTTGACCTCTTGAAGGCGGCGGGCTATCGGAATACAGATGTCTCGGTGCTGTTTGCCGACAATAACGGCGCCAAGGACTTCGCTGTCCAAAAGGAGACCAAAGCACCCGAAGGGTTCGCCACCGGCGCGAGTTCCGGCGCGGTCATTGGCGGTGCGCTTGGATGGCTGGCCGGCATTGGAGCGCTTGCGATTCCGGGATTCGGCCCCTTCATCGCAGCGGGCCCAATTATTGCCCTGTTAAGCGGTGTGGGCCTGGGTGGCGCAGTTGGTGGCATAGCAGGCGGCCTCATCGGCGCCGGAATGCCTGAGTATGAGGCGAAGCGATATGAGGGACGCATGAAGTCAGGAGGAATTCTACTCTCCGTCCACTGCGATGATTTGGAGTGGACCAAACGCGCCAAGGCGATCCTTCAAGAAACCGGCGGTGAAGATATCTCGTCCACAGGCGAGGCCTCTGCGGACTTTGCGGAAAGCGACGAGCCCAAGCGGCGCCCGCGGGCGACTATCGGTAGATAGACTACCCCTTCACGCGGCGTCCGTGCGCTATCTCAATGTGTGTGAAATTACAATTCCCCGCAAGTTCGATGGAGTCGTATTTTGGGGAAGCCCCATAATAGAGGGCGTACTTCTCCATGTCGATCCCGCAGCGTCAGGAAATTCTCATTATCGACGATGATGCACTAGACCGCGAGGTCTACAAACGCTACCTGCGCGAAGCCGCCAATCGCTCATTCTCGTTTGCGGAAGAGGCCACCGGTAAGGCCGGTCTCGAATGGCTGAAGCACTCACCGGCGGATTGCGTGCTTCTGGATTTCAACTTACCCGACATGAACGGCCTCGAACTGCTCGAGGCATTGAAAAACGGGTCTGGCGTGTGCCCCGTCCCCGTAGTCATGCTCACGGCTGCGCGGGACGAACGGGTCGCCGTCGAGGCCATGAAAAGCGGCGTGATGGATTACCTTCCCAAAGGCCCAGCCACCGCTGAATCCTTATCGTACGCCATTGAGAACGCGATTGAGAAGTTTCGCATGCATCGCGAGATCGATCGCCAGCAGCGTGCGCTCGAAGCCAGCGAGAAACGATATCGCGGCCTGGTCGAAGCGATCCCCCAGATTGTCTGGACCGCAACACCGGAGGGAAAGCTGGATTACGCAAATTCGAAATGGTCGGACACTCTCGGGATCTCGCTCGATGACTTTAACCGGTCGGGATGGGAAGGCATCCTCGATGGGGAGGATCTGCGGCAAGTCTCCCGATCGTGGCGAGCCGGTCTCCATTCCGGAGAGCCGTTTGAGTTTGAGCACCGCCTCCCGCAGCGTGGTGGAACCGGCCTGCGCTGGTATCTGTCGCGAGCGGTCCCCATGCGTGACGATACCGGGCAAGTAGCCAAGTGGTTCGGCGCCAGCACCGACATCGAGGACCGGAAAAAAGAGGAAGGCGCTGTTCTCAGCAAGCAGAAACTGGAGAGCCTCGGATTACTCGCCGGCGGAATTGCGCACGACTTTAACAACCTCCTCGTCGGCGTCCTGGGCGGGGCCAGTTACGCCGCGGAAACACTCCCGCCATCCCATCCGCTGCAGTTGACGCTTCAGGGAATTGTGACGGCCGGCGAACGAGCCGCGCACCTCACCCGCCAGATGCTGGCCTATGCAGGGAAGGGTCGCTTTTTCATTGAGCAGATCGACATGGGAGAGCTCGTACGAAGTACCTGCGACCTGATCAAGGCTTCCATCCCCAAGCACGTCCAGGTTTCGTTGAACACGCGGTCGCATCTGCCGCCGGTAGAGGGGGATTCAGGCCAGATGCAGCAGATCGTCATGAATCTGGTGCTGAATGCCGCGGAATCGACCGACAAAACCAGGACTGGCGCAGTCGTCATCAAGACCGAACTCTTGCTTCTTGATGCGGCCGCAATAGCCGGCGTCGAGTTTGTTTCGGGCCACCTCGTTCCGGGGCCTTACGTATTGTTCGAGGTTCAGGATAACGGTTCCGGTATGGATGCGGACACCAAGGCGAAGATCTTCGATCCGTTCTTTACGACAAAGTTCACCGGGAGGGGCTTGGGGCTTTCGGCGGTGCAAGGCATTTTGCGAACTCACAAGGGCGCCATCGAACTGAAGAGCGGTTTGGGTGAAGGGTCCACATTCCGGGTCTACCTGCCGGCGTCTCCCAAGGCCAAAATCAGCATTGCGGGCGAGCCGGAATCGGCGTCACGCGGCGCCGGTACAATCTTGGTCGTGGACGATGAGGAAATTGTTCGCCGCACCGCGAAGGCGAGCCTGGAGCGGGCGGGGTTTCACGTACTCACAGCGGAAAATGGAGACAAGGCCCTTCGACTGTTGCAGAACAAGGCCATGCCGCCGATTTCCCTGGTGGTCCTCGATATGGGCATGCCGGATATGAGCGGCAAGGAAGTCATGCAACAGATCCGCGTACGCGGCATTGAAGTACCTGTGCTGATTTGCAGCGGATACAGCGAGGCGGTGGTGTTCCAGGAATTTTCCGGCCTCGATATCGCGGGGTTTGCGCAGAAACCATTCACCTCTCGCGAGATCACGGCGAAGGTGCGCGGGATACTCCCTACGGTAGGAAATCGAACTTGATGAACGGATCTGGCGCCGTCGAAGACCTGGACGGGTTTCTACACGCTGCGATTCACGATATTCGCGGCCCGCTGGGACAAGTGCGCGCGTTAACAGTCTTGCTGGACAGGCAGCACAAAGCTTCACTGAGCGCGGATGGACAGGAACTGTGCAGTCTGATCGAGACAGCGTCCCGCCGGGCGCTGGAAGTGGTGGAGTCCATTCATGCGTATGCGCTGGTTTTGGATAAGCCCGAATTCGAGGCGGCCGATCTAAATGCCATCGTTGATGCGGCCCGTTTCTCGATGCAGCGCGCCATTGACGACAACGCAGCCATGATTACACGGGAAAATCTGCCTTCCCTGCGTGCCGATCGTGCCAAACTCCTGCTGCTGTTTCAGGAGCTCTTTCGGAACGCGCTCAAGTTTCGGGGCGAAGCGCCCCCGCGCGTGCATTGCTCCTGTTCACCAAATCAGGGCGGCTCCGTTCTGTTCTCGGTGGTCGACAACGGTGTCGGTATCGCCGGAAAACAGGCGGAAGCCGTTTTCAAACCCCTCAAGCGGTTGCATGGCGCTGACCGCGAAGGCGCGGGCATGGGGCTGGCCATCTGTCGCCGTATCGTTGAAATGCATGGAGGAAAAATCTGGCTCGAGTCGAGGACTGATGGCGGAGCCGATTTCCGCTTTACTTTCTGGCAAAACGATTAGGCACGCCGGGCCGAGGCGCCATCCCCTGTCAAAACGCTTCTTATCGTTCGACCGAGTTCGAGATAGCCATCCAGGTCCGACGGCTTGATCTCAAAACGAACATCCGTCACGCTGAGCAGGGCGGACTGCTCCCGCGGAGATTGCGACGAACTCAACACCAGCACGGGGATCTTGACGAATCGATCCACCCGCCGGATCTCCTTCAAAACGTCCAGGCCATTCACCTTTGGCACATTGATGTCGAGCAGAATGATGTCGGGAAGTCCCGAATCCTTGGATTGCGCACGGACGTATTCCACAGCACTCGCGCCATCTCGAAAAGCCGTGAGATTGTAATCGAAACCGGCTTCATCCAGGGCGATTTTCAACAGCATCGCGTCGGCTGGACTATCTTCGATCAGCAATACGTTCGCGTTAGGCACTGCGCTAGATTCTACAACAAGTTCAGTGCGAAATCATCCGAAACGCTCTCCTCGAAAAGGGAAAGAATTTGTAATACTCGAATGTTGATCCCTGGTGCCCCAGCTTTTCTGCAAAGGCTCTTTCGCGGGCTTTGCCGGTCGTGCCTCCTCCTGCCGTTCTTGCCTTGGTTCGGCTCTGCGGCTTGGGCCGACTCGGAGCAGGCTGATCCGGTTACCCTCAAGAATCTAAGCCTTCAGGAGCTTTCTCAAATCGAAGTGACGACGCCTTCCAAGGAGCCTGTCCGCGCTTTTCGGACTCCTTCGGCCATCTACGTCATCACCGGCGACGATATCCGGCGTTCCGGCGCCACATGCATTCCAGAAGCACTGCGGCTCGCGCCCGGAGTAGAGGTGGCGCGCATTGACGCCAATAAGTGGTCCATTGGAATCCGCGGATTTGGAAGCCGGTTGACGCGATCTGTTCTGGTGCTGATCGACGGCCGAACCGTTTTCACGCCGCTTTTCGATGGCACGTACTGGGAAGTGCAGGACACGATGATGGAGGACATCGACCGGATCGAAGTGATCCGCGGTCCCGGCGGCACCATCTGGGGACCAAACGCGGTGAACGGCGTCATCAACATCATCACCAAGAACTCGAAAGACACACCGGGAATGCTGGCATCCGCCGGTGGTGGAAATGAGGAACAAGGATTCGCCGGTTTCCGCTACGGCGGCGGCAACGGCAGAGACTTCACGTACCGGTTTTACGGCAAGGGCTTCACGCGGAGTCCGGAAGACCATTCCGACGGCCAGAACTTTGACGACTGGCGGGAGGCACAAGCCGGCTTCCGCATGGATTGGAACGAGAACAACCGGGATACCTTCACTCTGCAAGGAGATATCTATGACGAAGAAGCCGGAGAGAGCGTTCAGGCCACCACCTATACGCCGCCATACCAGCAGACGATCGATTCCAACGCGCTGCTCTCCGGCGCTAACATCCTGGGGCGCTGGAAGAGAACACTCAGCGAAGGCAACGACATTCAGATACAGGCTTACTACGACCGTACCAATCGAAATGAGGCCAACTTCGCCGAAATTCGCAACACCTTCGATATCGATTTCCTCCAGCGCCTTCGCTTGCCAGGCCGGCAGGGAATTTCCTGGGGCCTCGGCGCGCGTGTTCAGCCGGTCGACGATTTCGAAGTTGTTTCGGGACTGCAATTCGTTCCTTACAAGCGGACCGATTATCTTGCCACCGCATTCATACAGGACGAGATCTCGCTGGTGGAAAACCGCCTTTCCCTGACCCTGGGAACGAAACTTCTGAGGACCAACTTCACCGGCGTCTCGCCGCAGCCGAGCGCGCGCCTTTTATGGACCCCCACCGACAAGCAATCCGTCTGGCTGGCTTACACCCACGCTCTCCGCACGCCTTCCGACTCCGAGGAGAATTTCTCCCTCCTCGGATACATTGGAACAACTCCAAACGGTACGCCCTATTTAGCGCGATTCAACCCCAACACCGGCTTCGCGCCGGAACAGCTCAACGGCTACGAACTGGGTTACCGGTATCTGTTCGCCAAGAGCCTCTATATCGATGTCACCGGTTTCTACAACCATTACCATGACTTGTTCAGTGAAGACATCGCCGGATCGACGTTCCTCGAAACGGCTCCACAGCCCACGCATTATCTGCTTCCGGCTCAATTCCGCAACGATCTCTACGGCGTGACGAAGGGAGCGGAAATCGCTCCGGAATGGCGCCCACTGAATTACTGGCGTCTGCGCGGGTCGTATTCGTATCTGCATATGAATCTGGGGAATTCGCCGGATCCTGGCTATCTCGCGACCGCGTCGACTCTGGAAGGCTCGAGCCCGCGGCACGAGGCAACGGTTCAATCCGCGCTTGACTTCGGAAAAAGATTTGAATTGGACCTCATCTTTCGGTACGTCAGTGCGCTGCCGGGCCAGCAGGTTCGGGCCTATTCGACGGGCGATGCGCGCTTCGGATGGCGGTTCAACCGGGAACTCGAACTATCGTTCGTCGGAAGGAATCTTCTCCAGCCCTCGCACGACGAGTACGCGGGTGACCCCGGCCCGCTGGTGGCCATCAAGCGGAGCGCGTATGTGAAACTGACATGGAGCCGGTGATCTGCCGCAAACTACGGCGCCGTGCCGCACTTTTCACCTGTCTGGTTACACGTCTCGGCGTGCTCGCAACATTCCCGCCACCGGTCGCGGCCCAATCCCTGGAGTACCCGGTAAAGGCTGCGTTCCTTCTTAACTTCACCAAATTCATCGAATGGCAGGCTACTGTATTCGCCCAGCCCGATGCGCCGCTCAGTATCTGCATTCTGGGTGACGACCCATTTGGGAACACGCTCGACAAAACCGTGACTGGAGAAGTCGTGAACGGCCACAGAGTGGTGGTTCAGAGGCTTACCCGGCCGCCTGTTGCCAAATCCTGCCAGATTCTGTTTATCAGTGGGCCTGAGAAAGACATCCACAATATCGTCGCTGAAGTGGGTCCCGGAACGCTTACGGTAGGGGAAGGAGAAAACTTTGTCCACGATGGTGGCATGATCGCTTTTGTGATCGAGAACCGGCGGGTGCGCTTCGACATAAATCAAGCAGCGGCGGCAAACGCAGGGCTCAAGCTCAGTTCCCAACTCTTGAAGGTAGCGAGGTCGGTCGAAAGGTAGCATGGCTTTCCGGGACATTCCGATCAGGCACAAGCTGATGATCATCATCATGGTGACCACGGCGACGGCGCTCTTGCTCGCCGGACTCGGTATTTTTGTCTCCGATTCCATCATCTTCCGTGGATCGTTGGAACGCGACCTGTCAACGCTGGCCAGCATCGTCGCCGATAACAGCACCGCGGCCATCGAGTTTATTGATCCGCCATCCGCACAGCAGACTCTGGCCGCACTGAAGGCCCGAACCCATATCGCCTCGGCGTGTATCTACCTCTTTGGTGGGCGATCGGACGGAAAGCTACTCGCCACTTATTCACGTCCGGGCGCGCCGCCCGGGTGTCCCCAGCCCGATACCGGTCATGAGTTTCGATACAGCGGGAACGATCTGATCGTGTCGCATCCCATCGGTCTTGGAGGCAAGCGGATCGGCACTCTGGTAATGCTCTATGATCTGGATGAAGTTTACGAGCGCATGCAATCCTACGGCGCCACTATCCTCGGTGTCCTTCTTTTTTCCAGTTTGATCGCGTTTCTGCTCTCCTCGAAGCTTCGCGCCGTAATATCAAACCCCGTCTCGCAACTTGTCCGGGCCACCACTTCTGTTTCGGAAACCACGGACTACAGCATTCGCGCGGAGAAAGTGTCCGGGGACGAACTGGGAGTGCTGGTGGACCGCTTCAATGAGATGCTGGCGGGCATTCAATCGAGAGACAACGACCTCAGAACGGCGCTCCGCGGACAGGAAGAGGCGCTGCGCGAAGCGGAGAAAGCGCGCGAACGGTTTCATTTCATGGCCGAGTCCATGCCCCAGAAGATTTACACCACTTCGGCAGGCGGCTCGGTCGACTACTTCAACCGGCAATGGATGGATTTCACGGGCCTCAGTTTTGAGCAGATCAAGGATTGGGGCTGGACGCAATTCGTTCATCCCGACGATCTGGAGCAAAATCTGACAAGCTGGCGCCATTCGCTCCAGACGGGAGAGCCCTATCTGTCCCAGCACCGCATTCGCCGTGCGGATGGAGCGTACCGCTGGCATCTCACCAGGGCTCACTCGATGCATGACGCGCAGGGCGCCGTCTCCATGTGGATCGGGTCGGATACCGATATCCATGAGCAGAAGGAGAAAGAGGAGGAACTGCGGCGCGCGAATGACGATCTGCAGCAGTTCGCTTATTCCGCCAGCCACGATCTGCAGGAGCCCGTTCGCAACGTGGCCGTCTTTAGCGAGCTGGTGGCTAAGCGCTACGACGCCTTGCTCGATGACGACGGGAGGCAGTTCTTAGGATTCCTATCGGAAAGCGGCCGCCGTTTGGCCACCCTCATCAGCGACCTGCTCGCGTACACCAAAGCCGGCGTGGTGGAAGGCGAGGTCGAAGCGGTGGATTCTTCAGTGGTGCTCAAATACACTCTTTCCAGCCTGGCGGAAGCCATACGGGAGAGCGGGGCCAGAGTGACTTACGACTGGCTGCCCGAAGTAAACATGGGTAAATCGCACCTTCAGCAGATCTTTCAGAATCTGATTGGTAACGCCCTAAAATATCGAAACGCGGAACAGGCCCGAATCCACATATCCGCGACCGACCGTGGCGCCGCCTGGCGTTTTTCGGTACAGGACAACGGCATAGGCATTGATCCACAATATAAGGAGAAAATCTTTGGTGTTTTCAAGAGGCTCCATCGTGACCAGAAATACAGCGGCACAGGAATCGGGCTGGCCATCTGCCAGCGGGTGGTTGAACGTTATGGAGGACGAATCTGGGTGGAATCCGAATCCGGGAAAGGAGCAACCTTCTTCTTCACCGTCCCGCGACGAGTCTCCCGAGTCCGCTCCGCGTCGGCTGACTCTGCTGCTGGCTGAAGACAATCTGCCGGACGCTCTGCTGGTGCGGGAAGCGATCCGGATGGAAAACTTGCCTTTAGAAGTGCACGTTGCCCCGGATGGTGAACAGGCGATCGATTTTCTGGGAAGAGCCGCGCCGCGTCCCGATCTTCTGCTGCTCGATATTAATCTTCCCAAAGTGGATGGATTTGAAGTGCTCCGAACCATTCGAGCGAGTGAGAAGTACAAAGATGTTCCTGTAATGATCATCACTTCGTCGGATGCGGCATCGGATCGAAGCGAGGCCGCCAGACTAGGTGCCGGCTACTTCCGAAAGCCCCCAAACTACGAGGAATTCCTGAAAATCGGGCCAGCGCTCCGCCGCGTGCTCGAAGAACATCATTTGCTCCGGTAACCCCAATTCTTAAGGATGGGTGGCGATACCAACCGCTTCCCATGCCGGCAGAGTGAAGAAGAAAGTCGCGCCCTTCCCGGGCTCAGCTACGGCCCAGATGCGGCCCCCGTACACTGACACAATCTTCTTGCATGTGGAAAGTCCGATTCCACTTCCCTCATATTCATGTCCGTGCAGGCGCTTGAATGGCTGAAAAATCTGATCGGCATATTTGGCCTCGAATCCGATCCCGTTATCCTTCACGCTCACGATCCACTCCGCGCCGTCCCGCGCCGCCGACACCTCAATCCGTGGAGTTTCCGTCCCTCTGTACTTTAAGGCATTCCCGAGAATGTTCTGCATCACTTGAACCACATGCGTAGTGTGTGCGGCTACCAGCGGCAACGTGGTGGAAGTAATCGCAGCTCCACTCTTTTGAATCTCCGCGCTCAGCCCCTGGAGAGCTGCCTGGAACGCGTCCTCCATGCTGGTCGGCCGCGTCACATCCTCCGCCATCCTGCTGGCCAGGGCGAGGGCGAGCAAGTCTTCGACCAGGCGCGACATCCTTCCGACGCCTTCCGTGATGTAGCCGATCATCTCATTCCCGTCACGCCCCAGCGCCTGGCCGAAGCGTCTGGCCAGCAACTGAGCGATGGAATTCACCGAATTGAGCGGAGAGCGCAAGTCGTGCGAAGCCGCGAACGCGAACTGCTGCAATTCCTCGTTGGACCGTTTCAGCGCGGCCGCCGATTCGGCGAGGTCCAGTTCCGAGCGCCGCTTCTCGGAAACGTCGCGGAAGACCAGCACTGCGCCGATCACCTGGCCGTCCGCATCGCGGATCCGCGCCGCGCTTTCGTCGATAAAGATTTCACGTCCATCGCACGCCATCAGTTTTGCGGGGTTTTCCAGGCTCACCGCTTCAACCTGCGTAAGAGCGCGATCGAGTGGGTTCGCGACTTTGTCGTTGCTGGTGCCGCCGGCGATCGAGAACACCTCGGTGACGCGCCGGCCGCTGGCTGCCTGCGCCTTCCAGCCGGTAAGTTGCTCCGCGACCGGGTTCATGAAAGTGATTCTTGCCTCCGCATCGGTGGAAATCACCGCGTCGGCGATGCTGGACAAGGTGGTCGCCAGCAGTTCCCGCGTGGCTTGCGCCTCTTGGATGAGTTCTTCGCGCCGCTGGAACCCGCGCGAGATGATGATTGCCGACAGAAAGACCAATCCAAGCAGCAGAACGCTCCCGAGCGAGCTGCCGATCCGCAACTGCAATGTGCTCAGATCGCTCGCGGCATTAAACTCCGCAACGCGGGCCTCGGCTACCTGGTTGATTTCCGAGCAGCGTGCCCGGATATCCTCCATAAGGGCCTCGCCTCTGCCTGCTCGAACGTTGGCTACAGCCTGTGTCATGTTTTTCGATCGGCCAAGATCCACCGTTTCCTTCAACTCCGCAAGCTTTGCCGCGATCAGCGAGTGAACGGCTCTGATCCGCTGGGCCTGATCCGGTACTGGGGCCGCGCGGGACTCGAGATGCCTCAAAATCTCAGGAATTGCCGAGGTGGCGCGATTGTAGGGTTGCAGATATCGGTCTTGCCCGGTCAACAGAAACCCGCGCTGACCGGTTTCCGCATTCGTCACCTCTACAAGCAACTGCGTGTTGAGCTTCTGAATATCCCGCGTCATGCGGAGCTGCACAACCCTGCGCCTGGTATGGGCGGCATTGAAATAGGATAGAGTCCCAATGGCCAGGACAATCAAAATAGCTACCGCGAGGATCGCGGCCTCCAGGGTACGAGAGAAGTGGGCTTTGGGTTTGCGGTACATTCTTCCTAGCGTTGCGTCTCGCCGCCCAGCATATCCTTAACCATTTCCCCGATTTTCATATAGGCGTCGTAACCCGAGGGCTTCCGAAAGTATGCATCGGCCCCGAGTTTGGCCGTACTTGCCTTGTCCTGCTCCGAATCCGAAGAGGTGACGATCAAAACCCGCGCGTACCGGCATTTGCGGCTCTGTCTCAAATGTTCCAGGACTTCGCCCCCAGTCTTTCTGGGGAGGTTCAAATCGAGAATCACGAGACCGGGGCAAGGCGCAGTGTCGTGAGCGTCCGCTTCGTCGATGAAGGCGAAAGCCCTCTCACCGTCCGTAACGACGTGCAGGTCGGCAGGGATGTGCGCCAGTTCTATCGCCTCCCTCAGCAGAAACACGTCGGCCTTGTTATCCTCAACCAGCAGGATCTGGTGGCGGTCGGGGTAGCTTTCCTGTTCACGCGGGAAGGGTGAAATAAAAGGTAGATCCTTTCCCGGGTTCCGATTCCACCCAGATACGCCCATCATATCGATCCTCGATTCGCTTGCATATGGCCAGCCCGATACCCGTGCCGGAGTATTCATCTCCAGTGTGCAGCCTCTTGAATATTCCAAAGATTCGCTCCTGATACTGCGGCGCGATTCCGATCCCGTTGTCCCTGACGGAAAAGATCCAGCCGTCGTCTTGCCTCTCCGCCGCCACTTCTATGCGTGGCGTAGCGGGGCTTCGATACTTGATCGCGTTTCCGATGAGATTCTGAAAAAGCTGCTGCAGGTGAATGCTGTGTACCGGAAGCGCGGGCATCGGCCCGGCAATAATCTCAGCTTGGCTTTCCACGATGGCGGTTTCCAGGTTGGAAAGTGCCGCGTTCAGACTCAGGGTCGCGTCTAAAGGTGCTTCTGGATCTTCCACATGCCCGACCTGAGTATAGGCCAGAAGATCGCGAATCAGCATCTCCATGCGCTTGGCGCCGTCCATCAAATACCCCAGAAATTCAAGGGGTTGCCCTTCCAGCAGATCACTATAGCGTTTGGAAAGCAGCTCGCTGTAGACAATCACGCTTCTCAGCGGTTCTTGAAGATCGTGGCTGGCGGAGTAGGCGAATTGCTCAAGATCGGCATTGGCTCGCGTGAGATCCTCATTCGCTTCGGCCAGCGCCTTTTCGCCTTCCTTCCGGGCGGTGATGTCGCTCACCAGACCCAGCATTTGGCCGGGCTTGCCTTCGCCATCCAGAATACTCTTGCCAAATGTCCAGATCCAGCGGATCGCGTCGTCCGGGGCTCTTCTGATGCGGCACTCGAAATTCAGATCGGTGCCATCCTCAACGCTCTTTCGGAAACACCGATCGACGTAATCCCGATCCGCGGGCAGCAGACCATCGAGGAATCCCGGATACCTCCAATCCGCTGTTCGCAGATTCAACTCCCACGAACCGAAGCTGGCCGCGTCCAAGGTGAAGCGAAGCCGCCATTCGCTTAATCGCAACGCCTCTGCAGCCCGCTTCTGTTCATCGATGTCCGTCGCGGTTCCCAGCCACTTGGCGACCTCATCAGCCGCATTCTTTACGGGAACCACGCGGATCAGATGCCAGCGCAGAGCGCCGTCGGAGGCGCGGAACCGGCACTCCACAGCGTACGCCTCGCTCCGGCGAACCCCTTCTGCGCGGGCGCGATCCAGCGCTTCCACGTCTTCCGTGGGCATGTCGCGGCGGAAGACGCCAGCCTGCGATGCCGCCAGATCGTAGCCCGTCAACTCGGTCCAGCGGCCATTCACATAGTCCAAATCGCCGCCGGCGGTGGCCGTCCACACCACTTGCGGCATGCTTTCCGCCAACTGGCGGAATCGCGCTTCGCTCTCCCGAAGCAGTTCCTCGGCTTCTTTCCGGCTTGTAATGTCGGTGTGGACGCCCACCCATTCCCGCACGGCTCCAGAGTCATCGAGTACCGGCACTGCCCGAATGGAGAAGCAGCGCCAAACCCCGTCGTGACGGCGCAGGCGATGCTCGAACGCGAACGGGGCGCACTGCTCAACGCATTTTTTCCATGCGTCGATGGTCGGCTGTGCGTCCTCCGGATGAACAGACTTGGCCCATCCATACCCCTGATAATCCTCGTAGGCAACCCCGGTGAATTGGCTCCACGAAGGCTGCTCACCCTCGATCTCGCCCGACGCAGTCGACGTCCACACCAGGTCGCTCACCGCCCGCAGGCCGGCCTCGAAGCGTTCGTGGCTATGCCGAAGTTCTTCCTCCGCCCGGTTGCGCGCCGTCACGTCGATGGTGAACCCGATCACCCGGCGTACGTTGCCGTTCTCGCCTCGATAAACCACGGCGTGATCTTCCACCCAGATCCAACTCCCATTGCGGTGCCGCACCCGGTAGCTCAGCACCCGCATGCCCGGAGCGGAACTTTCACTTTCCTGAAGAAATCGGTTGCGGTCTTCCGGGTGAACTTGGTCGCGCCACCACTCCGCCCGAGCAGGCACCTCGCTCTCCTTCCACCCCAGAAGGTCTTCGAGGCCCCCTTCGCGCGTCACGTCCCCGGTCGCCGGATCCCATTCGTAGACCTGCCCCCGCGTAGCCTCTAACGCCAGGGTGAAGCGCTGATTGGTTTCCTCCAGGCGTCGGCGTGCCGTCACCAGATCGGTCACGTCCGCGGCATAGACAAAGATTCCATCAATCTTGTCCGCATCGTCCCGAATGGGGCTATAAACAAAGTTGAAGTAAACATCCTGAAGAACACCGTCTCCACGAAGATCGATCTGGACCAGCGCCTCCTTCGCCACGTGCGGCGTCCCTGTCCGGTACACGCGATCCAGTAAGTCGACATACCCTTGCTCAACGATTTCCCGCAGAGCTTCGGCAACCGGCTGGTTGAGCAGTTGCTCCGCGGAGCGGCCCACCACGCGAAGATATTCAGGATTGAGCTCTTCAAATACATGATTCGGCCCGCGTAGAATCGCCACCGCCGCCGGAACCTGCAGGAACAGTTGGCGCCACCTTTGGCCTTCCGCCTGGCGAATCGCCTCCTGCTCTTGAATGGCCCCTTCCACCCGCTTCTGCTCTGTCACATCCCGGAAGTAGATCGAGAGGCCGCCCTCTTCGGTGGGGTATCCGCGGATCTCAAACCAGCGGCCCCACGGCTCGTAGAAGTATTCAAAGTCAACCTGCACATGGTCGCGCACTGCGCGGCGATACTCATGCTCCAATCCCGTGCCGAGCGTGGCGGGGAACAAATCCCAATGGCTCCTCCCGATCAGATCCTCCCGGCGCACTCCCAACAGCTTCTCGGATTCCGGATTGACGTAGCTGAAATGCCAGTGACGGTCGAGGGAAGAGAAGCCATCTTTGATGCTTTCAAGAACGCCAACGGCAAGGTCCCGCGCTTGTTCAGCCTCGCTGCGCAGTTGCGCCTCGCGTTCGGCCGCCTGCTTGCGGACGCGCGCCATCTCCATGTGAGTACCAACCCGGGCCATCAGTTCGCGCGCGGTGAACGGCTTCACGAGGTAATCCGAAGCGCCCGCATCCAACCCTTCAACACGGGCTTCTTCGCCCGCCCGAGCCGACAACAGAACCACTGGAAGAGTACTGGTGCCAGGATTCGAGCGCACCTTTTGCAGCAGGCCAAATCCATCCAGGCCCGGCATCATGATGTCGGTCAGTATTAAGTCCGGCGGATGGTCCAGCACCGCCGCCAGAGCTTCTTCGCCATTCGAGACAGTTTCCACTTCATAGCGCTCCGTCAGAAGACTTGCGATGTACTCGCGCATGTCGGGGTTATCGTCCGCCACCAGGACCTTGCCGCCGCTGATTGCCGGTCGGACTTCACCAGCGGCCCTTCGTGGCGAGGGAAGCCAGCGTGCCGCTTCCTCGACGTACGCATTCATGGGATGTGGATCGGTGGTGGATGTTCGCGATACGACCAATCGCTCCACCGGAAGATGCTCAGTGCCGAAAGGAAGCGACACGGTGAAAGTACTCCCTTCACCCAGGGCGCTTCGCGCCTCCACCGTGCCCGCGTGGAGCTTGACCAGTTCCGCCAGCATCGCAAGCCCAATACCGGTGCCTTCCTGCGTTCTGCCGCGCGTTCCCTCCACCCGGTGGAATCGCTCGAAAACGTGCGGCAGTTCCGCATCGGGAATTCCCGTACCGGTATCTTCCACGGAAAGCAGTGCCCGTCCGTCCCGTTCCACCAGACGAACCTCGACCATCCCTTCAAAAGTGTATTTGAGCGCATTCGAGAGCAGGTTCAACACTACCTGCTCCCACATCTCGCGATCGACGTGGACCGGGCGCGAAAGCGGCCGGCAGTCCACCCTGAAGCTGAGCCCGGCGGCTTCCATGGCCGATCGGAAAGTGGAGGCCAATTCCGCAGTGAGAGCGCCCAGGTCAGTGGGCTCGTAGTGCGCCTGAATCCTGCCCGCTTCAATCCGCGAGAAATCGAGCAGCGTGTTTACCAGCTTCTGCAGCCGGAGCGCATTTCGATGAGCCACTCTGAGATGCTCGGAGACCTGTGGCGGAAGACCCGGTGAAAGCGCCTCCTCCAGCGGCCCAAGCAGCAGCGTGAGCGGGGTACGAAACTCGTGACTCACGTTCGAGAAGAATTGGGTCTTCGCCCGGTCCAGCTCAGCCAGCGCCTCGGCGCGTTTCCGCTCTTCCTGTAAAGCTTCCATTTCCGCGATTGCGGTCGAAACGTGGTTGCCCAGCAGGGAAAGAAAGCCCTGGTATTCGACATCGACCCGTTTGCGAGGATTGATCCCGAACAGGACAAAGCCGGCGCGCTGCCCGGCCGGCGACAGCGGGAGCACCAACACCTGGTGCGGCGAGAGCGGCCATGCGCCCCGGGGAAGCCCTTCAAGTCCGGTGACCATTTCCGGATTTGAACCGGGGTTCGAAATGCATGCGGCGCTCGCAAAGGGCCACTCGACGCCTTCATCCAGCCGCACGAACTCTGGAATCAAGGCGTTTGGGATACTTACCCCGGCCGCCCCAGCGAGGTGGGCCGCGCCTTCCTTCCCGAAGAGGTAGAACGCCGCAAACGGCACATCGTACGGATTCTGCTCCAGCGTGAGGCTTGCCGCGCGGCATACTTCCTCCCTGTTTTGGGCGCGTGCTGAGCGGAGACCTTCCGCCAGATCGCGAAGGGTGCGCAGACGGCGTTCCCCGATGACTTGATTTGTTGTCTCCTGTACAGGGGTAAAGATGCCCCCGACGCCACCCGATTCGTCGCGTATCGGGCTGTAAGAAAACGTGAAGTAGCACTCTTCCGGATAGCCGCTGCGCTCCAGTTCCAGCAGCAAATTGTCCGACCAGGTGGCTTCGCCCCTCTCCATCACCCCTTCCAGCATGGGGCCGATGATGTGCCAGATTTCGGGCCAAACCTCTCTGCCGGAAGCGCCGAACGCGCTCGGATGCTTGGTCCCCAGAATCATGCTGTAAGCATCGTTGTAGAGCATGACCAGGTCTTTGCCCCACCAGATTAGAATGGCGAACCGGGAGTTCATGCAGGTGGAGACCGAGGTCTTTAACGACTGCGGCCAGGCATCCACAGGGCCGAGAAGCGTGCGCGACCAATCGCACGAGCGCATGCGCTCGCCCATTTCGCCGCCGCCCGCAAACGCGCCGCCTGCGGCCGCTGTTAACTCCGCACCGGTCAATTGGTCAGCAATCCCGAGAATAGCCTAACACCCCGCTATGTTGGTGCAAGCGAAAGCGCCCGCGGCTCTATGAGTTGCCGGGAAGCATCGGCTTGCCTTCATGGGCCACTAAGAGGTCGTGCATGTCATTGGCATGCTCCTCTTCATTGGTCAGAATACCTTCCATCATCACGCGAGTCGTGGGGTCCTTATCGCCAAAGAAGCGAATGAGTTCGCGGTAGTGTTCACAGGCGATTCGCTCGGCCACCAGATTCTCTTTGATCATTTCGATCAGGTTCGCGCCGACAACATACTGTGAGGCGGAACGTGTGGCGAGGCCTTCGGGGTTGAAGTCCGGCGCTCCACCCAACTGATTGATCCGCTCGGCAACGGCCCGCATGTGCCCCTGCTCTTCCTTGGCGTGTTCGTCGAACTCTTCCTTCACGCTGTCACTGGAAATTCCCGTTGCCGCGATCGCGTTCATGGTGTAACGCAGCACGCAGACGATCTCCGTGGCGAGAACCGCCTGCAGGATTTCAACGGTCTGTTTCACGTCTGCGTGATAGGCCGGCGTCACCGCGCCTTTGGCGATACTGGCGCGAGCTCTTTTGCGAAGCTCCTCAACGTCGGTCAGAAAGGGCTGCTCGTGATTCTTCGATGGCGCGGAACTCATAGCTTCTCGAATTATGGCTATGCCGCTGCTCCGGGGCAACGCGCAGTTCCCGCGGATGGTTAGGTATCGCACGCTTAGCTCAAAGCAACTGACGAGCGGCGTGCAGGCCGGACTCTATCGCACCATGCACCGTGGCGCTATGCCCGGTCGTATTTGCCGCTTCCCCCGCGAAGAATAAAGTGTTGTCGGCCGGTATCGAAAGCGTGTTTCGCGCGGGTAGCCCGTTCACCGGTACATAGCTGTAAGCACCCCGGAAGAAGGGATCTGCCTGCCAGTCATGAAAGTACACCGCTTCCGGTTGCGGTGCCTTACGATTCAGAATCCGGGATAAAGATGCCAAGGCTTCCGAAGCTTTGTCCAGACCCTTGTAGCTTTCGGCCGCCGAACCGGCCATCCACGCCGTGAGAAGCGGAGCGATCTGCGGATACGTCGTCCACCAGGTCGGAAACCACTTCTCGTTCGAGAAGAGAAACCCCGTGTCCGGATCCCAAAAAGCCCTCACGAATCGAAACGTGATGCGGTACACGTGACCGAATTTCAGCGTGGCGGCGGCTTTGAGGATAGCCGTAGGTTCTGGATCAAACCGAATAGCCCCGGCTTGCAAAACGCCCAGCGGTACAGTCACAACCACCTGGCGGCATCGCAACTTCCCAACCTGGCCGCTGAGCGCGGAACGAAACTGTACCTCGGCTGACCTCCGCCGCCACTTGACCTGTTCTGCAATCGAGTTGAGTTGGACAACCGACGAATGCTCGGGAATAGATCTCAGCAAGGTCAGCGGAACCTGATCATACCCTCCCGGTATTCGGAAGGCGCGATGGCCTTCGATCTTGTCCGCCGCGTCCGCATCCTGCCTTAACGAGGCCATGCTGATCAGCTCCGCGCGGGCGGCATTGAAGCCCTCAACATAGTGCCGGGCCCAACGTTTGGCTGCGGCCGGCTTCCGCGATCCGCGGATGTAGGTCTCAAAACTCTCATCTCTCCGGCCCCGCGACTGAGGAAAGGGATCTCCTCCCGCATCTTCCGTCCTCAGTTCATATGCCGCGATCGACTGATTGCGGAGGATGTCCCATGTCTCAGGCGGCCGCCCATGTATAAACTCGGCCCCAAGCTCCACCGCGACCGGAGACAGCGGATCGTGAACCGTGAGGATGCGCCCCCCGACGCGGTCTGCGGCTTCCAGACAACGGACCGTCTTTCCCGCGCGGCGCAGCGTTCCCGCCGCGGCGAGCCCCGCGACTCCCGCGCCGATAATGACGACATCGCAATCCCGTGTCTTCACCCTGGCTTTAGGATAGAATTCGACCCAGGATGAATTCTCGAATCGCCCTCCTGCTGATCGCCTGCGCCATTGTTTCGCGCGCCCAAACTCTCTCCTATCGGTGGGAGGAATTGACTGCGGAAGACTTCACCAAGGCTCTTGAAAAATCCCGCGGTACCTGCCTGCTACCTTTCGGAATCCTGGAGAAACACGGACCGCATTTACCCTTGGGGACGGACCTGATTAACGTCCGCTACGCCTCGGAACATGCCGCCGCACAGGAGTACACAATCCTGTTTCCCCAGTATTACTTTGGCCAGATCTTTGAAGCAAGGCACGAGCCCGGCACGATTGCCTACAGCGCGAAAATGCAACTGGAACTGCTGCAGGAGACCACCGATGAGATGGCGCGCAACGGCTGCAGGAAGATTCTGATTGTCAACGGACATGGCGGCAACAACAATCTGCTTCCGTACTTTGCGCAATCGCAACTGGCGTCGCCGAAGGACTACGTGGTCTATGTCTGGATGCATGATGAGTATCCGCCGGGACGCCCCGCAACGAAGTCCACAGTCGACATGCATGCGGGCGAATCGGAGACCGCGCACGTCATGATTTCGCGGCCGGACCTGGTGCACATGAATCGCGCCAAAGACGAATCCGGCGCGGATTTGAACCGGCTCGATTTGCCCCAGGGCGTGTACACGGGCATCTGGTGGTATGCCAAATTCCCCAACCATTACGCCGGCGATGGATCGGTGGCCACCAGGGAGCTCGGCGAATTCGATATGAAGGCGTGGGCCGATGATGTGGCCAACTCCATCCGCGCGATCAAAGCGGACGAAGTGAGCCCGCGCTTGCAGAAAGAGTTCTTTGAGGCGTCGCAGAAGCCGCTTTCGACCAAACAGTAAAGCTTTTCCGTCAATCTGCCGACAGATACGCTTATGTCGTCAATTTCCAGTTCACTGAGCGGGCTTCAGAGCGCGCAGTCCTTACTCGATACAACCGCAGTGCGGATCGCAAAGGCCGGCCCTTCGCCGGAGAATTCAGTGGATCTGATCGAGGCGAAGAACCTGAACGCAGCCAACGTGAGCGCCATCCGGGTCGCGGACGAAATGGACAGGAACACCATCGATCTGCTGGCTTGAATCAGGAAACCTCTACATCCTGCTGGAGTGCCACCAGAAAACGTAGAAGACGTTCCACGGATAATCGGCGGAACTCGCCCCGCAGCATCTTCGAAACATCGGGTTGGCGAATCCCAAACAGATCGGCAGCCTCAGTCTGTTTGAGGTGGCGAGCGTTCATCAGTTTTTCGATTTTGAAAACGAGCTGAGCTTTCACGAAGTGCTCTTCCGCATGCGGCACGCCGATATCTTTAAACACGTTGCGGCTTCCGGCCTCGTATCGTTCCTTATCGTGAAAGGGCAGGACGCCGCTACCTAACCTCATTCCGCCCCCGCGCTGATAACCCGCTTCTGATTCTCCGGCGACAGTGCGTCGTAGAGCAATGTGAAAGAAGTGTTGGTCCAGCCGAAGCCAATTTCATTCGATCGGTAACCAAACTTGATCTGGTTACTCACTTCACTATGCGAATGAACCACATCGTATTTCTCAACGATAATTCCGTGCTCGGAGTATTGCTCGTGAATCAGCGAGAGCCATTTCATCGAGACACGATCCGCATCCTCGTTATAACCATAGCGGCGCAACGCCTGGCACGCGATCATTTCGAGCGGTCCCCACCCGAACGGTGAATCCCATTGATTGCCGGTAACAGTAGTGCTGGTCTGCAATCCGCCTTCCCGTTCAAACTCCGGCAGATTTCCACGGACGCGCGCGGCCTGTTCCTTCGACGCAATGCCGGCCCAAAGCGGATAGAAGGTTGTCAGGAACGGATACTTACGCACCTTCTTCTGGACAAAATTGTAGTCGTAGTAGAGCCCGTCTTTTTCATCCCACATCAGTTTGTTGATCTGCGCAATTCGTTTCGCCGCGCTATCGACATACGGCTTCCCCTCCGCCCCTCGGCCCAGTTCAAACAGGATCTGCGCAGTCTGCATTTCCATCAGGTACAGCAGCGTATTCAGGCAAACGGGATCGTAATGAATGATGTCGAGATTAAAAGGACCAAAGCGGTTCGAAGGATCGAATCCCGATTCGCGCATGGAGCGGTCGCCTTTATAGAAAAGGTCCGACAGCGAATCGGTCTTCGCATCGTAAAACTTGGTGACATCGTAATCCTTGATCTCATGCGTCTTGAAGTAGGCCTTGATCAGGTCGTAATGCGTACGGCCTTCGGCGTCGCGCTCGGCGGAAACAACTTCCGGCGCAGGACCTTCCCCGAGATCGTAATAGCGGGAAAGCCCGGTCTCTTCGGTCAAGTGTGGCGGCGTTGTCCAGAATCGGTAATAGGCCTCGATCTCCGGAAGCGCGGCGGCCAGCCATTTCTTGTCGTGCGTTTTCTCATAAACGCCATACACCATCTCCGTCAGGAACGGAGGCTGCGAACGCGTGAGATAGTAACTGCGATTCGCATTCAAAACCTTGCCGTACTCGCGCACTTCGTAAAGGAAGTTGTCGGCCATGTCTTTGGCAAGCGGCGTGAGTCCGTCGCGCAGCAGTCCCTCCTGAATGAAGAAGCTGTCCCAGCCGTACATTTCGTTGAACCGTCCGCCGGGGACAACATAAGCATGTGGCAGATACAGCAGACCGGGCTCCTGATGGCTGTTGCCTTTCTGTTCGAGCGTGGCGATGCGGATCTTCGCGAAATCGTCCGCCGGCATTTCCGCGCGCAACCGCTTCGTGATCAGCGCCACGTTCTCGTCGCTGGGGATATAGACCAGCCACTTGCCATCCTCACCTGGTTTGAATTTGGGGTCCACCGCGGCCGCGGCCAGTTGCTTGTGCGTGCGGGTGAGAACGGCCCACGTGTCCCGGATGTAATCCAGAATCGGTTTGGGCGGCGCCGCGGACGCACTGGGTAACAAAGCCATGGTCAACAAGGCCATTATGGCGATCAGAGGTTTGTAGACGTTTTTCAAGTGAAAGCTCTCAGGTGCCACAATAATATCTCGTATGCAATGGAGCAAGCTCTTTATCCCGACTTTGCGGGAAGTTCCCGCCGAGGCGGAAGTGGTCAGCCATCAGTTGTTGTTGCGCGCGGGCTACGTGCGGCAACTGGCGGCGGGCATTTATAGTTACCTTTTTCTTGCGCAGCGCTCGCTGCTGAAGATCGAGAAGATCGTCCGCGAGGAGATGGACGCGATGGGCGCGCAGGAGATGCTGCTGCCTGCGTTGAATCCGGCGGAGGTGTGGCAGGAATCCGGCCGCTGGGACGTGATGGGGCAGAACCTTTTCAGGCTGAAAGACCGCTTCGATCGCGATTTGTGCCTGGCGATGACGCATGAAGAGGTGATGACCACCATCGCGCGCGGCGAGTTGCGTTCCTATAAGCAGCTTCCGCAGATCTGGTACCAGATTCAGACCAAATTCCGCGATGAACCGAGGCCCAAATCGGGACTGCTGCGCGTGCGCCAGTTCCTCATGAAAGACTCCTATTCCTTCGATCTGGAACCGGCCGGGCTAGATGCCAGCTTCGATAAGCATTACGAAGCATACAAGCGCATCTTCACGCGGTGCGGCTTGGAGTTCGTCGCCGTGGAAGCGGATTCGGGCGCGATGGGCGGCAGCCAATCCACTGAATTCATGGTGGCGTCGGACGCGGGGGAAGATTTCGTGGTGGTGTGCGGGAGTTATGCCGCAAACCTGGAGAAGGCCGTCGCGCATCCGGTTCCACCCGCGGCTCCCGATCCTGACGGCGAGTTCGAACCGGAACCGGTTCATACGCCCGGCGTGAAGACCATCGCCGAGGTGGCGGATTTTCTGAAGCTGCCCGCGTCGTCGCAGATGAAGAGCCTGGTAATGATGGCGGACGACAAGCCTGTGCTGGCGTTGGTGCGCGGCGACCATCAACTGAGCGAGACCAAATTCGCGTCCGTCATGAAGGCGCGGGAAATTCGTCCGGCCCTTCCGCATGAGATTCGCGAATTGTTCGGTGCGGACCCGGGCTCGCTGGGGCCTGTGGGCGTGAAGAACATTCGCGTGATCGCAGACAAAGCGCTGGAAGGCCGCCGCAACATGGTGGCCGGCGCGAATCGCGACGACTACCACCTGCTGCATGTGACGCCGGGCAAGGATTTTCCAGTCGAATTTGCCGATCTGCGTCAGGTGGCCATCGGCGACACGTGCATGGAATGCGGCCTGCCGGTTGCAATCCGGAAGACCATCGAGATCGGCCACATCTTCAAGCTGGGCTACAAGTATTCGGACGCCATGGGGTTGCGCGTGCAAGGTCCGGATGGGAGCGATGTCAGGGTAATCATGGGCTCTTACGGCATCGGCATTGAGCGTATTTTGTGCGCGGCGATTGAGCAGAGTCACGACTCGAATGGCATCATTCTGCCGCCCGCCATTGCGCCGTTCCAGGTGGTGATCACCCCGGTGAACAATGGAGATGAGGCGCAGAAGCAGGCCGCGCTGCAGATCTACCAGGCGTGCCAATCACTGGGGCTCGATGCGCTGCTCGACGACCGGGATGAGCGGCCTGGCGTGAAGTTCAAGGATGCGGAGCTGATTGGAATTCCGTTCCGCATAACCGTCGGGAAGAAACTGGCGCAGGGCATGGTGGAACTGGTGACGCGGAAGAGCAAGACGTCCGAAGATGTGCTGGTGGCCGAAGCCGCGGAGTTAGTCGGCAAGCTGTGCCGGTGAACTGGGCGGCGGTTCGCGATGAATTCCCGGCGCTGAAGAGTTGGACGTATCTCAACACAGCCACACTGGGGCTGATTCCGCGCCGGGCCCGCGCCGCCATCGATGCTCACTTCGCGCGCCGCGACGAACTCGCTCACACCGACTTCAATACCTGGTGGGACGATCTGGACCATTTGCGCCGCTCGATTGCGCAACTTATCCACGCGGCGGCCGAAGACATCGCGTTTCTTCCGAACGCGTCGGCCGCGCTCGCCATTGCAAAGAGCGCCGTCGATTGGAAGGCGGGCGACGAGGTTCTGACGCTCGAAGACGAGTTTCCGAATCAGGTCTCCGCCGCGGCCGGTCTCGAAGGTGTGCGACTGGTGGAGACAACCATCGATCGATTCTGGGACGCCGTGACGCCCCGCACCCGGATGGTGGCGCTGAGTGCGGTGAACTACCAGACCGGTCTGCGCGTGCACTGGGAAGACAGGATCGTTCGTTTGCGCGCCGCCGGGATTTTCACTTACGTGGATGCCACGCAGAGCTTCGGGGCGCTGGTCAACGATCTTCGCGGACACCAGCCGGACATCTATGCGGTGAACTGCTATAAGTGGGCCTGCGCCCCAACGGGCGCGGCCTTCGCGTGCATCCATGCCGGTGTGCGCACCGTTCTGAAGCCCGGAGTGATCGGTTGGCGCAGCGATCGGGGCTGGCGCGATATGGAGAATCTGCGGCACGGCGACCCCATGTTCTCAGATTCCGCGGAACGCTTCGAAGGCGGCATGCTGGCTTTTGCACCACTCTATGGTTTGAAAGCGTCCGTCGAATGGATGCTCGATCTTGGGCCGGCGGCGATTGAGAACCGCGTGCTTGAACTGGCCAAAGCTTGCGGCGGCGATGGTCGTTCGCCAATTGTGGCGCTGCCGGTTGCCGAAGACGCCCGGGCGATTGCGGCGCGGCTTCGCGAAGAGCGTATTCTGGTTTCTGCGCGGCGCGGGAAACTGCGCATCTCGCCGCATTTCTATAACGATGAGAGAGATGTGGAATTACTGAGTAGGTCGATGCCGTCTGGTTCCCTGCGGCGCTGAAGAACAATCGCGATTGTGAAGCCGCATAGCATCAGGACGAAGCCCGCATACACGGAGAGCGGCCTGTAGTTCATCACGATCTCGTGCCCGCCTGGGGGGACGACCACGCCCCGGATGACGGTGTTCACCTTCCAGAGCTTCGCAGACTTTCCGTCCACCTGCGCCCGCCATCCGGGGTAGTAGGAATCGCTAACGATCACAAGTCCGGTGCAAGCCATCGTCACGCCGACATGGACCGACGAAAGATCTTCCCGGAAGCCATTGACCCGGTCCTCACCTCCGCATTTCTCGAGCGATGGGGGTTTTCCAGTCATCACCGCCGTGGAGCGCAAATCGAATGGGCCGTCGCGAACCAGCGCCGCGGCGCGATCTTCATCCGGCGCAGTGCGCAGTTCGTGAACGGTCCACGCGCGTGGAAACGCAGCGGGGTTCGCAAACACCTTCAGTCCGCTTGCACCGGTAAAGAGATCCTGCTGCCCGCCGCGCGTAGAAACTTTGCTTACCGTGTAGTTCTCGCCGTACATGCGCGAGAGCCGGTCGGAATTCCAGCCCAAACGATAGGTATCGGCCAACATGCCGTTCGTATATTCTTCGGGAGCGTCGATGCCATACCAGTTGCCAAAGTTGAAGCTAATATCCTTGTTGTTGAGTTCCGCCCGCTTCGGATCGGGCCGGGAGCGCAAGAAGTCCGCGACGTCTTGATTGTCGAAGAGAGGTTTCAAGAATGCCGCGCGGCCTTTGTCGTCTTTGTGGGCGTAATTCCAGTCTGACTCGACGCCCTGCTCAATCATCATGGATGCGCAGAGCAGGACGACCACGCCAGTGCGTCCGAGCACCCCGCGATTCCAGGCCAACAAGATCCCCGCGGCCCCCAACGCAATCAGCGCGATCATGCCTACACGGGGATCGCCTTGCGCAATGGTGCTGGTCACGGCCGGCTGAAGAAACCTTGTCAGCAGGAATAGCGAGAAGGTTAGTATCGCAAACGATACCAAGACGGCACCCACCTGGGGCAACACCTTTCTCGCGCCGCCCGCGAGAAGCTGGTCGACGCCGAAAGCGGCAAGCACAGCGACCGAGATGCCGAAGACACTTAGCGCGACCATTGGTTCACGGGCTTTCTCGACGAGCGGGACCAGCGCGTAGAACAAACCATAGAAGACGTCGTTCTTGGCAAGCGCGAACAGGAACGCGCTGAGGCCGAGCATCGCGAAGACCCTGACCTCGATCCGCCGGAACGCGCACAAAACCGCAATGGCCGCCAGGCTGAGGCCCACGACTCCGATGAAAGGGTCCCAATATAGCGCCGTCCCGCCCGGAACGACAAGGTGCAACATATCGGGGACGGAAAAGGCAAACAGCCCGTGCTCGGGAAAGGGGACTGTGTCGTTCCATGCGGTCGGACCGCTGCTGACCCATCGAAGAGAGAGCTGGCCGGACTCGGCGGCGGGCAGGGCTTGGACGGATGCGACCGAAACGAAGACGACGAACATGACGGCGAGCCGGCAGCCTCCTCGAAATCTTGCGCCCGGGCGCCGGATGAGGAACGTAAGGCCAGCCCCAAAACTAGCCAGCGTCAGGTAAATCGCCGGCGCGTGGTGCCCGCCCAGCCACGCGAGGCCAAGCGCGACGCCCGCCCACGCCGCGTTCTTCAGGGGCGCTCTGCCGCGCAGGCTCCGCATCAGGAACAAAAACAGCAGCGGACCCCACATCGCGACAAGGACAAACTGCGGCCATCCCGTGTTTCCGATTCCGCTTGATGTCGCGTAGAGCAATCCTCCGGCTAGCGCGGCGGCGCGCGAGCAACCCAGATCGCGGCAAAGCCAGAACGCAAATAGCGCGACCGCACAGTGAATCAGCACGATCCAAATCTGAACGAACCACATCTGGATGTGGCCGTTGCTATCCAGCGGCCCGAGCGCCAGCAGATAGCTGAGCGGGCTACACAGAACAAACGCGAGCTGGCCGATGATCGTATGCCCGAACCACTCGTAAGGGCTCCACAAAGCTATGGTTCCGCTTTGAAGGGCGTGCACCTGAAGCTCCATCCAAGGCAGATCCAGATTCGCCATGTCGGGATGTTCCAGAACGCTGTACTGGCCAGAGAGCAGAATTTTCCAGTAGACCGCGCAGACCGCGGCGATCAGGAACAACTGAGCGCGACAGGTCTGAAAAAGCCGCTTCATGGCGACACCGTTATTGTGCTTCCCGAGAGGGACTCGCGGCCGACGGCGATTTTGGGGAGGCGGTCGCCCAGGGGCCGCCTCTTCTTTGCGTCGCACGAGGAAGGCCGTGAGGATGAGCCCGGCTAGCGCACACGCGACGCCGAGATAGACGGAACCGGGCCGGTAGTTCATCTCGATCCTGTGCCTACCGCTTCCGGCAGCGACGCCGCGAAATGACGTGTCCACTTTCCAGATGCGCGCGGGCTTTCCGTCAACGGTTGCGACCCAGCCGGGAAACCAGTTATCACTCACCACGGCTAATCCCGGGCAGGCCATGTTTACGCTAACGCTCACGCGCGAAGGCGTTTCGGAAACCGGTTCTAATGTGTCCGGCGCGCTGCACGATTCGACTGGCGGTTTCTCGCCGGCCATCACGACCGTGGTTTTCAAATCGAAATTCCCGTCGCGCACCAGGTCCGCGCCTCGGTCTTCATCGGGCGCCGCGGTGATCTGATGAACTGTCCAGGCGCGGGGGAACGCTTGCGGATTGCGGAAGATCTTCAATCCCGAAGAACCGGTGAAGACCTCTTGCTGGCCAGGTCGCGTGGGCGTCTTGGCGATGGTGTATCCGATCCCATACAACTGCGCCATGCGGTCCTGCCACCAGTTCAGGCGGAGCGTTTCGGCGGGTGCGGACGGGGTATACTCCACCACCGTGTCGACGCGGTACCAATCGCCGAAGTTGAACGCGATGTCTTTGCGGTCCATCTCTACTCGAAAGGGGCCGGGCTGCTTCCGGAGGAAATCCGCGAGGTCCTGCGTCTTGGAAAGCGGGGCCAGAAGTACGGCGCCCTTATCGGATTGGTGCAACCAGCGCGAGCCGGTTTCATTGCCCTGCTCAAGCAGTAGCAGGAAGCCGATGGCGGCGATCGAGGGGCGTTTGGCGTGTAGCGCTGCAGCCAGAAGCAGGGCGATCAATGCGATCATGCCGATGCGCGGATCGGTATCGACGATGGCGCTCGTCACCGTGGGGCGCAGAAAGGCCATGAGGTAGAAGAACCCGAACACGCCGACGCCAAACCAGACCAGGGCGCGCTTGATGGCCGGTAGCGAGAATTGCGTGGGGAACTCGTGCAGGCGGTCCGCTCCGAACGCCACCAGACCCGCCATTCCGAACTCAAAAACGCTGAGCGCGAGAATAGGCTCGCGAGCTTTTCGGACGAACGGGACGAGGGAGTAGAGCACGCCGTAAAGGAAGTCGGAACGCGCCATGGAGTAGAGCACCGCGCCGGCGGCCAGAGCCAGAAAGATGCGGACTTCGCGNNAACGGATCGCCCATCATGCCGTTGCCGCCGGGAACCAGGATGTGAAGCAGGTTCTGCGGCGCGAGGCTGAATTCGTCGTGCTCGGTGTAGGGGATTTCGTCGTTCCATTGCTTGACTCCCGTAGCCGTCCACCGCACGGCGCGGTTGCCGTATTCGAGCGACGGCAGGATCTGCACGGCGCCCACCAGGACGCAGATGAGGAGCAGGACCGCGGACCTCGGAATGGTTTGACTGCGATTCGTTATGCAATAGTAGACGCAAACTGCGCCAACCGCCAGGCTGAGAGTCAGCGCCGGGCCATGGTGCCCTCCGCACCACGCGAGGCCAAGTGCAAATCCTGCGAGCGCGGCATTCTTCAGTGGCGCGCGCCCGCGCATGCTTCGCAGAAGAAACAGGAAGACGAGCGGCCCCCACAGAGCGGACTCCACCATTTGCGGCCAGGGCGTGTTCCCTAGGAAACCGGCCGTTCCATAGAACAGCGCACCGATCGTCGCGGCGGGCTTGCGGCAGCCGAGATCGCGAAACAGGAAATAGGCGAACCAGGCGGCAGTGACGTGCAGGAACACGAACCAAATGTGAACCGCGTAGATCTGAATGTGGCCCTCGCGATCGAGCGGCGCCAGCGCGAGCAGCCAGGTGAACGGGCTGAAGACGCCGGGCTGCAATTGACCGACCAACGACTGGCCGGCCCACTCATAGGGATCCCACAGAACTAGCGACCAGTGGCGGATGGCAAAGACCTGCACCTGTAGCCATGGCAGTACCTGATTCGCGTCGTCATAGTGTTCCAGAAAAGAATACTGGCTGGTGAGAACCAACTTCCAAAAAACGGCTACGACACCGGCCATAACGATGAGCGGCGCTTGCGCTTTCTCGAAAAAGGTTCGGACCCGGGAGAGGATCGGCAAGGAGTCAGTATAGTGGACTGGGCTTGCGGATCGCGCTTTCACCGCCCGTGCCGCTTCATCTTGGAAAAGTGAAGAGTTCGACGAGCGCCCTCACGCGCTCTTTCTGACGGCTGCGTAGAAATCGCTTGGTTCTTGTGAGCTCAGCGATACCGTGAAGGCTCGCCCAAAACAATTCCGATAGAACCTCCGCCTTCGAGCCCTGCCCCTGAAACAACTTCAGGAGTTGGGCAAACGCGAATCGCATCTCCGGAGGAGTAGCCGCGTCATCGAATGGCACGCTCAGGCTGAGCGAAAACAT
>PLFE01000013.1 GCA_003136675.1 Bryobacterales bacterium
TTTGTGCGGACTGACGGGCCTGCTCCGCTCGGCCGCCTTGTTGAGTGTGGGCGGGATAGGGGAGCGGTGTGTTGTGAGACAGTTATCGTCCCGCATTCAGCCAGGTCGATAAGGAGCCACTCGCTGGCCCCTACGGTCGCCCGCAAACTTTCCGCACGCTGATTAGGTTGATCATGATGTAGGCTCTATCTAGAAGGCGGGTAATTGCAGGATTCAGTTGAACGCTTCTCTGCGTTATGCGTTGATATCGTCTGGTGCTTCGATGACGAGCCTTCTCAACACCGTTTTCAGGGGGACGTTCCCTTTTCGGGAGCCAGCTTCGCCGCCCTCGAACTCGATCCACCCTTCGTTGAAGCCATCGAGCATCCGGATGCGGGGCAAGGGGTTCTTCATGCCTTGCGACGTGAATAGTGATTCCCAAATATCGTGCGGAACCGCCGCCGTTCTCACAGGGCGGGCAAGTAGATCGGCGAAGGTCGCTGCTATCTCGTCAGGTGTCACGCGATGCGGACCTTCCAATTCGACGATCCTGCGGCCGGCCCACTCTTCCTGGATCAGTTCGGCAGCCACGCGCCCAATGTCGGCAGTGGCGACCATTGGTACGGGCTTATCGAGGGGTTGCAAAAAGCTCTGAATCAGGCCATCACGACTCGCCGGGGCGACATCCCAGCTAGAGTTTTCCATGAACCAACCCGGCCGCAGGAACGTAATGGGGAGCGACAGCCCCCCAAGCGCTTGCTCGATGATGGTGTGCTGCGTGAGCAGGTTGGATTGGGTCGCCTGCGCGCCGATCGTTGACAGATATACGGCTCTCCCTGGCCGCGCGACCTCGAGCGCCGATCTCAGCGTGGCGGCAAGAGACCGCGCCTCGCGAAAGTCGGGGGACGGGTCGAAGTTCGGCGGCACGAGTATGAACACCCCATCGGCGTCCTCCAGGGCCTCAGTAAGCGCAGCAGCGTCATTGATGTCAGCCTCTGCAACCTCGCAACCGAGCGTCGCCCAGGCTTCAGCTTTGCGGGCGTCGCGCACAACGGCCCGGACAGGGTGCCGAGCTGCAAGAAGGGTTCTCGCCATCTCACCACCAACTTTGCCGGTGATTCCAGTGACTGCAAACATTGCTTTCTCCTCTAACGATTAACGATCCGGACTCCTTGTACGACCGGGTTTCATTTTAATCGGTAGTCAGAACAATGATAATTACACGAAATCTTAGACTGTGTTTCCCTGTTGTTTGGTGCTGTCGGAAGCCACGCCAGCCAGACAACACTGGTTATATCTTGTGGTAGAGCCCAGGAAGAAGACTATGGATACACGGACATAAGTTGAGGAAGCCGGTCACCTCTTTGTGCATCAGGGCTCATAAGAAGGTGGCGCGCCGAGGATTTGAGTTCCTCGCGAGAGGAGCTGTTGAAGATGATGGCGGGCTCGTTGACGCCTTACTGGAATGCGCAGACNNNNGTTTACTATGATTCCAGCGCAGGACTGCTGCACTTCCGCGATGGGAGCTTCTGGGTGATGGGCTGCACGTCGAGCGGCGAAGAGCAGGACGCGGGAAGCATGTACCCGACCGTGATTGAAGACCGGAACGGCAATCAGGTCCTGCTGACGTATGGTTCCGGGATTAATACGACTTATCCGAATTCGAGCGCGCGGATCTCGGTGGTGGCGGACACGCGCGCGCAGGCCGGCGTGTCTTATGAGTTCTTCTACAACCCGGTGAATGCGAGCGGGGTGCCGCATATCGGTTCGATTGGAAACTTTATTGGAACGGACGAGACTTATTGGTTCTACTACACGGGAAGCCCTTTGACGATCACGGACCCGTTCGTTGGGGGGTCTTTTCCGAATATCACCGAGCTAACGAACGTGACGGACCAGATCAATTTCACGCGTCAGTTCGGGTATACCACGGCTGGTGAAGTCAACTCCTTCGAGCTTCCGAACGGAGGCTCGTTACAGTGGACCTACGCGACCAACGAATACATCTGGAGTTCCCCATCCACAAACCACATCTACGAGCGCGCGGTAGTCAACCGGTACCTCGACGTGAGTGCGAATGCGTTTTCCCTGGTGAACGCCAACCCGGGCACTTACTATGGCTGGCAATATACGATGTCCTATAACAGCTATGCAACCGGCGACTCCGTGTTCCCAAACACTTGCCTAACGGATGTAACAGCGGCGGCGATGCGGTGCTGGAGCTTTGCCAACACCGATTCCATCGCAGCGCCGATCGGGATGGTGACGGATCTGAAGCGGGAGACGGCGAGCGGGACGGTACTCCGCGACGATGCGTTGACTTACGCGCTGGACCCGGCGAACAATCCGTACGTGTCTCAGGACGTGACGACGGATTCCACGGGGCCGAGCCCGGTTTACTCGCAGAGGGAGCAGACGCTGGATCAGTACGGCAATATCCTGACCAGCTCGATTTGGGACTGGAGCGCGACGGCGCCGAGCGGCTCAAGCGGATGGAAGCGACAGTATACTTCGACCTACCAGAATTCGTGTACGAGCCCGTTCACGGGGAGTACCAGCGGGAATTGCCCCTACGTCAACAAATTCATTTTGAATCTTCAGTTGACGCAGACGCTGGTGGACTCATTGACCAATACGGTGACGCTGCAATCGAACGCCTTTGATAATTACACCGCGCACCCGCTGGCGTCCGTTTCGGGGCTGGCGGAATTCGATTCGAGCTACGGGACTTCGTACACGACGCGCGGCAATCTGACGCAGAGCGTTGTACC
>PLFE01000004.1 GCA_003136675.1 Bryobacterales bacterium
ATGAGGCCAGGCTAAGACTGCCGATGCGCAAGGCGCCTCTCTAGTTTGGCACGGTCGGCAGAGATGGAGAACCCAGGGTTTGTGGGCAAAACTGGCAAAAACCCGATTGCGATGCTCACGAGTAGGCGACTCCGGACGGTGGTTGTCTTGGACTGCCTGCCACTGAGCCGCCGGTCGGACGAGTACCGTTCAACCTGCGTCCAATATTGGCGTGCGAGCCTCTCCCAGACTGCCCCTTTTTGCACATTTTGTACGTCACCGAACGGAAGACGTTGGTTGGTTCCCGCAGACTGATGACCGATTTCCACGGCATCCCGTCCAGTAGCGCCCCGTGACGTGGCGAAGCGCGCGGCAGTGCATCGACGGGCCAACGCTCTTGTGTCATTCAAACCAATTCGCGAGGAAAGCGGCATGAAAAACCACATCAAGAAGAATATTGAAATTGTCCCTGCCAATTTTACTTCCGTTACTCCATGGATAGTCTCCAGTTCGACTTCAAAGATGATCGATTTTCTAACTACTGCCTTTGAGGCGGAAGAAATTCCCCACAGTAGAATTGAGAACAAGGAAGGAGTAGTCATTAACGCGGTAGTAAAGATAGGGACCGCGATGGTGATGCTCTTTGACTCAAGAGAGGGCTGGTCACCCACACCGAGTCTATTGAATATGTACGTCGAAGATGTGGAGAAGGTTTATCGGGCATCCCTGAAACTTGGGGCCACCTCGGTGACTGACATCACGACGATGTACTTTGGAGAAAAGGTTTGCAGGATTCTCGATTCCTTTGGCAATATCTGGTGGCTGAACCAACGCATTGAAGAGCTTGAGCCCGCAGAGATCAAACGCAGAGCAGCTACGCCTGAAGCAGCGAAGGGAATTGCGTACATTCAGAAATCATTGGATGAAGCCTTGAGGGCTCAAAAGGCGTTCTTTGCAGAAGCTGCGTGAATTGACGTGGTGAAATCTAACCGCCCCACAAGGCGGTCTTGTCTTGAGCTCCTTGCTCGGTTTGAACCCGCAGGGTGGATTAATCTCGTCGATCGTCACGCTGGCGGGAGACTAATGAGTCGGAGTGACCAAGCCAACGCGCTTCCCTAGTGTGGCACGATTGGCAGAGTCGGTGAACCCCGAGATTGGGGGCAAAACTGGCAAAAACCGCCTGTTGTTTTTTGCGTTGGATTTCCCCATCGCGGGCTGCGCCATTTTTAATGCGCCCCTGCAGTCGGTGGCTGGCTTGATAACTTGACCATTCTCTAAGACTTCGATATCTTTCGAAACATGAAATCGAAAGATGCCATCGAGAGTCTCGCCGCGTTGGCTCAGGAATCGCGTCTGGCGATCTTCAGGATGCTCGTGAAGCGCGGCCCCGAGGGGTACACGCCGACGCAGCTTGGCGAGAAGCTCAATGTCTCGTCGCCTACGTTGTCGTTCCACCTGAAGGAGCTACAGCGAGCGGGACTCGTCGACGTGCGTCGGGATGGCCGGTTTCTCTATTACCGTCCGAATTTCGCCCACATGAATGGTTTGATCGGATTTCTTACCGAAAACTGCTGTGTGCTCGCCGACAAAGGCTGCGGTCCGGGATGCGCGCCTGCGGAAGCGGAAGTTCCACTGACCAAGAGGCAACGCGCATGAAACGCTTCCATATTCACGTCTCCGTGGACGATCTCACCAAGAGCATCGGGTTCTATTCGACGCTCTTTGGAGCCGAGCCAACACGCATTGAAACTGATTACGCCAAGTGGATGTTGGAGGATCCCCGCATGAACTTTGCGATCTCGACGGGGCGACAGCCGGTCGGCGTCAACCACCTGGGCTTTCAGGTCGACTCCGCCGACGAGCTCGAAGGCATGCACTCGCAGTTGGCGGCAGCGGATGCTCACTTGATCGATGAGAGCGGGCAGGCGTGCTGCTATGCCAAGTCCGACAAATATTGGGTGACCGATCCGACGGGAATTGCCTGGGAGACGTTCCATACCCTCGGCTGCATCCCCGTCTATGGCGAGGATACGCCGGTGTTCAATCACGGCAGCTCAATAGTCCCGACACGAGGCGAGGGGACGGCAAGGCAGGCGGGGTGTTGCGTACCGAAGGCGGAGAGCGAGCCGAAGGCCGAACAATCCGGCTGTTGTGCGTAGCAATGCTGTGTTTGCAGCCCGCCATTCGGCCTGGCCAATCGGCGGATCTTGCCGCGGTGACCGCGCTGCTCAAGGGTGCGGGGCTCCCGACAGATGACTTGGCGAGCGCCTCGGATCTGCATCTGTGGGTGCTCGATACCGAAGGCGATGTCGTCGGAGCGATCGGGATCGAGCGTTTCGGGGCGAATGCCTTGCTGCGTTCACTGGTCATCGCACCTGCCTTCCAGCGGCGTGGCTTAGGGAACCGGCTCGTTGCACAACTCGAACAGGATGTCCAAGGCAAAGGCGTGGAACAGCTCATTCTTTTGACTGAGACGGCCGAGTCGTTTTTCCGAAGGAACGGATACGAAGTCATTGAGCGGCGGCATGTCCCCGAGGAGGTTACGCAGAGCGCTGAATTCCGCTCCCTCTGTCCGGCCTCTGCAGTCTGCATGGCAAAGGCGCTCAATCAACCAGTCAGCCGAAGGAACTCAGATGTCGGCGCGAGCGTATAATGTGCTTTTCCTGTGCACGGGTAACTCCGCTCGCAGCATCCTGGCTGAGTCGATCATGAACCGGCTCGGCAAGGGTCAATTCCACGGCTACAGCGCCGGAAGCCACCCGAACGGTCGAGTCAATCCCGTCGCGCTGAGTCTGCTGAAGCAACTCGACTTTCCAATCGACGGACTGCGTAGCAAGAGTTGGGACGAGTTCGCGACGCCCGCTGGCCCGCACTTTGATTTCGTGATCACGGTGTGCGACAACGCGGCCGGCGAAGTCTGCCCCGTGTGGCGCGGGCAACCGATGACCGCGCATTGGGGTATCCCGGATCCAGCCGCCGTCGAGGGCAGCGACGTTGAGAAGATGACGGCCTTTCGACAGGCCTTCCGAGCCATGGAGACGCGGATCAAGCTGTTCCTGAGCCTGCCTCTCACCAGCCTCGATCAATTGCGTCTGAAAGAGCGCATGGACGCGATCGGCAGGACGCCGAACAGTGACAGCGATGCAGAATGATTCAATTGCCCGTCGATTGCTGGCAGAGGGGCTGGGATCGACGCTGCTGGCCGCAACGGTGGTCGGTTCCGGCGTCATGGCCGAACGTCTCAGCGGCGGAAATACGGGCATCGCACTGCTGGCAAACACGGCGGCAACGGTAGCTGTACTGGCCACCCTGATCGCACTGTTGGGCCCTATCAGTGGCGCTCACTTCAACCCGGTAGTTTCCGTCATCGAAGCCAAGCGTGGGCGGCTGGCACGGCGAGATGCGGGACTCTACTCTGGAATCCAGACCCTCGGTTGCTGTGCCGGCGCCTGGCTTGCGCACTTGATGTTTGAATTACCGGTCTGGCAGCTTTCCGCACACGTTCGAACCGGGCCAGCACAATGGGTGGCGGAGGGTGTGGCGACATTTGGCTTGCTTCTGGTCGTGATCGGTCACCGCCGATCCGAGGACGCGCCGTGGATGGTAGCGGCCTGGATTGGCGCCGCGTATTGGTTTACTGCGTCCACCTCATTCGCGAACCCGGCCATCACCATCGCTCGTTCGCTGACCAATACGTTCTCCGGCATCCGTCCCGTCGATGTGCCGCTGTTCATTCTGGCGCAATTCATCGGGGCGGTTGCCGCGCTGAGGGTCGCCCGGATGCTGTTCCCCGACCGAGCAGCGAAACCTGAGGTCCTGCATGCCTGAATCTGTCGCCGTAACGATCTACCACAATCCCGCCTGCGGAACCTCACGCACTGTACTGGCATTGATCCGGAACGCAGGAGTCGAACCGACGGTGATTGAATACCTCAAGACTCCGCCGGATCGGGCGACACTCGAGCGGCTGATCGGGCGCATGGGCATTCGACCGCGTGACCTGCTTCGACAAAAGGGAACCCCCTACGAGGAAATCGGCCTCGCAGCGGAGCATTGGACCGACGCGCAGTTCATTGATCAGATGCTGGCGCATCCCATCCTGATAAACCGTCCGATTGTGATCACCCCTTGGGGCGTGAAGCTCTGCCGTCCATCGGAGCTTGTGCTGGATATTCTGCCGCTGCCGCAACACGGTCCATTCGCAAAAGAGGATGGAGAACTGCTCATCGATGCTAACGGCCATCGGGTTTCGACCCCGCCGCAGTGATCGCTGGTCGATGACCAGAGCGGGCGTCTGGTGACGTCGACGGCCGCGAAAACGAATGCCGCCACAAATGCGCCGCTCTACAGCCAGAGGAGCTCGATGCTCTCGGCATCTATCGCCGTCTGTCGCCCTCAAGCGGAAGTTTTTGGCGGTAGATCTGACGGTAAGTGCGTTGTACGCCGGACAAAAAGATAACAGTTTCAGGTGCTTATAATTGCCGGAGACAATTGAGTGGGAGTGAGCAGATCCCGGCGCTACCTCATTTTCGCTCGGTCGTTAGCTGTAGTGAACCCTGAGTTTCTGGGCAATAGTGGCAATTACTCTGCGTCGTCATGGAACGTTGTCCGGATTGCCCAAGTACCCGCCTTAGCGGATCAATAAATCGCAGCGTTGCTGGCCGTTCAAACTACGCAATGGTGATTGGCAAGCTCGGCTCTGGTTTGCGCCACGATCCGACAGGTAAACAGGCGCCGCGAGCCTCCACGCGGATCGTTGGATAGTTTGGATCGGAGTCGGAGGGGGCGTTGTCCCCCAGATCCGTGGCGATNNTTCAGGAGATGGCATTCCTCCTCGAACCGCCCTCATGGGCTGATGATGCCTACCATGCCCGGGAATCCAGGGCGGTAGGCTTGATCTATTAACCACCGTGCTGCTTCCCAAGCTGATTCAGTTCACTTGGAGGTAAAGAGCGATGGTTGATTCAAGGGCAGTGCACGCGACTTGCGATGTACTGAAGCCGCCGAGTTTCATGGGCGACGCACTCCGAGCCTGACCTCATGAAGGCCTCGGATCCTCAAAACGGCGAGTTAAGTCCGGGCGACGATAGTCCCGGCGTAGCTGTTTCTTCGGGCTCGTCACGCGGCCCAATCAAAGCCANNCTACGCTGGTACCTGGCAAATCGCTTGAACTCAACCTTTCCGCAGCTCCCGCCCGGCACGCTGGTGGCGAACATTTTGGGCGCATACTTGATTGGTATCGCGATCGCGGTGTTCTTGACCTTTCCGGCACTGTCACCTCAATGGCGATTGCTGACAGTCACTGGGTTCTTGGGCGGCCTTACGNNATGGGCAATCTCGACGATCGCGGCCCACGTTATCGGCAGTATCGTCATGACGCTCTTCGGCGTCGGTACCGTGCGGCTCATCCGTACCCTGATTTAGGAGAATGACATGAAAGGCTACCAGATCAGTTTTCTCGCGGAACAAAATCGCCGGATCGAACACAAGCAGGCGATGGAATGGTTGCTGCATCTCGCGAAGGAGTTGGGCATTTCCGGATGCACGACGTTCTCGGGCGTCGAGAGCTTTGGCGCCGACGGCCGCCGGCATTCCGCGCGGTTTTTCGAGCTCGCCGATCAACCAATGGAAATGGTCATGGCGGTCACCGAGGAACAGGCCGAACGCTTATTCGAAAGAATCGAGGCGATGGACACCAAGATCTTCTACATCAAGACCCCGATTGAATACGGCCAGTTGGGAAAGCAAAAGAATGAATAGCCGGATACAGGCGATTCATGCCCGCGAGATACTCGATTCGCGCGGCAATCCCACCGTCGAGGTTGATGTCACCTTGAGTGGCGGTGCTGCGGGAGACCGCAAACCACGGATGGGTCAAAATAGTTGGCCAGAAGCCGGAAGTAGCGCTCGCAAGTCGGACTACGAGGCGAATATGGATGTTGAGGTTAGATACGTCATATCCTGGTCCGC
>PLFE01000137.1:0-2325 GCA_003136675.1 Bryobacterales bacterium
TCTTTTTTCTCTGTGACCGGCGGAATCGCGGCTGTCTATTTCATGGCCTCGACGAATAACGAATTGGGCCGGCTGTCGATGATTTCCACGTCCGGGCAGCGGCCTTTTCGATACTCGCGGCGTTCGATGACCTGAAAACCGGCGATTCGCAGACGGTCCGCCAAAGAGCGCTCGTTGTAATGCCACCAGTTCCGGTTCTTGGCCTTTTTCGAGGCGTCGAGGCAAAACATGAGATCCACGAATGCATCGGGCGATTCGGGGTTGTAGTCCGCAACGGCTTGATCGAGGTCCACAATGCTGATACGGAGAACGCCACCCGGCTGGAGCACGCGGAAGCACTCGTTCAGGCAGTTCTGAGCAACGTCGCGAGGCACCGACGCCAGCATATGGGAGCCGTGTATGGCTTGCACGGAGCCATCGCGAAACGGGAAACGCCGGCTCACATCCAGCCTGTTGAGCTGACGGTAGACGCCGTCGCGGTAGCAGCGGATCTGGCGCTCATTGAGCAATCCGGCGGCTTCGAGAAGCCTGGGAAGCCCGGGCACCCGCGCGATGTAGAGGTGCGGGGTGATGTCGGTATTCACCCATCCCGGATGAATCTGCTCGAATGCGCCCAGATGTAGTTTCATTCGTTCATTTTCCAAAATTCCAAAGAGAGATTTGCGCCTGCGCGGGCACTTGTCGATTTTGCGCCATGAAAATGATCGTGTTTTGCGTGCTTGCCAGCGCTTCGCTTGCGCCTGCGAGTGTTATCTTTGCGGATCTGGGCAGCCTGACCCGAGCGGAGCGTTCAGTGCCTCCGCGTCCCCTACCTCCGCGCGCGGGCAGCGTGGATTTCTCCACCACCGCGGCCACAGCTTCGCCTGATGAGTGCTGCAGGCAAGGCATTGAGGCCGAAGCCTCGCGCGACAGCACGGACATGATGATTTGCCCGGAAGCGGACGCCGGGGCGCTGACGTGCGCCGGACTGCTGGCCCTGGCGGCGTTCGGCTACGCCTGCGGCGCGGGTAACCAGCGCCGGATTCCCAAATCGTAGGCGGCTCCGCCAATGATGCCGCCGAGAAGGGGGGCGACAATCGGTACCCAGAACACATAGCCTCCGTCGGTTAGCCCGTTGTTCTTGAAGCCGGCGGCGGCGGTAAACAAGCGCGGTCCAAAATCGCGAGCCGGGTTGATGGCGTACCCGTGCATGCCTCCGAACGCCATCCCGATCACCACGACCACCAGGCCGACCAGGATGGGGCCTAGATTTCCGACCGGTTGATTCCGGTCGTCCGTGATGGCGAAGATGAGAAACAGCAGCAGGGCGGTGCCGATCACCTGATCGAGAAAGCCAGCGGAGGGAATCTGCGGGAACGCCGGGAAAGTGGTGAAGATGTTCGCCGTGTGATCGAGCAGCGGATCTTTGGCGTGAAAGGCCGGCAGATAATTCCAAAACACAATGCCCGCGGCGCAGAAAGCTCCGGCCACCTGCGCGAAGATATAGGGCGCCACTTTGCGCCAGGCGAAGCCGCGGAAGGTGGCCAAAGCCAGCGTGACCGCGGGGTTCAGGTGAGCTCCCGAAATCTTGCCCGCGGTGTAGATTCCCATGGTCACCGCCAGGCCCCAGGCGAGCGTGATGTTGGTGTATCCGCCGTGGACGATTTCGCCGGGCGTGCCGGAGCCGAACAGAACGACCATGGCGACCACGCCATTTCCAAAAAGGATGAGTACGAGGGCGCCGAGGAACTCGGCCAACATTTCACCCAGCATTTTCAACCAACGTTTCGACAGGCATCAGCCGGGAATTCTATCAGAGACGAGACGGCAGGGCGGCGGATCGCCTTCGGTATAGGATCAAGTTAAGCATCTTTATCGATGGAGGGCGGGATGAGTTTTGAGAGTTGGGTTTTCAGGAATTTCGCGCGAGGCGCGGTCTGCTTGATCGCAGCCACATCGCTTTGCGAATCGGCTCAGGCACAGACGGAGACCTGAGTTCAACTCTCGCCCACCGCGTCCCCCTCGGCGCGAGCCGGCACTGGAGTGACCTGCGACGTCGCCGAGAAGGTGGTTGTTCTCTTCGGCGGTATTAACACTAGCCACCAGGTGATGAACGACACGTGGACGTTTGACGGGAAGACGTGGACGGAACAGGACCCCGCGACTCGGCCGCCGGCGCGGCAACAAGCGGGTATGGCCTATGATTCGGTAGCGCACCAAGTGATCCTTTTCGGCGGGGTCGGCGGAGGCTAAGGAAACGTAGGAGTGGACCGGAAGCAATTGGACTCCGATCCGCCCGAAGGCTAGCCCTTCGAGACGATTTGCGTTTGGGATCGCGAATAATCC
>PLFE01000137.1:2390-12458 GCA_003136675.1 Bryobacterales bacterium
CGGGCAAGTTGTTGATTCTTTGGAAATTCGAGCAGCCTTCTCCCTCGCGAGGGGCGCTCTCTATGCGAAGGGTTTTACGATGCGGTCCATTTCGAGGAATTCCTGGATGAGGGGCTCAGTGGATTTTTCGAGGCCGTCGCAGGGGCCGAAATAGATGGCCTTGCCGTCGGAGAGCACCACCACGGAATCGGCCACTTTACGCATGAGGTCAAAATCGTGGGTGACGACGACGGAGGTAAGGCCCAACTGCTTCTTGAGGCGCAGCATGAGGTCGCCCATATGGTCCGACATGATGGGGTCGACCATGGTGGTGGGCTCATCATATAGGATGCACTCGGGCTGGGCGGCGAGCGCGCGTGCGATGGCGACGGCGCGCTTTACGCCGACAGAAAGATCGGCGGGATAGGCGTCGCGCGAATCCCAGATGTCCACGATTTTCAGGAGGCCTTCCACGACGGTTTCGCGGTTCTGGGCGTCGTAGTCTTCCCGTGTTTCGAGGGAAAAGAGGACATTTTCGAAGACCGTCATCGAGTCAAACAGCGCGCCGGCCTGGAAGACCATGGTGACTTTGCGGCGAATCTTGCGCAGTTCCGGCTCGGTGAGGCCGGTGATATCCTGATGCGCCACAATCACCTGGCCGGAATCCGGTTTCAGGAATCCCATGATGTGGCTGAGCGAAACCGACTTGCCGACGCCGCTGCGTCCGATGATGGCGAGGGTTTTTCCGCTGTCGAGGAAAAAATTGACGTCGGCCAAAACGGGCTTGGAGAACGTCTTGTATACGTGGCGGAATTCGATGTAGTGTGGGAACTCGTCGGTCATGTGGACTTTTCCGAGAGCAGGGTATTCCAGTCTTCTGGGGAATTCACGTTGCAGAAAGCGGCGGGAGACAACATTTCGATGCGGCTGATCCGGAGGCCTTCGATGGCTGCCATCATCTTAAACGTTCCGGCCGCGAGCGCAGCTTCGACGGCGGGGAGCGCGCGCCGGTGATAAGCGGCGCAGAGCGGTTGCGGAGCGCCGTCGCAGACGGGGATGACGGCATCGCACTCCGGTTGACTGTGGGCGCGTTCCAGAATGGCTTCGAGGACTTTCGAGTCAAGCAGCGGCATGTCGCAGGCGACGATCAGATTCCACGGAACGGACGACCAGGCGAGGGCCGCGTGGAGGCCGCCGAGGGGACCCGCGCCGCGGATTCGATCGAAAATGACCGGAGTGGAACCGGTGTTCCGTATGGCTGGATGTCCCACGATGATCACGCTGCCGGTTGCGGCATGTACTACATTGACGGCGCGGGCGAGCAGAGAAGTTCCGTCCCACAGGAGAGCGGACTTGTCCGTTCCCATGCGGGAGCTACGGCCGCCGGCCAGGACAAAACCCGCCGTGTGGAACGCAGGCATGCGCCGATGATAACATTGAGAAAATCGATTAAAATCTGTCTTGCATCCTCCAAAATGTTCCAGAAGTGTTTTATAATCGCCCTCAGTATGACCGTTATGGCCTGCTTCGCTTCGGCGGAAGGCCGCAAGGTAACCTCGGTAGTTCGGACGGATTTCCGAACGGGTAAGTTGATCAGGCGAACGGTCGTATCACCTGCAACCCAACAAACACAGGAACAGCGGGAGAGCAGCGTCACACAGGCGGCGCAGGCCAGCATTCAGCAGATTATTGAAGAATCGGCGGCCCGCAATCAGGTGGAAGCCCCTTTGATCCACTCTGTGATACGGGCGGAGAGCGGCTTTAATCCCCTGGCGGTTTCCAACAAGGGAGCGCAGGGCCTGATGCAGTTAATTCCGGCGACGGCCAAACGATTTGGGGTGAACGACAGCTTCGATTCCAAAGAAAATGTGGAAGGTGGCGTAAAGTATTTACGCTATTTGATCGATCTGTTTCATGGAGATTACACCCAGGCAGTGGCTGCGTATAACGCCGGAGAGGCCGCAGTAACGAAATACGGGGGCGTGCCGCCATACCAGGAAACGCGGAACTATGTGGCGACGGTGGCGCGCAATTTGGAACAGGAACGGCGGGCAAGGGCCGCGGCGAGCCCGGTGATGGAACCGGGCGCGACCCAGGGCGCAAACCAGGCCGCCGATCCGGAAGAGCAGTATAGCCCTATAACCGCTTCCGTCGGACCCGACGGAAGAATCACCTATCGGACACCATGATATGAGACACCTGCTAACGATCCCGGCTCTCCTGCTAACGGGAGCCGCTCTGCAAGCGGGGTCGGTGCAGGTAACAGGAATTCGCGCGTGGTCGTTTCCCGGCATTACTCGGGTTGCGATTGAAGCGGACGGACCGTTTACCTATATCTCCGACCGCGCGCATAATCCGGAACGGATCTTCTTCGACCTCGACGGCGCGACGCCGGCGGTGGAAGGCCGCAAAACCTTCAGCAAAGATATTAATGACAAGTTGGTGAAGCGCGTCCGTGTGGGGCTGACGAGGCCGGGCGTGACCAGGATTGTTCTGGATCTGGAAGGCGCATCGGATTTCACGGTGTCGCAGCTTTCGAACCCCGACCGGTTGATCGTGGAACTGCACGAGACAACCGGAAAGCCGGCTGAACCGGCGAATCCGGAGGGTCCGATCACTTCAGCGGCTCCGGCTTTTGTGAGGCCGGCGACGTCAGCTTTGACTTTAAGTGCGACTTCAAGTGCGACTTCGGTGGCGGCTTCAAGAATGCCGCGGATTATGCCGGCGGTGCCCGAGAACAAACCGGAACTGAGGAGCGTGCCGCACGCCGATCTTTCGAGGATGGCGAAGCTGGATCCGAAGATCAGCGAACCGCAGAAGCGTATGGCGACGATGCCCAAGACTTCTCCGGAACTGTCCGCTCGCGCCAACCAGTTGAAGCAACAACTGCCCACGCCGCCGCTGGTGAGCCCTTCGGCGCGAACCGCTTCGGATGTGGATCTGGTGCAGTCCCTGACACGGACGCTGGGATTGAAGGTGAACCGGATCGTGATCGATGCCGGACATGGCGGACACGATCAGGGGACGGCCGGCCCTGGCGGATTGCTTGAAAAAGACCTGGTGCTGGATGTAGCTCTGCGCCTCGGAAAAATGATTCAGCAGCGCATGGGCGCGGAAGTGATTTACACGCGCTCGGACGATACGTTCGTGCCTCTTGAAGAGCGCACCGCGATCGCCAACCGGAGCCGCGCGGATCTGTTCCTCTCGATCCACGCGAATTCGTCGCCCGCGTCGGAGGTAGCCGGCATCGAGACCTATTACCTGAACTTTACCAACTCACCCGAAGCGATGACGGTGGCGGCGCGCGAGAACGCGGCTTCCGAAAAGAGCGTGTTTCAGTTGAAGGATCTGATCCAAAAGATTTCGCTGCACGACAAGATGCAGGAATCCAAGCAATTTGCGGATAACGTGCAGAGTTCGATGCAGGCGTTCAACGTGAAGTCGTTCCCGACGGCGCACAACCGCGGCGTGCGACAAGCGCCGTTCGTGGTGCTGATCGGCGCATCGATGCCGAGCGTGCTCACCGAGATCGGATTCCTGACCAACGCGAAGCAGGAGAAACTTCTGGCGCGTCCCGAGTACCGGCAGAAGCTGGCGGAAGCTCTGTTCCGCGGGGTTCACGGATATACCCAGACGCTGAGTCATTTCGAGATGGCGAGCGGGCGGACGGGCGTGGCCCGGACGGAGACTTTGGGCACGCGATAGGCCGCGGGAGTACCTGTCGCTCCTAATTCTCACAACTTTTGCGGGTCTCTAAGCATCAGATGTCGTATTGACCCGAACCCTGGTGAGGCATGAGAAATCCTGTTCTCACCCATCCCCCGTCCCGAAGCTGAATTGGATTGTTCTGGTTTCGTTCGCGTTCCTCGGCGCATGTGCGAAACCGCCCGCTCCTGGACCTCCTCCTCCGCTTCCGGTGGAGGTAGCGACCGCCAATCAACAAGATATCCCGGTGATCGGCGAGTGGGTGGCAACCACCGACGGGTATGTGAACGCGCAGATTCAGCCGCAGGTTTCGGGGTATCTGATCCGGCAGGATTACAAAGAAGGCAGCGTGGTGGGAATCGGGCAGGTGCTGTTCGAGATCGACCCGCGAGCGCTGCAAGCTGTGCTGGATCAGACAAGAGGCGCGGTGGAGCAGGCAAAAGGCACACTGGCGCAGGCCGAGGCGCAAGTGGGACTGGCCCGAATCAACGTGGCGCGAGACACCCCGCTGGCCCAGGCGCACGCGATTGCGCAGAGCACTCTCGATAACGACACCAAGACTTTGGAAGCAGATTTGGCCACGGTGACGGCTGATCAGGCGGCCATCGTATCCGCGCAGGCCACGGTGCAAGCGGCCGAGTTGAACGTGGGCTTCACTAAGGTGAAGTCGCTGATCTCCGGGGTGGCCGGGCAAGCGCTGCTGCAGGTGGGCAGCCTGGTGAGTTCTTCTTCCGTGCTGACGTCGGTTTCGCAACTCGACCCGATCAAGGTTTACTTTTCCATCAGCGAGCAGGAGTACCTGAAGCTTTCGGCGCAGGCGCGATCGGGCGGCCGCGCCGATCTGCTGAACAGCGGCAACCTGATTCCGCTGAAGCTGACGCTTTCGAGCAATCAGGTTTATCCGCACACCGGGCACATCATTTTTGTGGACCGGTCAGTGACGACGGAGACGGGGAGCATCCGGCTGGCGGCCAGCTTTGCCAATCCGGGCAACCTGTTGCGCCCCGGACAGTTCGGGCGGGTCTCCGCGCAGACCGACGTACTGCGCAACGCGGTGCTGGTTCCGCAGAAGGCCGTGAACGAATTGCAAGGTTCGTATGAGGTGATCGCGGTGAGTTCGGATAACGTCGCCCACATCAAACCAGTGAAGCAGGGTTTGCAGGTGGGCACCAGCGTGGTAATTCTGAGCGGTTTGAGCAGCGGGGAACGGGTTGTCACGGAAGGCGTCGACAAGATCCGGGAAGGCATGAAAGTGGCGCCGCAGCCGGAACCGGTCAAGCGATGATTTCCGGTTTCTTCATCCGCAGGCCTATTGTTGCTTCGGTGATCGCCATCCTGATGGTGATTGCGGGAGTGGTTTCGCTGCTGAGCCTGCCCACGGCGCAGTTTCCGGATATCGTGCCGCCGGAAATTCTGGTGCAGGCGACTTATCCGGGGGCGGATGCCCGAACGCTTGAGCAAGCGGTGGCCACCCCCATCGAACAGCAGATGAATGGCGTTGACAACATGAACTACATGGAGTCCACCAACGCCAGCAACGGCCTCACCCAGCTCACGGTGGATTTCGACATCAAGACGAACTCCGACACAGACCAGATTCTTTCGCAGTTGCGCGTCTCCCAGGCGCAGAGCCAGTTGCCGGCGCAGGTGAACACAGCCGGCCTGACAGTACAGAAGTCACTGTCGTCGCCCCTGATGCTGCTCGCGGTTTCGTCGCCCAACTCCACCTACGACGCGATTTTTCTGGCGAACTATTCCTACATCAATCTGGTCGACGAAGTGACGCGGGTGAAAGGCGTGGCGCGCGTGCAGGTGTTTGGCGCGGGCCAATACGCGCTGCGCGTGTGGGTGAAGCCGGACCAACTGGCCAAGCTGGGTGTTACGGTGACGCAGATCACGGCCGCGCTGCAGACGCAGAACACCGTGAACCCCTCCGGACAAATCGGCGGCGAGCCGGTTCCGGACGGGCAGCAGTTTACGTATACGGTGCGGACGCAGGGACGCCTGGTGACGGCGGAAGATTTCGGCAACATCATCCTGCGCAGCAATCCGGATGGCTCGGTGCTGCACCTGAAAGATGTGGCGCGGATTGAACTCGGGTCGCAGACTTACAACCTGGCTGGACGGTTCAACGGGAAGCCCTCGGCGATTCTGGCGATTTATCAGTTGCCGGGATCGAACGCGGTGCAGTGCGCCAAGGATGTTCGCAAGGCGATGGATCTGCTGAAGGATCGGTTCCCGACCGATATGCGGTACGACGTGGCCCTCGACACCACGGCGGCGGTGAATGCGGGCATCCACGAAATTCTGGTGACGCTGGTGATCGCGCTGGCGCTGGTGATTCTGGTGGTGTACATCTTCCTGCAGGGATGGCGCGCGACGCTGATCCCGCTGATGGCCGTGCCGGTGTCGCTGATCGGTACGTTCATGGTGTTTCCACTGCTGGGTTTCTCGATCAACACGCTGTCGTTGTTCGGTTTGGTGCTGGCCATCGGGCTGGTGGTGGACGACGCGATTGTGGTCGTGGAGGCGGTGGAGAAACACATCGAAGACGGGCTGAGCCCGCGCGATGCGTCTTTCAAGGCGATGGAACAGGTGTCGAGCCCGGTGATCGCGATTGCGCTGATCCTGACGGCGGTGTTTGTTCCCACGGCTTTTATTCCAGGGATTACGGGACGGTTGTACCAGCAGTTCGCGGCGACGATCGCGATATCGGTCATCTTCTCGGCGTTCAACGCGCTGACGCTGAGTCCGGCCATGTGCGCTTTGTTGCTGAAGCCGAAAAACAAAGACAACGAAAAGAGTAAGAGCCCGCTGGCGCGGTTCTTTGGCTGGTTCAACCGGGTGTTTGGGCGCGTCACCGACGGCTACGTGAGCGCCTCAGGGATGCTGGTTCGACGGTCGGCCATCGCCGTGGTGGTGCTGGTGATTGTGAGCGCGCTGGCACTGTTGCTGGTGGGGCGTTTGCCTGGAGGATTCCTTCCGACGGAAGACCAGGGCTACGCGTTTGTAAACCTGCAGCTTCCGCAGGGAGCGTCACTGCAGCGGACCACCGAGGCTGCCAAGTCCGTGGAGGACGCGCTGCATCAGGTTCCGGGAGTGAAAGCGGTGACGTCGGTAGTGGGTTTCAGCCTGCTGAGCTTTACGCAGAGTACTTATAACGCGTTCTTCTTCGTGACGCTGAAGGATTGGGATCAGCGCAAGAGCAAGGCGGAAGAGTTCACGGCGGTGCAGCAGAACCTGGCGCGGGCGCTGGGCGGGATAAAACAGGGCGTGGCGTTCTCATTCCCGCCGCCGGCGATACCGGGACTTGGAAGTTCGGGCGGCGTCAGCTTCGTGCTGGAAGATCGATCGGGCAACAACGACCCGGCATTTCTTACGGCCAACCTATTCAAGTTTTTGGGCGCGGCGGGGAAGCGGAAAGAGATCGCAGCTGCGATCCCGGCCTACTTCCCCGCGGTGCCGCAGCTCTATGTGGATGTGGATCGCGAGAAGGTTTCGCAGCAGCAGGTGAACCTAAGCGATGTGTATACGACCATGCAGGCGTTCATGGGCGGGACGCTGGTGAACTACTTCAATCGCTTCGGGCGACAGTGGCAGACATATGTGGAGGCCGAAGGGGATTCGCGCACCAACATCGACAACATCGGACAGTTCTATGTTACGGCGGGGAACGGCAACCGGGTTCCGTTGAGCGCGGTGACCACGGTTCGCCGGACTACGGGTCCGGAGTTTACGACGCGGTTCAACGAGTACGAGGCCGCGCAGATCACGATTGTGGGGGCGCCCGGCGCGAGTTCCGGCCAGGTGATGACGGCGCTGGAGCAAACGTTCGCCGAGACCATGCCCAAGGGCATGGGCTTCGATTATCAGGGGATGAGTTTTCAGGAGAACAGGGCCGCGCATGGTACGCCTTCCTGGGTGGTGTTCGCGCTTTCGGTTCTGCTGTGTCTGCTGATTCTGGCGGCGCAGTATGAGAGCTGGTCGCTGCCGTTCGGCGTTCTGTTGAGCACGCCTGTGGCGATTTTCGGCGCGTACCTGGCGCTGACGCTGCGCCACCTGGAAAACGATGTGTACGCGCAGATTGGTCTGGTGATGTTGATCGGGCTCTCCGCCAAGAACGCCATCCTGATTGTGGAGTTCGCGAAAGACGAATACGAGCGAGGCGAAACCATTTTTGAAGCGGCCATGGGCGCGGCGCGTCTGCGTTTTCGCCCCATCTTGATGACCGCGTTTGCCTTTATCTTCGGATGTCTGCCGCTTTGGTTTGCTTCGGGCGCGGGCGGGGTGGCGCGACAGATTCTGGGAACGGTTGTGGTGGGAGGAATGCTGGCGGCAACGTTGATCGCGATCTTCCTGGTGCCGGTGACGTTTTCACTGGCGGAGCGATTTTCGAACCGAATGGGCGGGGAGCACAGCGGCAGTCTCGACGTGAAGGGACATGCGCCGGAATGAGATGCGCTGGAGTTTGGATTTCTAGTCTAGCGGCGATGGCGGCTCTTTCGGGATGCACGGTGGGGCCGAATTACAAGCGGCCCGCGGTGGTGACGCCGGCGACATACCGGGGCGCGCCCCCGGCAACGGCTGACGGGAAACCGCTGGGCACAGAGAAATATACCAGCGTGTTCACCGATCCGGTGCTGCGAGGGCTGATCGCGGAAGCGCTGAAGAACAACTACGATGTGAAGATCGCCGCGGATAAGGTGCTGGAAGAGCAGGCGCAGGTAGGGGTGGAGAGGGCCGGCCAATTTCCGACGATTACCGCCGGCGGGACTTATGACGCGATCGGGCTGCCGAGCAGCCTGCTGAGCGGGTTGTCGAACGGCAATTCGGGCAGCAATTCAAATAGCAATTCAAACAACACATCAACCAACTATCATGCGGGCGGGCTCACCGCTTCCGCGGCGTGGAACCTGGATTTCTGGGGACTCTATCGCCGCCAGACGGAGGCCGCCCGGGCGGAACTGCGGGCCACCGAGTGGGCCCAGCAGACCACCTACAGCACGCTGGTGGACAGCGTGGCGACTTCTTACTATCAACTCCGGACACTGGACGCGGAACTGGCTATCACGGAGCAAACGCTGGAGGCGCGCAAACAGTCGCTGGACCTGACGCGGACGCTGGAGCAGGGCGGGTCCGCGCCTCTGGGGGATGTGCGGCAGGCCGAGCAGCTTTACTACACGGCGCAAGCGAAGATTCCGGATTTGAAGCGCCAGATCGAACAGCAGGAGAATAACCTGAGCATTTTGCTGGGGCGCGATCCGGGACCGATCGTTCGCGGACAGGCGATCGCGGACGCTCCGCATCCGGCGGATGTGCCGGTGGGGCTGCCTTCGGAACTGCTGGAACGGCGGCCCGATATCCGGCGGGCGGAAGACCTGCTGGCGCAGGCGAGCGCGAATATCGGCGTGGCGCGTGCGCAGTTTTTCCCGCAATTCTCACTCTCCGGGACGGGCGGCGTCTCCACCGACCAACTGAAAGGATTGGTGGAATCGAAGAATTTCTACTACTACGCGGTTGCGACGGCGACGCAAACCGTGTTTGATGGCGGCAAGCTGCGGAGTAACCTGCGGCTCTCGAAAGCCAAAGACCAGGAACTGATCGACACCTACCAGCAGACGATTCAGGGGGCGCTGCGCGATGTTTCAAACGCGCTGGTGGCCTACAGCCGGACGCGCGAATACCGGGAACAGCAGGAGAAGCTGGTGGCATCCGCGACGGACGCTGTGCGACTGGCGCGCATGCTGTACCAGGCGGGGTCGACCAGCTACCTGGAAGTGCTGACCAACGACGCCAATCTGTACACCGCGCAACTGACGCTGGAGACGGCGCAGCAGCAGGAGGCGTTGTCGCTGGTGCAGCTTTATAATGCACTGGGCGGCGGCTGGTAGTTTTTTTGCGGTAGACTGGGTTGAGGGGGGCGCACAGGTTTCGACGGGATTGTGTAGGGTAGGGAAGTCGTGCCGGGTTCCGAGCTCCCGTAAAACGATCGGAAAAACACAACTGCCAACACGCAGTTTGCATACGCTGCTTAATTAATTAAGCGGCCGTTCCAGCCGGTGAGCCCGTGCGCCGGTGAGTGAACGTCATCTTACGGGATAGGTCTTGATGCTTCGGTCCGGAGCTGAGAGGTCGAGATCCAATCGGACTAGGTTGTTGCTTTCTTGCCGGTTCTAATGTGGCAACCGAAACAACTGAACTGGAAACGCACGTAGTCTTTTCACTTCTAGCTTTCTCGGACGCGGGTTCGATTCCCGCCGCCTCCACCAAGTTTTCGATTTAATGTCAAAGCGCATGCATTAGATCATCAAACCCTGCTGAACTGCCGCCTGGTTTCATAGGAAGACATTTGAGGCTCTCAGACAGGGAAACCCAGAATCCTTC
>PLFE01000041.1 GCA_003136675.1 Bryobacterales bacterium
GGGTAAAGGCTTGCCAGGTGCGAGAGCAGGTTTTGTCCATGGTATTTGCTGCTGATGATTGTGGTGTAGGCATAGCCCCGGTTGAGCATGTAGTTGAGTGTAAGTTATGGCATCTACCCGGGGAAGCCTCGTGTACCGGAGGGTGTAGCTGATTCTGTGTAAACGTTCTCCGGGTAAAAATAAGGAGAAGGGAAATGAAGAGGCAAAAACCCGAGAGGGTGTTCAGCGATGCACTGCTGGACGAGTTGTTGTCGGTGCAGGGGCGGAAGCCTGAGGACATTCAGGGGCTGCTGAAGCAGATCACGAAGGAGGTGGTGGAGCGAGCTCTGCAAGGGGAGTTGACCCAGCACCTGGGTTACGCCAAGCATGATCCGGCCGGTCGGCATAGCGGCGACAGCCGAAACGGCGCCACCACGAAGACCCTGAAGGGCGATTTTGGCGAAGTGGAAGTGGAAACGCCGCGCGATCGCAACGGCGATTTCGAACCGCAACTGATCAAGAAGAATCAGACGCGCTGGAGCGGCTTCGATGACAAGATCATCTCGATGTACGCGCGGGGGATGACCACGCGGGAAATCCAAGGTCATTTGGAAGAGATGTACCAGGTCGAGGTGAGTCCAAGCTTGATCAGCGACGTCACCGAAGGGGTGATGGAGCAAGCGCGGGCGTGGCAGAATCGGCCGCTGGAGGCGTTCTACGGGATCGTATTTTTGGACGCTCTGTATGTGAAGATGCGTCACGAAGGACGTGTGGAGAACCGCGCCGTGTATGTGGCGTTGGGGATCAATTTGGAGGGGAAGAAAGAAGTCTTGGGCTTGTGGACCTCGGCAGCGGAGGGCGCCAAGTTCTGGCTGAATGTGCTCACCGAGCTACGCAACCGCGGCGTGCGGGACATTTACCTGGTGTGCGTGGATGGACTGAAAGGCTTTCCGCAGGCGATTGAGTCGATTTACCCGAAAGCGCAAGTACAACTTTGCATCGTGCACATGGTGCGGGCCAGCTTGAATTACGTGACGTGGAAGGACCGCAAGAAAGCGATTGCGGACTTGAAGCCGATTTACCGGGCAACGACGGCGGACGAAGCGGAACGGCAACTGGGCGAGTTCGAGGCAAAGTGGCCGAAGTACCCGGCGATCGCCAAGTTATGGCGGGAGCACTGGGAGCGTGTGACTCCGTTCTTCGCGTTTCCGGAGGAAGTACGCAAGGTGGTCTACACGACGAATGCAGTGGAGTCGCTGCATATGAGTCTGCGAAAGATCATAAAGACGCGAGGATCGTTTCCGACCGAGGAAGCGGCGATCAAGCTTCTCTACCTGGCGCTGTCGAAGGTAGCGGCGAAATGGGAGACGGTTCAAAACTGGAAGCAGATGCTGAACTATCTGGAGACGATGTGCGGGGACCGTATCCGAGAGGCTGGGGTGCGCACGTAGCGGGCTCTTAGGAAGCTTCGCAGAATTCGCCTGCGGCAGCAAGGAATTTGATCTCCCCTTTCCCGTTTCCCCTCCGGGGAAAGCCGGGGCGGGCGGGTTCCCCCCACGCCGGAGCACGCTGCGTGCCAGCCAAAAGCGCTGGCTCGCATCGATGCTGCCGGCTCCCCCCACAAGAGGGGCTAGCGCCCCCTTGTGAATCCCCCGTCCGCGCGACGGCATTAACGAAAGGGTCGGGTTATCACGCGCGTGTCAGCGGGTCTTGACGCGCTTCGCGCTCTTCTGGCAGGATGAATCGAACGGAAAAACGACCGGAAAAGCGTTTACACAGATTCGAGCACGCTACCCTCTCAAGCGAGTCCAGTCAGATTTCTCGGTTCCAATCGAGGGTCGAGCGGAAATCATACGGGAAGACGATCTTATTCGTCGTCTCCCAATAGGACCGTGAGCGGTCTCCGAGAACTGGCGCAATACCCCAAAACACGTTCTGCCCCCGCAGCATCTCCGCGCAAATCTCAAGAAGCCGAAGGTCGAAGACAGGTTGCGTGAAGATACCGTCGGCCCCAGCCTCGAGCTTGCGCGCTAGTGTTTTGAGTTCATCTTGGAAACTCTGGCGATACGGATCGTAGGCGGCGAAGACTTTCAGCTCCGGATGATGCTTCTTGAAACGGCGAATGATCTCGACACTCGTATGGGGATAGGTCCGCTTGCTGAGATCATGTGGAGGATCGCCCTGAATGACGAGTACTTCGGACAATCCCGATTCCAGGATCGTGCGCGCCAAAGGAACTTCGTCCCCCGGCGGAATGTCCATCGCGCGAATATGCGGAATAGAAGGCATAAGCTTGCTGGTCAGGGCACACGCCTCCCAACTTCGAAGAGAAAATCGGGAGAGGTCTGGAATGTTGAAGGCAGTGGCTTCGGGCATCACCGCCCGAACTGTCGTCGCATCGGTAAGTAGGTCGGTGGAATTGCGAGGAACGAGCTCAACTGAAATTCTCATTTGGGGGCAAATGGTTCGCAGCGGCACTTTCATTCTAGCGAGTCGTTTGAGGCGCGCCTAAATCCCTCAGAGTCGGCTTCGTTCGCCTTTCGACGTTTCAATCGTCGATGACAGGCCAATGCGCTCATTGACATTGGCGGAATCGGAATCAGTCTTGAGAAACGCTAACCGCTGGTGTGAGCATGCGTTCGGGATTCCGGTTGCGATGCCGACTTCACATTACTGATCCCCGAGCGGCACTTCCGCGAGATGCCGACAACACGTCAAAGTGAATTCCCAGAAACGGCTTCCGGCCAATCACGGACGAGAAGCCGACTTATCGGGAGTAATCCGGGGCCCATCATTGTCCGAGTGGCCGACCATCCGCTCCAGGACGGGCAGGCGCCTACTTCCACGGTTTGCGCGTTATACGACGAAGTGCCAGATCAGAGGCCGCAAGCTGCCTTGTCGTTCTGATCCGAACAAATGACGCTGTCAAGAGAAAGGAAGAGCGAGGTTAATCTGCCGAATGCGTTGAGTCGCGAGTACGTCGACTACTTTAATCGGGATGCTTTATTCAGGATGTCGGAGTTCTTGATGTTACTCTCGCTAGCCCTCGAAAATCGCCCGGCCATGAAAGTGTTACCCGGCGAAGTCGTCTTAGATTGATCCAGAATCACTGCTCCTATCGCCTGAGCCCGTTTCGTGGATTTGGATAAAACGATGTTCAACTGGGGTTTTGCGGCAGGTATTTTGGCATAGGCTGCAACAAACGACAGGACGCCGGCTTCATCTGGCGTCAGATCGATCAAATGCCCGCGACCCTTCGGTGTGCTTGTGCTGGTTGCCATAATCTAAATTAAGTATAGCGCCGCCTAACGGTCTGCGGGCAAGCGATCGCCCTTCAGAAACCGTACCCCTGTCAGAGATGGGATAGCCGACTGGCGCAGCCGACCATCTGCGCTCCAATCTTTGCAGGCCTTCATCGATACCGACAGAACGACAGCGCGGCGGTTGTCGGGCAATTCGATCTCCACCGCACTGGCTCCTTCCTCTTTCCAGAGGGCGATCACTCTGTCCCTGCTCGCGCCATTTGACGGCCGACTCAGCCGGGCCATACCAAGACTCGTGATAGTGAGTACCGAGCTCCCGGGATCTTCGGCGAGGGTGGCCGCGTGACGGGAGGCCCACCTTGACATCAGTTGCGGTCCATCCATCAACAGGGACACGACCAAATTAGGGGCAACCGCGCGAACAATATCGCCCGCCGGATCAGGCCTGGCCAAATCCTCGCAGATCAATGCGCAGATATTCAACCAGGGGGCAAGGCGAACGAACGAAAGACGCCTCGTGGATAAGTCGATGTGTTCCCACCACGCCTTGGCGTGATAAAGGGAGCTGCCTAACGAGTACTGCATTATCTGGCTGTTATCCAGCTTCCATCGGTGGTGCTTCTCTTGTTCCACTGGTTTCATCCCGGGGGAATACAACTGGACTCTGTTGCTGCCGCGCTGATGCCCGGATATGCCCGCCGCACCGACACCGGTGATCAACACGCACTCGTACCCCGCGAGCAGTTCGCGAACATTTGTCGCCTCCCGGGCGGTCAGTGCCAATTCCGGAAGAATTACCATGCTGATTCGTCCGCAATCGCTAATGGCCTCTTCAAGAAGTCTTCGAAGTCCCGGGATGAATGATCTACCGGAGTGGCGGCCTTCGTACGTGAAGAAGCCAAAATCGCTGGACATCGTACCCATCTCTGCGGGCAGCCGATCATTAGGGCGGAACTGCGATGGCAGCACTTCGAATGGCCACGGCAGCACCAGCACATTTATCTTTAGATCCTCTCCCCATTGGCGGTTATCGTAAAAAGTGGTTTCGATCTCCGCACCTTCGACGAGACTCGCGTATAAAGATAAGGAGCGGATCGTCAGCCCGCGCTGGGGAACACGGGACTTGGGCAGGACGCGCAAACGAGATGGATCGATCTCGTTGCAAACGCTCCTCCAACCGTTCTTCTGGAGTTGGATCAGTCCCAGTGATTCGAAGAGGACAGAATCGACAGGTTCCTCTCCGGGTGGCGCGGTGAATGGCCTGCACGCCTGGTCAGCGTAAGCCATCAATTCCACGATCGCTTGAGCGACGCGCGATTCCCGCCCACGGAGTTCCGAGAGCGGACGGTCGAATCCTTTAGCGATAGTTGACCAGCATTGCAGCACGGAATCCGGTAACGTCGGTTCTCTGCCCGCGATCGCATGCTGCCACGCGCCGGCCACTTCCTCGCAGTGGATACCCCACTCCGGCGTCGCAGTGCCGCGAGGTGGCCAGTTTGAAAGCACGTGGACGTAGGCCGCAGCCTGGCGCAAGGAATATGCACACAATGCGAACACGTCTGGTGGCCAGCGAGGGACAGAGGGCGACCCCTCCGTCCCCAGTCGCGGCATCATGCTCCGCCACAAGTCACGCAGGGTGAATTCGGCGGATGAAGTAGCTTGAGGCACCATCGAATAAGCAAGCAGTTTACCAGTGCTGTGGAGTCTATTGGAAAAAGCCCGATGAATTGTCCCCACGTGGTTTCTGAAACGTCTTGCCTGATGGGCGCAACCCACCGCTGTTTCGTCCACCTTCCAATTGACGCATTGTCGGCATCCTGTCGAAGTGCGTTCTGGGCGGATGACGCGCCACTCGGAGAAAGCCGATGCTGAAAGCGCCCAGAACTGAATCAGTACCCATAAACGCCCATCCTGCACGTTAACAGGGAGTGACTTCGAACTTCACGAAGCCGCGTGACTACGGTCCGAGTGGTACCAGCGTCATGCCGGAAATGTGCTCGAAATCCTTGTAGTTGCCCGTTACCAGCGCCATTCCCCACTGTCGAGCACACGCCGCGATCCATAGATCGGCCGTCCCCCTCGGTCGCCCCGCGTCGAGGCTCTCCGCCGAAATATCAGCCCAATGCTGGCAGGTGGTTTCGTCTGGAAAGAGCGGCGTATAGAGCGCTATGAAATTTTTCAGGAGCGCCCGCCGTTCCCCGCCCCAGTTGTTTCGGATGGGCCAAACCGACAGTTCCGCCAGGGTCATGAAACCGATCACCAGATGATTGCCCACAGTGATTCCGTACGCTTCCTGGTAGAGAGGATGAGCTGGCTTAAACAGAATTGAGACCGCATCGGTATCGAGAAGGAGATCCGTCACCGGGAATTCGAAGGCTGCTGACTGGAGGACGGAATGCGCCGGAGGTCCCTGACCAACGCGATAAAGTCATCGGCTTCCTCGGGATGTTCAATATCCTGCGAGGAAAACCGATTCACTGGCGGCTTCAAATGTGGAATCGGAACGCGTGCCCGAGGAGTCTCCCGATGATCCCTTACAATCGTTGCCACAATCTGAGATTAACACGCGCGCGGATCCCCAAGATTCCTC